>JBPBQB010000192.1:0-17898 GCA_050954545.1 Janthinobacterium lividum | reverse complement strand
CCCCCGTCGGCGACGGGGCAAAACGAACTCGAACATTGGTCTCAGAAACATTTGGCATGAGAGAATAATACCAGATTATTGCGGCTGATGGGGTAGAACTCGTTCAGAACCCCTCCCGCTCGTTCCTCGCTCCCTCCCCTGTTAGGGAAGGGCTTTCAGAGTAAGAGAGAATGCCAGAGACGAAAGATGCCGTCTTACTCCTGCACTTTCCGAGGCCCTTCCCTAACAGGGGAGGGAGCGAGGAACGAGTGGGAGGGGTTATCCCATCAGCCGCCGGTTGACGGCGAGGCGGTTTGGGAGAGACGGCTGAGCGCCTTCCGTCTCGACACTCAGCGAGGCAGCGGCGTTGGCGAACTTGACTGCCTCTTCCATCGATTGCCCTTCGCCCAGCGCAACGGCTAACGCGCCCGTGAAGCAGTCACCGGCAGCGGTCGTGTCCGCGACTTCCTGAGACTCAAATGCCGGAATCCAGGCGTTCACCGACACCGTGACAAGGCGGGCACCGGCTGAGCCGAGAGTAACGACGACATTTTCCACGCCGCGCTGCCGCAGGCTTAACGCGGCTGCCGAAGGATCTAGATCAGCATCCAGCAGCCGGGCGGCTTCTGTCTGATTAGGAGTCAGCACAGAGACGAATGACAGCAGTTCATCCGATAACATCTGAGCCGGGGCCGGATTGAGGATGGTGACGGCGTTCCCATCTCGCGCCATTTTGAGCGCAGTCAGTACGGTATCAAGAGGGATCTCCAACTGGCACACGAGAACGTCCGCATCGCGAATGGCGGCAGCGGCCAGTTCCAGCAGGGCGGGGCTGAGTTTCGCATTTGCGCCTGGCGCGACAACTATTGTATTTTCGCCGGTCTCTTCATCCACCGTAATCAATGCAATTCCGGTCGGGGCGTCGGGGTCGCGGACAATAAAACGGGTGTCGATGCCTTCGTTTTCCAGACCCAGCACAGCCTGATCGCCGAAGACATCCACCCCAAGACAGGCGATAAACGTGACAACGGCCCCCAGACGCGCCGCAGCCACGGCCTGGTTCGCCCCCTTGCCGCCGGGGACCATGGCGAACGCACCGGCAAGCAGAGTCTCGCCCGGACGCGGTCCCTGCGGCACCCGCGCGACCATATCCATATTCGCGCTGCCGACCACGACCACTCGGGGCCGTTTTTGCTCCACAGCGTTATCATCAGATAGTGGCTCGTTCATAGTGCAAAGAGTAGCATTTTTGCCGAGGGTTGTCAAGAGAAGCACCAGAGGCAGCAGGGAGAAGTCGGGAATCCGAGGGTTAGCCGGGGGTATAAAACCCCCGGCAATGAAAAGCAGACGCTCTCCGGGCTAACGACTAGGACCAGAATCCTGTCCTACTCCTAACATCCGTAGCCCAGAGGGCGTCAGCACTTAACTGCCGGGGGTTTCATACCCCCGGACATCCCCCCGGCTTTTCGACCTTCTGCACCTTCCTCACTCATTTGGGGTATGATAACACCAAAGATTACACTCAAAGTGGAAGGCAAAAAATTATGCCCATTTACAACAATATCACGGAACTTGTCGGTTTCACGCCGCTAGTCCGGCTAAACAAGATCACCGATGGTGCAGAAGCAACGGTGCTGCTGAAACTGGAATTCTTCAACCCGGCTTCATCCGTCAAAGACCGGATCGCGCTGGCGATGATCGAAGACGCCGAAGCCCGAGGCATCCTGCACCTGGATTCGGTCATTGTCGAGCCGACTTCCGGCAACACCGGCATCGGGCTCGCGTTTGTCTGCGCGGCCAAAGGCTACCGCTGCATTCTGACCATGCCGGAGACCATGTCTGTCGAGCGCCGTCTGCTTCTACGCGGCTACGGAGCCGAGCTTGTCCTGACCCCCGGCAGCGAAGGAATGCGCGGAGCCATCGCCGAAGCCGAGCGGATCGCCGCCCGGACCCCACGCGCGTTTGTGCCTCAGCAGTTCAAGAACCCTGCCAACCCGGCAGTCCATCGCCGCACCACCGCCGAAGAGATTTGGAAAGATACTGAAGGAGTCGTCGACTTCATCGTGGCAGGTGTCGGCACCGGCGGGACGCTGAGCGGTGTTGCGGAAGTGATCAAAGAACGAAATCCGAACTTCAAAGCCATCGCTGTCGAACCCGTTGAGTCCCCGGTCATCACCCAGACTCGCGAGGGAGAGCCGATCAAGCCCGGCCCGCATAAATTGCAGGGCATCGGCGCAGGCTTCGTGCCGGACAACTTGGACATGGCGATTGTCGACGAAGTCATTGAAGTCAGCACCGAAGACTCGGTCAAAATGGCCCGGCGCTGCGCGGTCGAAGAAGGCATCTTGATCGGTTTGTCTTCCGGGGCAGCCGTCATTGCGGCTCTTCAAGTGGCGCACCGCCCTGAGAACGCCGGCAAGACCATTGTCGCGATCATCCCGTCGAACGGCGAACGGTACCTATCGACAATCCTATTCGCCGATCTGCGCGAAGACAAATGATCTGATGCCTGAGACTCCTCACTTAATCACCGTTCGAGAAACGCAGTCACATGATGTCGCTGCCGACCGGGCTGATCTGCGCGTGACAGTCGAAGGTGCTTCGCTGTTCACCGGTCAGGAAGCCCTCAAGAAAGCCCGAGAGGTCGCACAGCTTGTCAGCGACCTCTCAGCCTCCGGCCTGCCGCCCGATGCGGTCTTTCTGGAAGGCGTTTCTGCCGACGTCCAGAGCGGGGTGCTGTCCAAATCATCCCATGTCCGGTACCGCCTGCGGGTGCATTGTGCCGACCTGTCAAAGTTCGCTGACTTGATCGGTATTGTCACCGCCCAAAAGAACACGTCCCTGACCGCCATCGAGTGGGATTACCCGGATGATACTGACCTGCGCGACGCCTGGCTGCTGGACTGCATCGCCCGTGTCAACGAGAAATCTGCTAAGATTGCCGCTGCCCTCGGCGTCCGCCTTCTTGGCGTCCACACGTTTTCCGAAGAGATCACAGACCCGGAAGGGCAGCATTTTACGCTCAGTGACGCTCCCGCCGGTATAAGACGCTCAAGGATGTTGGGAGAAGATCTGGGAATGGAAGTCTCTCACACCAAAACTTTGTACATCACCGTCGGAGTTCAGTACCTGATATCCATTTATGAGCCTGCACACTGACGGTGAGTTTTGGACAGTTTAAACAGCAATGGCCTGACCAATCCCCTCGACTGTAACCTGCCGCAATCCCTCCTGCCCACCTAATCTCAGCGCAGCATCCAGAATTTCGATTCCGGCAAGACAGCCCTGCGCGTCATAATCAGCCGCGATACCCTCAGCAAGTTCTTCCGTCGTGACAGTGGTTTCTTGAAACAAGATACGCAGGGTATCCACTTCTGGGTCATAGACAATGTTCACGATAATTCTCCTTCAGAAAAAGTAGGTGTAGACTGTTACCTGCCGCGCCATTTCCCGCGCATGAGCAAACACAGGAAACAAGAGCGCTATGTAAATGCTGGGAATGACATTCCTTCAAGAAATATTTAAACACATCTTGTATGCTGCTTACTTGGCATGATTCATGCAGTCACCGTTGATGTCGCACTTTCAAGCATTTATGCCTGCTTCTTCAACAGGAACCCAATGACCATGCACTTTTCACACAACGCCAGTGCCGCACTTGCGGTGCTGGCTGCTCTGGGACTGGTTGCCGCCCGCCCTGTCCAAGCCCAGACGAGCTACACGTTTACCACTCTGGATGATCCCCTCGCGGGAACTTATGCCGTTAATGGCGGCACCCTCAGCGGCACTGAGGCTTGGGGCATCAACGACGCAGGCGAGATCGTAGGCTTTTACGACGACAGTGCCGGAACACACGGCTTTACGGAGACGCCCGGCGGCGGGTTCAGCACCCTGCCCGATCCCGGAGCCCTCGGCGGCACCGGGGCACTCGGCATCAACAATGCCGGGCAGATTGTCGGCGGATATGGAGATGGCACCAGCTCCTACGGCTTTGTTTATACTCCCGGTGTCGGATTTCAGAAGATCAGCGATCCATCAGTGGTAAGCGCTGACGGCGGCTACACCACAGGCTACGGAATCAATAACTCCGGGCAGGTCGTGGGAATCTACCAAGCCAACTCCACCGCCAAGATACAAAGTTTTCTTGACACGCCAAGCACGAACGGCACATCTTTCTTCGCCGGCTTGTCCGATCCTAATGCTACCGGCGATACCATCGCCAAAGGCATTAACGATAGCGGCCAAGTGGTTGGACATTACTCGGTTGGTGGTTTCTCCTACGGTTTTCTTCTTGCGCCGGGGGGCGGGTTCACCGACATTATTGATCCGGCCTCACCCAAGCACACGACCGCTTCCAGCATCAATGACTTAGGGCAGGTGGCAGGCTATTACCTCAGCAATACCGGCTCTCATGGCTTTGTGGAGACGCCCGGAGTTGGAGGGGCACCCCCGACATTCGCTGCCCTGGATGACCCTGCCGCCGTGTCCGGCTTTACTGTTCAGAGCATTAACAACGATGGTCAGGTTGTCGGCTACTACCGAGATGCGAACAGTGTTTACCACGGTTTCCTTGCTACCCCGGCGGCGGTGCCAGAAGCGTCCAGCGTCGTGTCTTTTGGTTTTCTGCTGCTGATGGGCGCAGGCGGTCTTTGGTTCGCGGATCGCCGCCGGGCGAAATCTGCCTCTTAAGCAGAAACCCAGCAAAAGTAACCCGGCATTGAAAGTGCCGGGTTTTTATCTGCCGCCCACTCGTAAAAGATGCTTTTTTGTGGCCCTTAAGCCGCTCCGTTCTGTGTGCTATAATACTCTATGCGTGTCACGGCTTTGTTCTTCTGCATCCTGCTTTTTCTTTCAGCCGCCGCTGGACGCGCCGATGAAACACCGCCGACTTTCCCGGCTTTTGACCGGGTAGAGACACACCGCATCCGGCTGGTCAACAGCGTGGACGGGGCAATCCAGGTTTCAGATGACCAGGGCAAGAACTGGCATTTGATCGGACGCGTGACGGCTCCAGCCACGGAAAGCTTGATGGGCTACTCGGCAGCAGGTTATGCCGTGCCGGGAACAGTCGCGGCGACAGCGGTACATGGCCTGCGGATTAGAGTCGGCGATAATGGCACGCCGGACCCGCTGCTCATCAACATTCTGCCGCGCGAGTTTACCCAGACACCTAAGCTGTTTGGCGGTCATGTGTCCGGACTGTCGGGGGTCTATACCACTATCCCTGTCGGCACCAGCATCTTTCGCGGGCTGTCGCCGCTGGTCGGCAATTCCGTTTATTTAGAGCATGGCATGGGCAGCGACCTCGAGCCCCTGCCGGTCAACTATATCCCGCGCGACGGCGACATTTTGGAGATTGTCGTTCTTGCGCCGACTAATCCCCTTAAAGAAGTCTTTTTCGATAACAAAGCAGGCGGCGAAGTCCGGGCGACTTACGCTGACAACGCAACTAAGCTGCTGACCCACGTAGTCAAACCCGTAGTCGGCATCGGACGCTACGACGGCTGCTCTTATACAGGTGTCGGTGCGATCAATACAAACCATGACGGTGTTATCACGGTCTCCACTGCTCCCGTGAGCACGTCCCCGCTCTTTGAAGGCATCGGCCCGGAGCGGCGCGGCGGGTTCCAAATCCAGCCTGCGTTCCATAACGCCCAGGGGGACGGTGCCGGCGCACCGTCCGTACTGGTCATCGGCTCGCATAAGCGCCCGGCCACACCGGAGATGGAAGGCCGCCCGCCCCTTTTTTACGGCTACTTCGATCTGGCTTGGAGTGCCGACGAGCCACAGCATTCGTGGCGGACGGAAGTCCAGCGGCGTAATGGCCCCTGGGTCCCAATGCCGACTTTGATCGGCAGCAAGACACTGGCACTGGCCGATGTGACCGCTCTGCGCCTGGTTCGGACCTCGGCAGGTGATAAAAGCTGGCGGGACGGAGAAATCCAGGCAGCCGTCGCTGCCTATTCGCTCACGGCTCTGGCGGATGCACGAGCCGGCAAATCGCTGGTCGAACGTGGTCAAATCAGCTTCAGCGTTGCCGCTCCCGACCTTCGCACTGCCTACATCTCGTTTTACCGGGACGGCCAGTTCGTCGGCATCACCAACAGTGTTCCCTATACTTTTCATTGGGATACGACAACTGTCCCCGACGGCGAATACGTGATCGAAGCCGAGGCGCAGGACGCCAACAATCAGCCGCTTACGACAACGCGCACAAAAATCTGGGTGGACAATCAACGAAAAGTCGCCGGTCACTAAAAAACGCGCAAGTAACCAAACATTCAGGTATTATGGGGACAGATTTCTCGATAGTAGCAAGGAGACTATGCACATGTCCGAGACAACGGCTTTACCGACGAACGGCCAGTCACCCACTGGTGAAAACCCCTTTCTCGCCACAAAAAAGCTCTGGGAACAGCTTCGCCTGCCGCGTCATGAGCACGCGCTGCCGCCCGTTGCCAACGCCAACGACGTTTACAAGAACACCCTCAGCCCCCTCGACAAGCTGGCAGTCTCCATCACTGACCGGGTCGGCTCAATGGGCTTCTTTCTGGCAATCCTTGTTTGGACCATTTTATGGACCAGCTATAATATTCTCGCGTCCGAAGTGACTGGCTTTGCACTGGAAATCATTTGACCCCTTCCCTGCCTTCGTTGCCTATCTTCTGATTAGCAATGTCATCCAGATACTTCTGATGCCGCTGATCATGGTCGGCCAGAATGTCCAGGGACGGCACACGGAGATCCGGGCAGAGCTTGACTTCCAGGTCAACCAGAAAGCGGAAAAAGAGGTCATGATCATTTTGCAGCATCTAGAGCACAACACAGATCTGCTGGTTCAGCTCATGCGGCATTTAGAATGCAAGATTTCGGTGGAAGAGCTGCGGGCCATCAATGCCGAGCATGAGATCACCGAGAAGCTGGAAGCGGCCAAGCCACTAGCTGTGCCGCCTGGAGAAGCGGTAAGTGCAGCCGTCTAAATCCGAACGAACAGCCATTATGCAAAACTTGGTCTTGCATTTCCTCAGTCTCGCTTTCAGGCGACCTCTCAGGCGGCTGCTTTTTCTGGTTTTGTTGGTTGTGACATTGCTTAGCTGCTACGTTTTCTCACGCGGCGGGTGGGACAACGTGCTTCAGCGTGCGCCGTCTCTGGATGCTTCCACCCCGCGAAGCCAAAACGGATTCCTCTTACTCGACATTCAGCGGCCAAGACAGTGGGAGGATCAATACGGGCGGACGTTCAGCGGGTTCCAATATAAAGGCGTTGACTATCTAGGGAGCAGCTGGTCTGAGAAAACGGATAGGGAAGATGCTTTCGGCATTTGGGTCAAGCCTCCTTCGCTCCCGGACAGCTTTGACAACAATGACATCGATTCGCAGCAAAGCACGTTTGGGAAAGCGTTCTCCGTCACGGCCCGGCTTTCCACAGGGGATGTTTTACCTCTGGATTGGCATTTGCGTACCCAGAAAGATATTCGGCTGCCGACGAATGACCCGGCAATGCGCCTGTTATTCATCAGTTTACCGACCGGATATTCCAGCGAATGCCGGTCAGTAGACATTGCGGTCGCGGATCAAGGCGGACATACCGCCCACTGGCTGTTCTCCCACTTGCCCCGGATGCGCCATGTCGTTCCTGCCCCCTCGCACCCCGTAAGCACGATCACGAAAGACGGCATTTCTCTGTCCGTAAAGGCTTGGCATCCCCAGGCTGGTCAGCCCAACGGGCTAATCAGCTATATCCTGCATCCAGTTTTGCCGCCCGATTCACACCAATGGGACATCGTGACGACTGAGCAGTCGCGCGAGTGGGAGCCATTCGATTTCGATAGCCACAAAACAATTTATGCTTCTTCTGGGACACCGATTCTGGATCGAAATGGCGTTTTCAGCCCGCCTCAGTCGTGGTATGGAGGCGGCATCCTCAGCTACGACAGTATCGACTACTACCCTCAGATGACCCGCTTTCTGCGGATTTCGACTGAGCTGCGTCAGTTTGAGACCGACGACGAGCCAGTAACATTTCACAACGTCGCCGTCGGCTATGGGCTGAAAGAGTATCGAGTAGAAGGCAGCAAGTATTACTGCCTGGAGCTGCCTCATGCCCTGTCTGTCACTACACCCAGCGGTATCACCGTCACTCTGCCTGTCCAGGGCAGCAGCCTTCGGCCGATGCTTGAACAAGATGCGCTCAGTTTTCTGGTGAGTATCACCCCCCTTATCACAGAGTATCCGACTGCCTATTCTCTTCCGGCATCTCCCCTAGCACGGAAATTCGGCAAGCCAATCACTCTCAGTCTTACCTTCCCTCCGCCTTACGAGGTCAGCGGATGGTCTAACGAGTCCAATGGAACGCCGGCCAATTATGCCATGCGACTGCCGATGAATCCCGACCGGCATCCGACACCGAAGGGAGTATCTGTTCTTCCCCTGCACGAGAATCTGCCGGCGGTACTGAAAACGCTGACACTGATTATCCGCCAGCGGGTAGACCTGCAAACGATCCCAATGACATTTACAGTACCTATCGACGCTCACGCACCGAGCTATTTTCCAGGAGGCCACAAATCCCAATGACACGGCACGAAAAGATCGGCCAGATGCTGCTGTTTGGGTGGATGAGCGATGCCCAGGCAGACGCTCTGGTCGACGAGCTTGCTGTCGGCGGCATCATTCTGATGGGCCGCAACATCGGCACACCCACCGAAACGTCAGCACAGATCGCCGGGCTGCAAGACCGCACCCGTCGGCGCGGCCTGCCGCCGCTGTTTGTCGCAGTCGATCAGGAAGGAGGCCGGGTCCAGCGCCTCAAGCCGCCGCTTTATACGCCGCGTCAGTCTCAGCGCGAGATCGGCACTTTGAACGATCCAAAGATCGCCCGTCAATCCACCCGGTCAATCGGCGAAGAGCTGAAATCACTCGGCTTCAATTGGGACTTCGCGCCGGTTTTAGATGTCGACAGCAACCCCCAAAACCCCGTCATCGGCAATCGTGCCTACAGCTCAGACCCTCACATCGTCGCCGCGCTCGGCGTCGCCGCAATCCAAGGTTTTCAGATTGACGCTCAAATACTCGCCTGCGGCAAGCACTTCCCCGGACACGGCGACACCGAGACAGATTCGCACTTAGCCCTGCCGACCATCCGCCGCAGCCGCGAAGCCCTCGACCAGACCGAGCTTATCCCCTTCCGCGCCGCCATCCGTTCCGGCCTCGCCGCCCTCATGACCGCGCACATCTTGTTTCCCGCCCTCGACCCCACCCTGCCCGCCACACTCTCCCCCGCGATCCTGACCGGCCTCCTGCGCGAAGAGCTCGGCTTCGACGGCCTCATCATCACCGACGACCTCGAAATGATAGGCGTCGCCGACCACTGGGGTGCCCCCGAAGCCGCTGTACTCGCCGTCCAAGCCGGAGCCGACCTTCTGCTCTGCTGCCACGAGTGGGAAACCCAGCGGGCTATCCATGCCGCTCTTTTGTCTGCCGTCGAAACAGGCCGCCTCACCGAAACCCGCCTCGACCAATCTCTATCACGCATCACCGCCGCCAAAGCAAAATGGCTGGCTCCTGCTCTGGATTGATGCTTCATTGCAATTTCAAGAAAATTGTGAGAGAATATCAGTACGATGAACACATGGATTGGCGAGACACAATTGGAGCTGATTGAAGGGGATATTGCTGACCAAGATACGGATGCCGTCGTGACAGCCGCTCATTGGGACCTCGCAGGCGGACAGGGAACAGATGGCTCCATACATTTCAAAGCAGGGCCACAGCTTCTGCTAGAGTGCTCGACGATTGGCGGCTGCCCTATGGGTGATGCTGTTATCACGCGCGGGTATCTCTTAAGAGCATGTCATGTCATCCACGCTGTCGGTCCGGTCTACGAAGAAGGCAGCGAGGAAGAAGCTGAGCTTCTTGCGTGTGCCTACCAAAGCAGCTTGCGTGTCGCCGTAGAAAACAAGCTTCAGAGCATTTCTTTTCCCTCGATTTCCACAGGCGCATTCTGTTATCCTATTCAGCTTGCCGCCCCTATCGCATTGCAGGCTATTATTGACTTCCTCGAAAACAAGCCGCATAGTTTGACATTGGTTCGTATAGTTTTGTACCCACGCGAGGATAAAGCAGCGTACTCGGTATATGCAGCAGCATTACGCGGATTGCTGTTGGCGAGGAGCAGTACAGCAGCATAACATCAGTACACAGGAAAAAGAACCATGAACTATCCCAATGAAGAGTACCAGCCTCTAATGTCGTACCCACCCCCGAAAAAAGCGTTTCCGGTGGCGTTTGTTGTCCTCGGCGTTGCCGCCCTTTTGATTATGCTGGCAATTTTTGGCGGCATCAAAGTCTTTCATGCCGCGCAGGCAGGCTCATCGGAAGCTATCACTGTCGGCAATAGGTTTATTGACGCCATGGGAAAGCACAATTATCAGGCGGCTTACTCACTATTCACTCCGCAAGTGCAGGAAAAGATGTCTATGGACGATTTGAAGGACATGGAAGCCTTGGTAGAAAAGCATCATGGGACGTTCCTCAGTCCGGGGAAACCGCAATGGTTTATCCAAAATTATAATGGACAGACCAGTGTTCGTCTGACTTATCCCGCGCAGTTCACAAAAAGCAGCAGCAGCGTTTCCATGACACTGGTTCAAACCGACAAAGGCTACCAGGTCTACTCAGCCAATTATGCATTTTAGACAGATAGGACCGGACGGGAAATATATTCGCCGCAATTAAAAGAGAAATAGCCAGTGGACCATAACAAAAATAGCTGGCCACCGAAGCCCTCAGAACTAGAACTACCCCGCACGCCAAATAATTCAGCAACAGTTTCTGTCACTCCGTTAGGCATCATGTCCTGTGCATTAAGCTCTCTTTTGCTTGGAGCCTATCTCTTTTTTCTGTGGCATCTGCATCAGATGAGCTTACAGGAAAAGATTGGCTTCATTGTCTTACACAATAACTTGATC
Source organism: Janthinobacterium lividum (assembly GCA_050954545.1). Taxonomy (GTDB): domain Bacteria; phylum Armatimonadota; class Armatimonadia; order Armatimonadales; family Capsulimonadaceae; genus JANXMY01. The sequence continues at coordinate 6,949 of JBPBQB010000192.1, read as the reverse complement.
GGAATGCTACAAGGGGCTGAGATAGTAGGTATTCCTGTCGCTTTATTATTAGGGATATTAAGCTGGCGCACCAAGCCTGGAAAAGTAGGTTTGTTGCTTACTGGCATTTTCCTCTTAGCGGCCCTTTATATTTATCTTTTCGGGCTGCCTCTCTCAGTCATTTTCAATCCGAGTAAACCACCACACTAACTGATGTTACGCAGATGCGCCACGGAATAAAATAACGCTTTGGCTGCTGGTCAGAATTCTTGTGTCGCTTCGACACTGGGCACTTTCCAGCCTCGGAATTTATTCCGTGGCGCAGGTGCTTTTCAACAATAAGAGTAGCTGTCATGCCACAGAAATGGCAGGGCTTGGATATATCAGCTTTTTCTGCGTGATACTGATCACCGTGCTATAATGACTCATGCCCGCTAAAGTCTGTCCCCGCTGCGGTTCCCAATACGATAATTTCCATTCCAAGACCTGTCCACAGTGCTTTGCGATCTTAGTGACGGTCGACGAGGAAACGGCGGAAGAGCTCTCGGCGGCACGGGCCGAAGTCGTGCGGTCGCCGGAGTTCCAGGAGGCCAAAGCAGTCGACGATGAGCGGTTCCGAGAGCAGTCTTTTGGGGCTTGCCTCGGGATCGCGGCGCTGACACTGGCGACTGTTGTGCTGGTGATTGTTTTATTGGTCTCTGCCGCGCATCACCACTCCGTTCGCAATCCCAGCGCGTCTTCTCCCAAACTTCAAGCCGCAAAAGACGAGCCGCTGACGACACTGCCGGTAGCGGCGGCGACTTTGGACGAGGTCCTGCCGTCGGCAATCGCACCTTACCAGCGGCAGTCCAGTGATTCGGCTATTGTGCTGACCGGGACACTGACGCCGCTTTTTCATGGGGTTTATGTCAGAGGCCCCCTAACCCCCAATAATGGGGGAACTGGAAAAGAGGAAAAGAAGGGCGCAGCAAGCAGCACCCCTACCGGCCAGTCTCCTACTCCGACTCCCCCATTATTGGGGGCCGGGGGGCCTCTCGATGTCTACGCACTGCCTGCCGAACGACCTACCCCGGAGCAGAACGAGTTTCGATTAGGGATCACGCTGGCCGGGCAGGCAGGCGGGGTCAGCCGACCGACACTTTTCTTTGCGACGGAATACTGGCATTTTGCGGTCCTGGCCGCTCCCGGCGACGCAGGCGCACCGGCAGCGTTCCGGGATGCGCTGGCCGCGCATTTTGGGTATACTATCGGCAGCAAAGTCGAGGTCAAATAAACCACAGGTAAGCGAGGAACAATTCCGATGAACAAAACCCTCAAAAATCTGCTCTGGGTCGGGGCGGGCGCAGCGGCAGTCGCAGCGGCGAACAATGCTGTGTTTGCCCAGGCAAAGGCACTTGGCAACACGCTGGGCGGTGATGCCCGGTTCTGGCCCGGCCCGTATGGCGATATTTTTTACACACGTCAGGGCAAAGGCCGCCCGGTCGTACTGCTGCATGGCATTTACGCGGGAGCGTCAGGCTATGAGTGGCGCAAGAACTTCGACGCGCTTTCCGAGCATGAAATGGTTTACGCCCCGGACTGGCTTGGGTACGGTCTGTCGGACAAACCGCGTATCAAATACACGGCAGCGCAGTATATCGAAATGCTGGGCCAGTTCCTGCGCGAAGTGGTCAAAGAGCCCTGTACGCTGATTGCTTCGTCCCTAGCCTCGGCCTATGCAGTCCAAGTGGCTGCCGATCAGCCGGAGTTGGTCGATAAGCTGATACTGGTCTGTCCGACCGGGTTCCGGCATCTGGCAAAAGCGCCTAATGCACGGACCGAGGCAACCTATCAATTGACCCATGCGCCTCTGCTGGGAACGACGCTTTACAACAGTATCACGTCGCTTGCCGGGCTGCGCTACTATTTGATGAACCAGACCTATTTTGACCCGTCTTATGTCGATGAGGCCCTGCTGGAACATTATTCAACCGCAACCCACCAGTACGGAGCGCAGAACGCCCCGCCGTCGTTCTTCAGCGGCCTGCTGAACCATAGCGTGGCGGATGCTTTCCCCAAGCTGTTGCAGAAAACGCTGCGGATAGTCTGGGGCCGCGAAGCCCTAATGACCCCGCTCTCCGACGCCGAAGCATTTCTCGCCGCCAATCCACGCGCGGAGCTGACCGTTCTGGACAAAAGCGGTTTGCTGCCCCACGATGAGCAGGCACAGGCATTCAACCGCCTGATCATCGCCGCGTTGACCGATGAAAAACCGCGCACATCGCGCAAGACAACGACCCTTGAAGGAGCCGAATGACGATGGCACAGAGCAACACGAATGGCAATGCACAGCGCAGGCCGCCGGTCCCCCTGACACTGATTGATCAGGGCGAAGAATTTGAAGAAGAGGAAGAAACGTACATTGTTGTCGGTGAGGCCGGCGAGGATGTGGCGTTTGAAGTATGTGAGGATCTAGAGATCGCCCTTGGCGTTCGGGACGCCATGCTCGAAGACGGCTTCGCGGTCAAGCTCTACCAAGCCGTCGAGATCGAAGTCGTTGCCGATGAAGATGCGCCGATCTATCCCGGCGGCGCGGCCTGAGAGAAGCTGTTTCCAAAGAGCAGCAGATATGGACGAACGCAATTCAGAACGGACGAACGGGAATAAGAAAGGACGAACACAAGGTTCGCGCCCTACCAATCCCGTAGGGGCAAACCTTGTGTTCGTCTGTGTTATCTTGTGTTCGCCCCAAATTACTCGCGCGGCGGCGGTGCCGGAGCAGCCTTCTCAGCGTGGTCGATACGGCTGAGGACAATTGGCTTGGGAGAGACCAGCAGCGGAAAGCATGGGGCAGGTGTCGGAGCGGCTGATGGAGTCAATGTCAAGTGTTCGCCGTTGGAAGTCACCACATAAGCGGCACTCTCGTGGAACCAGGGGGCGTGCTTCCAGTCAGTCATCGGCAGTGTCCGACCGTTGATAGTCAAACTATCACAATGGACTATTAGGTGGCTGTCGCGAAGCGTATAATGTCCTGCACCGCCGATGGCTCCAGTCGGAAATGTGATGACAATTCCAACCACATTGCCCGGCAGGAAAAACAGGGCAGTTCGCATGGTCTGTCTGTAAGACCGCCCTGATGCGTCATGCCAGACAACCATGCCGACCCACTTGCCCGCCAGCATATCGGCGCTTTTGACTTTCCGCTCAAGCCTTCCATAAATGGCAGTTCCGCAAATCGCCACGGCGCAGATAGCCACTCCAAGCGCGGCAAGCCTGTAGCGGACAAAAAAGTGTTTTACAGGCAAAGCATAGTTCATTTACTCTTTCATGTCGGCGAATTGGGCCACGCTGTCCAGTCACCGGCATAGAGAACTTCCTCTTCCAAAGTCACGCCGAACCGATCATATACTACTGACTTGACTTTATAGGCCAGTGCCCGCAGGTCGGATGCCGTCGCGCCTCCAGCATTGATGAGAAAGTTCGCGTGCTTTTCCGAGACCTCTGCTCCCCCTACCCGCAGGCCTTTCAGGCCGCAGGCTTCGCTGAGAAACCCGGCGGGAACGACCCCGGCAGCCTTCATACCGGCAGGCAGGGTTTCCAGACTTTCCGCAAGACTTTTACTCTGAACATTCTTGAAAAACGAGCCCGCCGACGGCGCATACGGCTGCTTGGCCCGCCGCTGAGATTGATACTCTTTAGCCTGAGCTAGGATCGTCTCCGGGTCGCCGCGCTCGGTCAGATGAAACGTGCAGGACAATACGACTGTCCCGCTGAGACCGGACCGGCGCAGGCGGCTGTCGCGGTACGAAAACTCCATCCACTCCGGGCCGACTGTCTGGTCCTGCCCGTCATCAAAGACCCGCACGGAAGATACCAGCGGCCCAATATTGCCCCGGTAAGCCCCGGCATTGCTGACCAGCGCTCCGCCAACCGTGCCGGGGATTCCAATAGCCCATTCCAGCCCGCCGTAACCCGCCCGCGCCGTCTGCAAAAATAATGAGCCGAAAGAGACACCGCTTTCCGCGCGTGTTTCATCACCGACCATGCAGCCCTTGCAGCGGTTTTGGATTACGAGACCGTCGTAACCGGCATCGCTCATCAGCAGGTTCGAGCCGTGCCCGATGAATAGGTAGGGAAGAGACTGCCGGGCGCAGAGGTCGAGAACCTGTGCCAGAACCTCCACGTCAGACGCCGCCCAGAACCAGCGGGCAGGCCCTCCCACTTTGAGAGTCGTATGCCGGGCCATCGGCTCCTCCCGTTTCAGGGCAGGGCCGAGCATTTCCATTAATCGCGAATCCATCTCCATAAGCGGCTTACAGTGTATCACAAGAGAGCCCATCTTGGCAAGGCATGGACGCACGCTGTGTTTGAGCCGGCAGCAACGCGGCAACAATGGGAACAGTTTAATTCGCAGGAGAACTACTATGAGTGACACCACCCAAAACGATACCGACCGATTGCCGCTGCTTGGCCCCGACGCACTGAACTCGGCCCAGCGCCAAGTCTATGACCGAATGATGACTGAACAGGTGCCCTGGGCGGACAAATCCGGCTTCAAAGCCGCGACACCCGACGGGCGTCTGCTCGGGCCGTTCAATTCACTGCTGTACGGGCCCGAAGTCGGCCAAACCTATCTCGACTATTTCACCGCAGAAAAGAAAAACACGACACTGACCGACCGTGTCCACGAGATCGTGATTCTCACAGTCGGAGCCGCCTGGCAGTCGGATTACGAAGTCTATGCACACTCGGCTGTCGCGAAAGTCGTGGGGCTCTCGGAAGACATTATCCAGGCGATCACTGCTGGACAGACCCCCGAAGGCCTGTCTGAGCAGGAAGCCAGCGCTTACGAGTTCACCAAGCAGCTTGCCGCCAACCACAAAATCGACTCGGCGACCTACGCTCGGGCATCGTCTGCCTTCGGCGATAAAGGCCTCGTCGACATCGCGATGCTGGCAGGCCTGTATCTAATGACCTGCGCCACACTCAACGCATTTGAAGTTCCGGTTCCGTAGCAGGCTGACCAGAAGCTGTCTGAGATTAGAAGCCATCCGCAGGTGGCTTCTGGTACAATCTCTGCGTGACTGAACTTGAACTATTACACGACACCATCCGTGCCTGCCGCAGATGTGAGGCGGACGGATTTCCGATCTCGCCCCCGCCCCTTGTCTGGGGACAGGCCCCCGCGCCGTTCATGCTCGTCGGACAGGCACCGGGGCTGAGCGATCTGCGCGGCGAGCGAATGTATCTCGGCCCGGCAGCCCGTAAGCTGATCGGCTGGCTGATCGAGGCAGGCTTTGCCGCCGAAGACATCGGCACGACTGTTTATATGACAGCACTGACCAAATGCTTTCCGGGCCGCCTGCCCGGCAAAAGCACCGACCGCGCTCCTTCTCCCAAAGAACGGGCCAACTGCCGCCCCTGGCTTGATGCCCAGTGGACTCTCGTCCAGCCCCGCGTTATGCTGCTGTTCGGCAAGATGTCCATCGACACATTCCTGCCCAAAATGTCTTTAGAGCAAGCTGTCGGCCAGACGTTCCACAAAGACGGCACTCTCTACATTCCCCTGCCCCATTCCTCCGGTGCCAGCACCTGGCTCAACGACCCCGCCCACCGTGCTCTCCTCGCGGAAGCCATCGAGCGGATACGCGAGACAAGACGACAAGTGATGGGACCGGATTAGAGACCCCCACCCCCGCCGCTGCGCGTCGACCCCTGCCCCCACTGCGTGAGAGAGGGGTGAATACAGAAGCAGAGGGTGTATCCTAAATCTTCACCCCTCTCCCGCTTGCGGGGGCAGGGGTCGACGCGCAGCGGCAGGGGTGGGGGTCATAAACTCCCTGCAACCTTTTTGCATCTGCCGGGTCATAAAAAATAGAAGGCCAAGAAATCGGAAGGACACCGTGCCCATGATCTATACCACACTTTTCCTAATCGGGCTCATCGGATTATTCGCACAAGCAGTGCTCGGAATGTCGCATGGCAGCGGACACTCCGGGCACACTGGTCACGCAAGTCACACAGGCCATACCGGTCACGCGGAGCATGGAGCTCACCATAGCTCCCACAGCGAACGCGGGCCATCGCCGCTGTGGACACTGCTGTCGCCGCTTGCGATCTTCAGCCTTTCTTTGGGCGCGGGTGCGACCGGCCTTCTGCTGCATCCCGCGCACCTCGGCGTCGCGCTGACCGCACTGGCAGCGATTCTTGGCGGCTGCGTTTTCTTCGGCCTGCTGGTCCGGCCCATTTGGAACCTTCTCTTCCGGTTCGCCTCCACACCCAGCACGGCATTGGAAGGAATGGTCGCCCGTCAAGCCGAGGCCGTCACAAGTTTCGATAGAAGCGGGCGAGGGCTAGTCGGCCTGACCATCGACGGTCAGTGGGTGCGTGTCCTGGCGACATTAGAACAAGAGGGCCAGTTTGACGCCCCGGCCATCAGACCAGGCGAACAATTGACCGTCATCAGTGTTGATGGTCACACCAATTCCTGCCGCGTCGCGCGGCTTTGAAATTATCACAAGAGGAGAAATCATCATGGGAGGCTTTGTCATGAGCACGACGTTTATTATCGTAGCAGCCATTGTCCTGGCGCTTATTTTCATTCCGCTGATTATCAGCCGGTTTCTGACCCAGGTAGAAGCAGGAACCATCCGCCTGGTTTCGTCGCTGAACGGGCGCACTGCGATCTACAAAGGGCCGGGGAAAGCCATTGAAGTGCCGCTGATGACCACGGGGACGACCATCCCCTCGAAAGCCATCAACATCGATCTGGACATTGCGGACCAGACCGCCGATGTCGACGGCAACGGGCAGCCGAAGCCGATTAAAGTGCGTGTACTTGCCTCCGCGATCGTCTCCGTCGGCGACTCCAGCGAGATGATCACAACCGCTGCGAACAAGTTCTTCTCCAAGCCGCCCGCCGAGCAGACCGCGACCCTCAGCGACCTCTTGACTTCGACAGGACGCCGGGCGGTCAACCTGCTGAACCATG
>JBPBQB010000190.1:0-18014 GCA_050954545.1 Janthinobacterium lividum | reverse complement strand
GCCCCTCAAAATATCGAAGAAGCAGACGAGGTCTTGAACGGCGCTTTGTTTGAACTTGTAGACAGGGAAGAGTTCGATCTTGCCGTCATGTTGGGTGAATATGCTGTTAGTCTGCCTAAATTTTCTTCCGACGAAATGCGGCGAATGCTGTTGATCAATGCATCCCAAGCTTTTAAATGGACAGGAAGAACAGACGAGGCAATAAAACTTCTGGACAAGGAAGATTGGTCATCATGTAGTGACAAATTTACTATCGCTGTAAAAGTCATCAAGAATGATTTTGACGCGGCCATAGTAACCATGAAGCGTATTGGTTCAACCGGAAGTGTAAAAATGCGGGATTATGCCAGATGGCCGCTCTTCAAGGAAATTCGGAATAATGCAGCTTTTCTATCTACATACGAATCTATATTTGGCGAACCACTTTCCGTTTCAGTGAAGCAATCAATGGAAGATGAATCTGATGATTTAGAACCGCAGTCATCTCGACCTCTTGTTTCTCTACCGGCAGCAGACGCAACTCTGGCAAGAGCAGATTGATCTTGCTCAAACCCAGGTCGAGCTCGCACGCGGCCAAATGGCGATCCTCTTCACATTAATAGTGACACCTCAGCATCTGGATCAAGCCAGCAATGGGTTTATAATGAAAGCTATGTTTATTTTACAAATGGCAAAGTTACGGTTATACAAGGCAGGTAATTGAGCCGCGAAATGCCCTGAGCGAATGTATCTGCGGATGGTGGATGCCCGATGAGGATATTGCAAATGGAGCTATCTAAGTTCGTGATAGCTACAACAAATCGCAAATCCGGTCAGACCAAACGATTTACCAGATACGACTTCGGAGTGAGAGGTGGATGTAATGGACGACGTTGCGCACGATGATCTTCTAGTTGATTATCCTGAACATGTCTTGCTGAAAAAAGGCGGACAGAAAGTTGCATACCGAATCAAGCATTCCGACTATGGTGATGCGGTCATAAAGATTGGTACTTATTCGAGCCCTGAATCCCTTGAGCGTATCAAACGGGAAGTGAGTACTCTTCGAGCAATTGATTCACCTTACTACCCCAAGAATTATGATTTCCAAATAGTTTCGCAAAATCGCTTCATCATATATGAAGAATATGTCTTGTCGAAACCCCTTTCAGAGTGCCTGACTAGCTTCTCTTCCGCTCAAAAAGTGATCGAACTACTTTCCGACATTGTCACCGGCCTAAGTGTGTTGTGGGATAGCAATATAGTGCATCGCGACGTCAAGCCCGACAACATCTTGATCACTCCGGGCGGAAAGCCAAAAATAATTGATTTAGGGATCGCACGACTCCTTGATCTTTCGTCTTTGACTAATTCTATGTACGGCGGTCCTTGTACACCAGCTTACGCGGCACCTGAACAGCTTGTGCCTCGACAAGTACCACCTGACGCAAGAACTGATCAGTTCGCATTGGGTATCGTTGTCCTCCAGCTAATCTTGAAAGGACAACACCCTTTTGACCCATCCTTAGTTGGGAATGCGGCCACTATTCCCCAGAACATCTTGGCTGATCGCTGGCATAGGGCTTCTCTTCAAGAGCCGGACGCCTTAGCGATGGCTCCAATTATCAAGAAATTACTGGGACACGAACCACACAATCGTTTCCGCACTACTAGCCTATTGGTCTCGGCGATCAACGCTACACGAACATCTTTAATCTAACCATGAAAATTTATCATCAGGTAGGTCATAACCAGACGTGGAATGTTCAGAGTTTTCAGAAAGACCATGTAGGTGATGGACTCATTCTATCACCTCGTCATATGAAGCGAAGCGTCGTTGAAGCTTTGTCGCCATTGATTAAGAAGAAGAGCTTGTTCGATCCGCAATGGTTCTTTCCAAACATCCCGAAAGGGTCACTTGGCGATTACGATTTTTTCCCAGATAAGATGCCGGGTGGTTTTGTCACTGAGGCATATCAGGATACCGCTGCATTCGAAAGCGCTAAGCGCTGTGTTGATTTCCAATTAAAAAACAGCTTCGAGTCTATCATCATTCCTACACGCTACAAACCGGGTACGCCTACCGACTTTATTGCAAAGATGGATGCTCATTTTGTCAAACCATTTCTTAAGGCCTTAGCCGAATGCGGTTCGTCGGTAGATGTTATCTTGCAACTTGTTCTTAACGAAAATATGGTTAAGGATAAAGCGTATTCTGCTGAAATCCTCAACTGGCTCACTGGAATTCCGCAGATTTCCGGTATCTATTTAGTCACCGAAGTTTACCCAAGAAGGAAACAACTGGACGATATTGAGTTTCTTCTGGCTTTGCTGGACTTTGTAAGCGCAGTTCGTTCTAACGACCTCAGTGTTATCCTGGGTTACTTGAACACGGAATCGCTGCTTTTATCTTTAGCTTCTCCAAGCGCTGTAACTGTTGGCTCATTTGAAAAAACACGTAACTTTTACGCAACGAACTTTAAGGACATCGATTTAGGCGAGCGTTCACCAAATCCGAGACTTTATGTCGCTCAAGTTCTCCAAAACGTTGAGTATAACTATGTCAATCCAATTAAAATGTTGCTTAATGATCAGGATTTTTTCGACGACACTTTATATCGAGAAAAAATCTTAGACTCCAAATACAAACCACATTTTTCAAAGCCCGATCTTTACAAGCATAGCTTTATCGTTCTTTTTCGTCAACTTCAGGCCATTGCTGCACGAAGTGGAAAGGAAAGATATGATTACGTCTCGAATCTATTCGTTCACGCTTCACATATGTTTAGCGTAATTGAGCAAAAGGGCGTGGTCTTAGGTGCTGACAGCAAAGGGGATCATTTGCCAGCTTGGATGACTGTTGCAAACATTTATGCGAAGGAGCAAGGATGGAAATAAATAATGGCTTTCGCTTCTGAAAAAGATTTATTTAATGCAGCTCTTTCAACTGTATACTTCAAATCACTTCTGAACACAGGCAACGCAGAATGTCTAATAGAACCTAAAGGTCTGTTTGGGATTCCTGATCTTGTGATAGCCAATGTGAAGAACACATCCATCGAAGCAGTCGAGATTCAAGGATTAGCATTCGAGATGAAGCTACGAAATTGGCAGAGAGCGCTATTTCAGGCATACCGATACAGATTCTTTGCACAAAAATCATATGTCGTCATGGATCACAAGCGCGTTCAGCCTGCATTGATGCAAATTGAGCGTTTTATAAAATCGAATATTGGATTGTTGAGTTTGAGTCCTGACGGTGAAATTTATATACACTTCGAACCAACGGAAGAGCCACCTTACTGTGATCGTTTACGTATATGTCTTGAGCAAATTGTCCTTCAAGAGAACAAATTGAGGTCTGATAGAGTTAAATCTGCATTTACGGAAGCAGTATGTTTTCCGCTATCGCTTGTCCATGCAGGATAAAGAGAGATGAGTGAAAGCAAAGTGGGCTGTCCTAGTCGAAGCAGAGGGCGGCAAGGCATCGGCAGCGGCAAGGTTCGGGCCTCGGCAAAGCCAGCCGCTTCTTCGATACCGGCCTCGGTGGTAAGTGAAACCGCTTTGTTTCAGGGGCCGGTGAAAACTCTCAATCCGGTGAAAACTCTCAATCGTGGTTTGTGACTGCGGCGTGGGGACACAACTTGCACATGATGGAACTCTTAAATGGTGGAACTCTTAAATGGTGGAACTCTTAAATGGTAGAAATCTCGATGCACTCTCCTGACGGCCCTCGGGGCCTGACACGCCGCAAATCCGCGCGGAGCGGCTTTACCCTCATTGAACTGCTCGTCGTCATCGCCATTATCGCGATTGTCGCCGCGATCCTGTTTCCGGTGTTCCAAAAGGTCCGTGAGAATGCCCGGCGGGCGGCCTGCCTTAGCAATATGAAACAGATCGGCTTGGCGTTTACCCAGTACGCGCAAGACAGCGATGAAAAGAACCCACCCGGCGTCAATATCTATTATCCCGGCGGCAACGGATGGGCGGGGCAGCTTTACACCTATGTCAAAAGCACCGGCGTCTTCCTTTGCCCGGACGATAGTACCAGCGGCCTGGGGCACAGCTCCTACGCCTATAACAGCAACGCGACTTTCCATGCGGGCCTGACCGCCACCCCCTTCGACAGCTACAGCCTCGCCCGGTTCAGTGCCCCGGCAAATACGGTGCTGCTATTCGAGGTCCAGGGCAACGCTGCGGTCGGCAGCAATGCCCCGGCACCGACCTGGGATATTTCGAAGCCGGCGGATGATCCAGCTTCCGATGCGTATGTCGGGACGGGGAGAAATGGCTTTTCTGCGGCTGGATGGGGAGTGAGTGAGGCAGGGAATGCCAAAGTGCTCGCAGGCGGCGGTGCGTTCAGCGATCCAATCACCCTCAAGCTTGCCACCGGCTACCTCAGAGGAGTCGGTGCGGTAGACTATCCCCGGTATGCCGCGGTCACAGGCCGTCATACGGACGGCGCGAATTATTTGCTTGCCGACGGACATGCCAAGTGGCTGCGCCCCGGTGCGGTCGCGGCGGGAACGCAGAATCCGGTGGAAACGGATTGCAACAGCGCGGGCGCTGGGGGGACCGATGGAGTTGTGATGGCACCGGGCCCTGGCTGCGTGGAGAGCGGCCTTGCGGCAACCTTCAGCCTGTAACTTGATAATTAGCCTGTAACTTGATCATTGCGGTTCGGCAAACACAGCTAGATCGGCGTAAACACAGCTAGATCGGCGTAGATGCGGGATGATCCTATAAGAAAAGAAGTCTTTTTCCTACGCTTCACCAGCCCGCACAAGCGAGGGATGGATCTGCACCCAAGCCTCGCTGCCGCGAAAGCTGCCGCGTGGGAGATGTTTCGAGATGGACAGGGCAGGCCGCGCGAGATCCTGGACAGCCACATGCAGCCTGTGATAACGGCAAAGGAGCTTCGGGAGTGGCTGAGCCTTCAGGACCGGGACTGGCCGGAGATCGACGACTTAGGCGAAGAACTGGACCTGACTTAAGTGAGCTGGACGTGAAGTGAGATGGAACGAGTTTCCTGAATCAGAAGGAGAGGCGATGGAGCAGACGGAAGAAAAGCAATCAGCCGCTAAGGGAATTTTGGATCAAGTTCTTGCACTTCCCAGCAAACCGAGTCAGGCCCAATGGTCGCAAGCCGACGCCTGCCGCGAGTTCTGCCGCCGCTTAATGGCCTCCGGCTGGACCACAGAAGAAATCGACAGTTTCCTGGAAGCCTACGCCAGCGGTTTTATTAACAGTGGGTTCACCAGCGGCGGATTCCAAAAAGAGGCTTGAATGGATTTAGAACTTTCTGCAGTTGATGGCCCCTACCCCGAGTTTGGACGGCTAATTCAAAAGGCACTGAGGGTCAATCAGCCGCTGGCATCCGTCATCTCCACACGCCTTGCGTGCCGCCTGCTCGGCGCGAGCCATGAGACGATCTCAAGTATGGCGAGTGGGCATCGCCCTTCCCGCTCTCTGGTCATCGAGTTTGCGCGGGCCATGAAAGTCAACGTGAATGACTTGCTGACAGCGGCAGAGTATCCGCTGCTGGGAAAGAAGGCCGAGGTATAGACCCTTTTTATCAATATTTTTACCATTTTCATTGCTGTGATTTGACCCCATCGTTTCGTAAAAAACCGGGCCCAAGGTGAGGCAACTGTCAGAGTAGAAGCGGCGGCGTGAGAGTAAAATGGGCTGTCCCCGTTGACATCGAAGGGGTCACAAGTTCGAATCTTGTACTGTCCACCATTTCCTCTCCTCGAACCCGGCGATCCCACAGTACTTGTCGCCGTACCGAACCGCTATATCCTGCGCGATCAGGCTGGCCTGAGTGTTGTAGTACGGATCGGTCATCACTTTTTTCTTCAGAAACAGCTTCATCAGTTCAAAGGCGTCGACTACGCTGACTTCGGTTCCTATAAAAGCCGCTATGTCACATTCACTTCTACTGCTTTCCTCGGCCTTCCCTTTGGCTTCTCCCCGCCCGGCCTCGTTCTCTGCTTATAAGAATGAACATCTGCTTTCAGAACGACCTTACGTCCTACAATTATTTGGTAAGGTAAGCTACCTTCGTCAAGAGCTATACGGACTGCGCCTTGAGTAACCCCCAGTTCCTTAGCCGCTTCTGGCACAGTGATAAGTTCATTTAGTTCAGCGGTTTTCATATTAAATCCAGTATACCAAAAAAGTTATTGATATAGCAATTTATCAGTACAAAGCTACAGGGCAATTGCATACAGATTCCTAAGCAGAGCAGGCACCCAAAGAACAAGGCGAACACAGGAGAATAGGGACGAACACAAGGTTCGCACCCTACCTCTTCCCGTAGGGGCAAACCTTGTGTTCGTCCTCTCTTGGAACCATACGTCTTTTCCTTGAACCGTGCGGAATGCATATGCAATCGCCCTGTATAAAGCTATTGATAAGATAGCTTAAAGCAAACATAATTACTATGTCAGCAACAAAGAAACAGCCCCGGCTGGTGCGACCAACACCCACCAGGGCCCATTTCAACAATCACTCAAGGTGATTAGACCTCTTGCGTAAGTCTTCCCAGGGCTGAACCCCTGGGCTTTAGAAGGACAATTCCCCGCCTGCGCGGGCACAAAACAATTCAACCTTATGCCCGCGCAGGCGGGGAGTTGCTCTATCAAAGCCCTGCCGTTTAGGGCATGGTATCTACGCAAGAGGTCTAGAGCCTGTTATGCACTTTGCAAGAGTTTGGCCGCTTTTCCGAGCATCAGCAGGGCAAAAACAACGTAATGAAGTCCCGCCAGCGTTTCGGGAAGCCGCTCATAGTCGCGAGCCAGCCGCCGAAACCGCGCCGCCCAGGCAAACGAGCGCTCCACCACCCACCGGCGGGGCAGCAACACAAAGCCCTTCTTGGCTTCGGGAAGTTTGACCACTTCCAGGGTAATGCCGTGGGCTTTGGCGGCCTCCGCAGGCACATCGCCCGTGTAGCCCTGGTCCACATAGGCAAGCGTCACAGTCTGCTCGGTCGCTTCCTGGACTTGGGACACGAGTTCGGCGACTTGGGCGCGTTCCTGCTCGTTCGCGGGCGTGACATGCAGGGCTAGTAGATGTCCCAGAGTGTCCACAGCAATGTGAACCTTGCTGCCTTTTCGACGTTTGGCCCCATCGTACCCTGCCCGTGCTCCGCTTGCTCCGCTTGCCGGCGTAGATTGCAGAGTACGTCCATCGAAAATGGCGGCGGTGGGCGGCGGCTTGCGCCCCTGGGCCAGCCGTAGGATTTCGCGCAGATCGTGCACCATCGCAATGAAGCATTCGGCTTTGATCCAGCGCACACTCTGCGGGTACACCGTGTGCCAGGGCGGCAGATCATTCGGGATCATGCGCCAGGGTGCCCCTGTCCGCACCATCCACCGGAGGCCGTTGAAGACCTCGCGCATGGAATGCTCACGCTGGGGCGCGTCTTCGGTCATCAGTGTCAGGTACGGGGCAACAAAGGCCCATTCGTCGTCAGAAACATCGCTGGGGTAGGCTTTTCGGCAGGAACTTTCGCTCATGCCGAAACTCTACCTCAAAGTGCATAACAGGCTCTTAGTGCAGAGACGATAAAACCGGATCCTGCCCTTCAGGGCGGTGTCTCTCTATTACTGGTCGCTTGAGCCACAACCGAAATGGAAAATCCATGTCGCGTGTTAGCTTATATGCTACAATAGCAGATATGTCGATGATAGATTTTCGAGATGAAAAATGTCCAGAAGAGACAACAAATTCTTCCTCCTGCTGCTCTTCAAGAAGACTGCACTTGATCTAGGCTGTCTGGCGCTCCTCTGGCTTAGCGTAGCGACTGGAATGACCAAGCCGACGCCATTCCTTCCTTCATCAGCATTTCCCAATTTTGGGCGCGTGGTTATTGATGCCCGCACTGAAAACTCTTCTCACAAACCGAAGGTCCGTGACCGATTTTCTTCTGTTGTCCCACCAATCCAGGCGGCAATGCCTGGAAGATTCAGATACTAAGCCGCTCTCCCGACGCAGGCGCGGGCGGCTTCAACTCAAAAGTCGGCTTTATCGGCAATGGCAAGCGGCCCAGCGCTATTACATCGGTACGGCTTTTTTTGAAATGCTAACCCGATCCTTCTCTGGCGCAACGTCGGGATGTCAGAATACGGGAAGGCGCTGGCAAAACAAAAAATAAGTGAAACAATCGTTCTGATTTTAATGTCATTAGTGCTATCTATTGCTGCCAATCCGCCCATTTTCCTTTTCGAGTGAGGAGGCATCCGATGATCCTGCCGTTCTTCCGACTTTATGTGACACTGCTTGCCGCCCCGGTGCTTTTTCTTGCTGGACTGCCCCCCACAGTCCATGCCCAGGCTCCAGCGGAACAGCTTGCCACGGCTTCGGCTCTCTACGACAGCGGCAAGTTCGCCGAAGCAGCGAAGGTTCTGGAGACTTTTCTGGCCGCTAATCCCAAGCACCCCCGTGCCGGAGCAGCCGCGCTGGCGCTTGGGCGCTGCCGGTCGGAGCTGAAGCAGTATGCGAAGGCGGTTCCTGCTTATGAGAAGGCTATCACCGACGGCGATCCGCGCATCAAAAATGTCGCCGAACTCGGATTAGGCGAGGCGGCCCTGCAGACCGAGCAATGGACTACGGCGGCGTCCGCGCTTCGAGCAGCGACCCAGGCTGGTGTCACCGAGGCGCAGTCACCCATCGCCTATGACTGGCTGGGACAGGCTGAGTATGAGAGCGGCCGGTACGCCACCGCAGAAGAAGCCTACACGCACGTTTTGGACAAATACCCCGCAAGCGAGGCCGCTGCCGATGCCACTTTCGGAGCCGGTCTTGCCGCTCTGAAAGAGTGCAAATCCGACAAAGCCACAGTGTACTTACGGACAATCGTAGATAAGTACGGTGACAATGGGAACCGTCCGCAGGCCCTGCTTCTTCTTGGGCAGATCAGTCTGAGTGGCAGTCAATATGTTCAGGCTCGGGATGAGTTTCAACTGGCAATGACAGCAAGCGGTGCCGATGCCGAGACTCTGCAGGCGGCGGATGAGGGCTTGGTCAATGCTCTGCTGAAACTCGGCGACAATGCCGGAGCTGAGACGCATCTGCGAGCGATTCTAGCGAAGATGCCTGCCGGCGACCCGCAGCGGTTCTCCACCGAGCTGACTTTAGGACGCAGTCTTTATGGGCAAAAGAAGTACGCGCCCGCTGCGGCTGCCTATCAAGTCGCCGCGAAGTCTCCCGATCCGAAGATCGCCGCGCAAGGCTTGTATTGGTCGGCGAATGCTGCTCTGGCTTTGGGAAAGTCATCGGAAGCCGCAGCCCAGCTCGCCCAGATTGCGACCCGGTATCCGAAATCCGATCTCGCGCTGAAAGCCAAAATCAAAGTGGGACAGGTCCAGGCTGCGACTAAAGAAGATAATGCGACCGGAACGCTTCAGCAGGCACAGATTGACCTGGACGCCAAAAAATACGCTGCGGCGGCGAGTGCTCTGACCACGCTGCTCGGCACTGCGCCGCCGGGCCCTGCAGCGGCGGAAGCGCATTACCTGCTTGGTTTAGCCGACCAGGGTCTGGGGAGGAGCCCGGCTGCCATTGCGGCCTTGACCACTGCCCTGGCAACTGGATCGGGAACCGACTGGCTTCCAGATGCCCATGTCCAGCTTGCCTGGCTGTATATCGGGCACAAACAGCCAGCAGCGGCTGAAAGCTCGGCTCAAGCCGCCCTGGCGCTTTCGTCCAGCCCCGGTTACTCGCCTGAGATCGAACAGCAGGCGCGGCTGGCCCTGCTTCAAGGCGACCTAGACCAGCAGAAATGGGACGGAGCACTGGTCGGGTGTCAGACTCTGCTGTCGGCGAATCCGCTGCCGAACGTGCAGGCGACGGTCATCTTCACGCAGGCCTGGGTCAATGAAAAGCAGTCCCATCCCAAGGCAGCCCTGCCTTTGTGGCAGCGTCTGGCCTCCGATTTTCCGCAGAGCAGCTATGCCCCGGAAGCCCTGCTGCATCTTGGCGACGCAAGCTTCAAATCGCAAAAATATGACGAAGCACAGACAAGTTATACCCATCTGCTGACCCAGTATCCGAAAAGCGACAATGTGCCACAGGCCCGGCTTGGATCAGGCAATGCGCTCTACAATCTGGGCAAATATGGGGATGCCGCAGCCATGTTCGATGCCCTGGAGATCGATAAAAACGCTGGTGCTCTTCAGCCCGAGGCTCTATACTGGGCAGGGGCTTCCTGGGAGAAAGCCGGTAAGAAGTCAGCGGCAGTTCAGCGGCTGACCCGGCTGGTGGATGAATTTCCGGCAAACTCCCATGTCGCCAAAGCGAAAGTACGCCTGGCATATCTAAAAGCAGGCGGGTAGCTGTGTTCAGGGGCTGTATAGAAAGGCAGCCGAATCCTTGCTATGAGAATATCCCGCCCTGAAGGGCAGGTCTGGAGGCGCAGACGCCAACCGGTCTGCGACCGGAAATGCCATCGGCATAGGGCTTTCCTACTCTTCCGCACACCGTGCGGTTGGCGTCTGCGCCTCCAGACCTGCCCTTTAGGGCGGGTAAAACGGCTTAAAAAGTCTAAACCAGTCCGATCTCAACTCTTTGGTTCCAAGAGGTATCTATCATGCTGCTGAGCTTGTTTCAAAACGCAGGGATTGTCCGCTATCCTCTGCTGATCTGTTCGATCTTATCCGTTGCCATTATTTTGGAACGGTTCTGGACTCTGGCGATGCTGCGAAAACTTGAAGACGATACGTTTGAGCACCTGAAAGCAGCCCTGGCTTCAGGCCGCGCCGAGGCATTTTCCAGTCTCGAGTTCGCGGCTGCCCCGGTCGTTCAGATATTGAATTCCATATCCCCCCTGCGCGGCGAAAGCGAGGACACGATTGGAACGGCGGCGGATATTTCGCTGGCTTTGCAGAGAATGCGGCTGCGGCGGTTTTTAGGGACTCTGGCGACAATCGGCAGTACGACGCCTTTTGTGGGGTTGTTTGGTACGGTACTGGGAATCATGTCCGCGTTCCAGGGCATGAGCAAGAGCGGCCTGAACGGCGATGCGATGGCGGGCGGCATTGCCGAAGCCCTCAGTGCGACCGCCTTCGGCCTGCTGGTCGCCGTACCGAGCATTGTCGTATACAATTACCTTGTGGGGCGCATTCAAATGATGCTGCTGCATATTCAGTCCCATGTCGCTCTGCTTGGGCCGCTCTATATGCGTGTCCAGACGCGGCAGGAGGTAGCATGATGCATCGCTCTTTTGCCGCAGAAGACGATCCGATGGCGGAAATCAATCTGATTCCCCTGATCGATATTTCCCTGACCCTCGTCATTATTTTGATGGTCACGACGGTCTTTATCCATAATCCCGGCTTCAAGCTGAATCTGCCGAAGACTGTGACCCATGAGGGTGCGCCGGAGACGGCTAAAGATGTCACGGTTGCGATTGCTCCCAGCGGCCAGTACTACTACAACGGCAAATCTGTGACACTGCCGCAGGTGCAGTCACTGCTGATTGCGGCAGCAGACCATGACAAAGGCCAGCGTGTGCTGCTCAAAGGCGATAAATCCGTTCGTTACGAGCAGGTGATGGAAGTCATGGACGCCATTCGGCAGGCGGGCCTGACACATGTTCTCCTGCCGACCGACCTGAAGGACGCGCCTCCTGCGAGTCCTTAGCCCCAAAAGGAACCCCGGCAATGCGATCCGAGCGCTGGTGGTGGCTGGCAGGTTTTCTGATCCTGTCCGTCCTAATTCACATTTTTCTGGCCCTGCACGGGCCGGGTTTTGGCCTCAAAGGAGTGGCTCCCTCGACAAAAGAAATCGAATTGACCCTGGAGCCGCTGCCTGCGGTCAAGAAAACGGTCAAGCCTCAGAAAATCGCCGCGCAGCCTAAGTCACAGCCCAGAGCCGCAGTCAAGCAACCCGCAGTCGCGAAGCTTGTTTCCAAGAAGGAGCCACAAGTTCCCGTGGCAAAAGCTCTGCCTGCAATTAAGCCTGCTTTGACTCCGGTGACGCCTGTTTCGCTGCCTGAAGACAAACCTGAGACAGAAGCTTCAGCCCCAGCGGCGGTGCCCCAAATCACCCGCTCCGCGTCCCTTCACACCGGTCTGTCTGGAGGAGAGTCGGGCGGCGGAATAACGACGGCACGAGGGGCGCAAGCACCGACTGAAAAACCGACTGACAGCGGTCTTCCTGGCGGGATGCACTTCCCAAAGATGGCTGCCCGGATTGGCGGCGAGTCGATTATGTCGGTCAATAATCCTCTGGCTGAAGATGCCGTGCCGGAGGAGAAGCCTGGGTCTAGTGCCGGTTCGGGGCGAGGCTCCGGTGGATTGGATGGCAAGATGCTGGCCTCACTGCGTGGGGGCATCGGTTCGGGTCTCGGCAGTGGCAAAGGGTCAGGCACGGGACGCGGAGCAGGGCGCGGCACCGGAACAGGGGCTTCTGGAAGTGGCGCTGGGGGCAGCGCTGCTCTGCTTGCTGAAGACAGCAGCGGCGGGGCCAGATTTGCCCTTCGCACCGCGTCCGTCGGCGGAGGCCATCATTTTGGTACCAGCCACTCTGCCGAGGGAAACCCTTTTGGAGATGTCGGCGGACTGCTGCGCGGTGACCCGGCTCGCGCAGTGGGCGATGGCAAGGCAGGCGGCGACGGGCATGGCTTGTCGGCAGAAATCTATGAGGGGCAGCCGTATTTGACGAAGCTTGTGGGGCACCGGGCCGATGCGATCATTGACTTTAATTGGGGCATGGTCATTCCGGTTGCCACAGGTGTCAGCCGCATTTTCTCGATGCGCTGGACAGGGGAAATCCAGCCCGAGTATTCCGAAACATACACTTTTATGACGCAGGAAGACGATGGTCTGCGGCTCTGGGTCGATGGTCAGCCGCTTGTCACCGATTGGAAGGACCACCATCTGACGACCCAGCGCGGCTCTATTCGTCTGGAAGCCGGCCGGAAATATGACATCAGAATTGAATACTTTAATGGTCCTGACCACGCACGCGAGAACACCCTGGGCCATGCCGAGACGCATTTGTTCTGGTCCAGCCCGAGTCAGCGTTTGGAGATAGTTCCGGAAAGCGCACTGTGGCAGAACAAATAGCCAGGCCAGATCGTGCAAGAATAGAAGAAAAACGTCGAAAGAGAACAGGAAAAATAATGAACAACGTACATTTCGGAACAAGCCGGATAATCCTGTTTAGTGCCGCCCTGCTGGGATTGGGGCTCATCCCTCAAACATGGGCTCAATCGGCCAAAACGCATCCAAAGAAGCTAAATCTCACAAAGAAACCGGAAACCATCGGCGGGGGGACTGTGACCGATCCGGCTGTCGGCCCGGCTCCCTCCTTCGGGATCGGCGGGCCGAACATGGTGCTGGTCAAGAACTGGCACTTCGGCACGGACGGCACGATTAAAAATTACACGGACATGAACGCCAACTTTCAGTACCATGACCAGTTCAACACCTTTAACAACGGTTTCGGCAACTACGGAACCAATACAGTCGCTCCGGATAAAGCCGATGCGCTCAACGGTCAGCCAGTTGAGGGCGTGGACAGCCCGCCTGTTCGTCAGTTTATGGAGGATTCTCTCAAGACATTCCTGACACCCCTGAACGGAGCCACAACTGTCGATCCCAATCAGCACAACGCCGGCTGCGGCTCATTTGTGGCGAAGTGGAAGCTGCCGAATGGCGGCTCACTGCTGGGCCGGGACATTGTCTGGGAAACTCGGGTGCGCTATGTCACCCCCCCCTACTACTGGTTCGCATTGTGGACAGCGGGCAGCGAGTGGAGTTCGGTCGGAGGCGCTCAGGGCGCCGAGATGGACCTAGTCGAAAGCTTTGGCTGGGACAACGGCGGGACAAACACCAACTACGACGGGCACTACTGGCATTCCGCCTCTGTTGCCACTCCCTACAAAGACACCGTGTTCTATGCGGACTGGTCCAAGACCATGACTAGCCTCGGAATCTTGAACTATGACGCGACGCAGTACCACATCTGGACCTGGGTATATCGACATGATGACACCTTCGCCATGTACGTCGATGGGAAACAAGTGCAGGCCGGGTCGGACTACCACTGGACTTATGGCGACCGGGCAGGTCAGCCGCCCATCAACCTGGACTTCCTATTCGATGCCGCCTGGGGCCACACGCAGGTCAAGATCGTGGACCACACCCTGCCGGCGTCGGCGTTTGACGGCAAATTCTACGAGTTCAATTACAGCCGCGTTTATCTCAGCGGCGGCGGAGCCGAAGCAGCTTACAAGGGGCCGCATCCCCTTCCCGGCGTGGTGCAGGCCGTCGACTACGATACCGGCGGTTACGGCCTTGCCTACAATCAGCAAAGTAATGGAGGAAAGTCCGGCTACCGCGCCGATAACAACGGCAATGTCCGCCCCAGTGCTGCCCTAGATGGCACCGGCTATGCGCTGGGCTACTCCACTCCTGGCGACTGGTACCGCTATACGGTCAGCGTGCGGGCTGCAGGGCGCTACACCGCCGCGTTCCGGGTCGCCACGGCAGGGCCAGGCGGCACTTTCCACCTGGAAGACGAAAAAGGCCGCAATCTGACAGGCACTCTCACCGCCGCCGACACAGGCGGGTGGGACAAATGGCTGACTGTCACCTCTCCTGCCTTCACTCTGAAGGCGGGAGCACACACTCTTCGGCTGGTTGAGGACGCCGACGGGCCGAACACATGGATCTGCGACTTCGACCAGATTTCTTTGTCGAACGCTGCTCGGGGAAAAAGCACGGAGTAGGCGGATTATGACTCAAGCAAACACGATCCGGCTGGAACAGCCTGCCATCGACTGGAACGATGCCCTGCCTCTTGGCAACGGGCGTCTCGGCGCGATGGTCTTCGGCGGCCTGACGCATGAGAGGCTTCAGCTTAACGAAGACACTCTCTGGTCCGGCGAACCAGTCGCCGCCGCCGACCCGAACAAGTGGAAATCTCTCTCGGAAGTGCGCCGGCTTGTCTTCGACCGACGTTATGCCGAGGCGGTGGAAGCCTGCAAAAAGCTTCAGGGGCCGTTTACACAATCCTATCTGCCGCTGGGAGACCTCCATCTGGACTTCGGACATGGCGAAAACGGAGTCGAAGAATACCGGCGCTCCCTGGATCTGGAAACCGCGACTGCCGAAGTCCGCTACCGCGTCGGTGACGTCACCTACACACGATCAATCTTTGTCAGCGCTCCCGATCAGGCGCTTGTCATCCGCCTTTCTGCCGACCGTCCAGGGGCGCTTACTCTGGATATCTCGCTTTCCAGTCTCCTGCGAAGCGAAACTGAGCGTGTGGACCAAAACACTCTGCGCCTTACGGGCCGCGCTCCTGCTCACGTCGAGCCGAGCTATCGGGACATCGAGCCGGCCATCGTCTACGACGATGCTGAAGACGGACGAGCGATGCGGTTTTCCGCACTCGTCCGCGCCGTCTCTGTCGGCGGATCGATCTCGGCGAACGCCGCGACTCTGTCTGTCACAGACGCCGACATGGTGACACTTTATCTGACTGCCGCGACCAGCTTTAACGGGTTCGACCGCTCACCCAGCCGGGACGGGAAAGACCCTATTGCAGAGGCGACAGCCACTCTCGAGGCGGTCACCGCGAAGCCGATTGACGCTGTTTACGACTCTCATCTCCGTGACTATCAGCAGTTTTTTCGGCGCGTCACGCTTGATCTCGGCGACACGGACTCGAAATCGGCTCTGGCGACCGACCAGCGCCTGAAAGCGCTGCAAGCAGGGGGAGCCGACACTGCGCTCGACGCTCTGTATTTCCAGTATGGCCGCTACCTGCTGATCTCTTCGTCGCGCCCCGGCACACAGCCCGCCAACCTGCAAGGGATCTGGAACCCGGAAGTGCGCCCGCCCTGGTCCTGCAATTATACGATCAATATCAACACGCAGATGAACTACTGGCCGTCGGAAGTCGCCAATCTCTCTGAGCTTTCCGCCCCGTTATTTGACCTGATCGACGCCCTGCAGGTGACTGGCCGCGACGCGGCCTCGTCTTACTACAGGGCAAAGGGCTGGTGCGTTCATCACAACACCGATCTCTGGGCGCTGGCAAACCCTGTCGGCGAGGGAACAGGTGGTCCTTACTGGGCGAACTGGCCGATGGGCGGGGCCTGGCTGGTCCAGCATCTCTGGGAGCATTACGCGTTCAGCGGCGACCGGGCGTTCCTGTCGGAGCGTGTGTATCCGGCACTGAAAGGCGCGGCAGAGTTCCTGCTGGATTTTCTTGTCGAATCGCCCGACGGCTGTTTAGTGACCTGCCCGTCGGTCTCGCCGGAGAACGAGTTCCAGTATACTGCTGCTGACGGCAGCTTGGTTGTCTCGGGAGTCACTGCCGGGACCACCGCCGACCTTGCGATGGTCCGTGAAGTCCTACATAATACTATCGTATCGGCCCGAATACTCGGCGTCGACACCGAGCTTGCAGACCGTGCCGCCGACGCCCTGAGCCGCCTGCCCCCCTACGAGATCGGCGAGTTCGGCGAGCTTCGGGAATGGCCGTCCGACGTTTCTGAACATGACCGAGGCCATCGCCATATCAGTCATCTGTATGCGAACCATCCCGGTGTCACGATCACCCGCACGTCGACTCCGGAGCTTGCGGAAGCCGTGCTTCAAAGTCTCAATCGGCGTGTGGAGTTTGGCGGCGGCTACACCGGATGGAGCCGCGCCTGGCTGATCAGCCAGTATGCACGTCTTGGTGCGGGTAACAGGGCACATCACAGCCTCCATGTCCTGCTCGCCGAATCGACCTACCCCAGTTTGCTCGATGTTCATCCGCCGTTTCAGATCGACGGCAACTTCGGCGGGACGTCCGGGATCGCTGAGATGCTCCTGCAAAGTCACGACGGCGCGATTGACCTGCTTCCCGCCCTGCCCGATGCCTGGCCGCGCGGCAGTGTCACCGGTCTGCGGGCGCGAGGCGGCTTCGAGGTCTCGATAGAATGGTCAGAGGGTCGCCTGGCAGCCGCGACCCTGACAGCGACATTGGCGTCCGCCTTCCGGGTGCGCTGCGGCAGTCTCAGCGCGGATTTCGAGTGCCGCCCCGGCGACGTATTCAAGCTGGATGCGAACCTGACCCGGGCACACTGAATTTTTGTGGAGCGAAAGCAATATAACATGACCCAAATGAACTCTTTGACAGAAGCGGTGACAGAGCAGGTAGACCCCTTCTCGGTTCCACAGAAACGGCTGCCGACAGGTGCCTCCATGCCCGCGATTGGGCTGGGAACATTCGGCTCGGACAACTATACCCCAGCCGAGGTCGCAGCAGCCGTCGTCGACGCGGCTTCCGTCGGCTACCGACACTTTGACTGTGCCAGCGTCTACGGCAACGAAGCCGAAGTCGGTCAGGCATTACAAACTGTCATCGAGAACGGCGTCCCGCGAGAACAGCTCTGGGTCACGTCCAAAGTCTGGAACGACAAGCATGGTGATGGGGAAGTGATTGCAAGCTGCCGCCAGTCACTGTCCGACTTGAAGCTGGACTATCTGGATCTCTACTTAGTCCACTGGCCGTTTCCGAACTCCCATGGCAAGGGTGTAGACGTGCATTCGCGGGACCCGCGTGCGAAGGCGTACATTCACAGCGACTTCCTGGCTGTGTGGCGGCAGATGGAGCAGCTTGTCGAGACGGGCCTGGTCCGGCACATTGGGACGTCTAACATGACCGTGCCGAAGCTTTCGCTGCTGCTGCAGGATGCCGTCATCAAGCCGGTCGCCAACGAAATGGAGCTTCATCCGCACTTCCAGCAGCCTGCGCTGTTCGATTATGTGACGAAAAACGGCATCATCCCCATCGGTTACAGCCCTATCGGTTCGCCGTCCCGCCCGGAGCGAGACCGGACTCCGGAAGATACGGTCGACATTGAAGACCCGGTGACTCTGCGGATTGCATCACGCCTCGGAGTCCATCCGGCGACGGTCTGCGTCAAATGGGCCATCCAGCGCGGGCAGGTTCCGATCCCATTTTCCGTAAAGCGCTCCCAATATCTCAGCTCACTACAGGCAGCAGTCAGCCCGCCGCTTACGGATGCC
>JBPBQB010000188.1:0-18015 GCA_050954545.1 Janthinobacterium lividum | reverse complement strand
GCTCTCGGGATGAAGGCGGAGATAGCTGCCGTCGGATTGAAGGACATGGGCACTGACGTTATCTTTGAGATAGACTTCCAGCATTTCGTCACGAACCTGCTTTTTCAGCGTGGGTTCTTCGATAGGAAACAGGACTTCCACCCGGCGATCCAGGTTGCGGCGCATGAGGTCGGCGCTGCCGCAGTAGATCTGGTAGCGGCCCCCATTATGGAAGTAGTAAATACGCGAGTGCTCCAGAAAGCGACCCACAATGGACACGACCCGGATATTATCAGAGACGCCGGGGACGCCGGGACGCAGGCAGCAGGCACCGCGCACGATCAAGTCGATCTTGACCCCCGCCTGAGCGGCGGCATACAGGGCGCGGATGATCGGAATATCGCTGAGCGTGTTGGTTTTAAGGATCAAGCGTGCAGACTTGCCACGCCGCGCCCAGTCGGCTTCACGCGCGATCATCTGCATCAAACGCTCCCGCATATTGACCGGTGCGACCAGCAGCTTCCGGTAGCGGCGCTGACGTGAGTAGCCGGTCAGGTGATTGAACAGCTCGGACACGTCTGATGCGATGTCAGGCCGGGCCGTAAAGAGAGAAATGTCGGTGTAAATACGCGCCGTGATCGGGTTGTAATTGCCCGTGCCGAGATGGATATAGCGCCGCAAAGCACCGTCGCGCTCCTTGCGGACAACGAGCGCGACTTTGCAGTGCGTCTTCAGCCCGATCAGGCCGTACACGACATGAACCCCGGCTTCTTCCAGCGCTTTGGCCCATTCAATATTGTTTTCTTCATCGAACCGCGCCTTCAGCTCCACCAGCACGGCTACCTGAGTATCGTCATCACGGGCCGCAGCCAGCGATTTGACAATCGGCGAGTTGCTGCCGACCCGGTACAAAGTCTGCTTGACCGCCAGAACGCCTGGATCGTTGATGGAAGTTTTGATAAAATCGAGAATTGGCCCAAATGAATCGTAAGGGTGATGCAGCAGGACGTCCTGCTCTCCGATCACGTCGAGTATCGAATTGCTCGGGTCAGCCAGGGACGCCGGTGTCGCGGGAATAAGCGGCGGATCTTTCAGATCAGGCCGGTCCAGCTTCCAGACCTGCATCAAGTCGGACAAGCCAAGCGGGCCGGGTAGTGCGTAAACATCGGCGGGGTCCACCAGCAGGTTCTCGATAAGCAGTTCACGCAGACGCAGCGGCATGGCGGTCGTGACTTCCAGCCGGGCGACATCGCCGAACTGACGCCGACGCAGTCCCTGCTCGACAGTTTGCAGCAGGTCGGATGCTTCATCTTCCTGGATTTCCAGGTCCGCATCCCGCGTGACCCGGAACGGGTAGCTTTCCGTCACTTGCAGGCCGGGAAACAGCGACTCCAGATTAGCGGCGATGACCTGTTCCAGCCAGACAAAGCCCGGCTTCGCGCCCGGACCTTCGCCGGGACAGGGGACAAAGCGCGGCAGGACACCTGGGATCTTCATGCGGGCGAACCGTTCCCCGAGATCAGGATCGCGTACTACCACAGCAAGATTGAGGCTGAGATTGGAGATATGCGGGAACGGATGCCCCGGTCCCAGCGCCAGCGGGGTCAGCACCGGGAAGACGTCGCGCTCGAAATAAATCCTCAGCGCCCGCTGCTGGGCACGGGAGAGACTTGCGTACTCAAATATTTCAATGCCGGCCTGCTGAAGTGGCGGCAGCAGATCCTCACGAAACAGCCCGGCGGCCTCCGACAGCATCGGACCGACACGCGCCCGCAGGACGGTAAGCTGCTCCGCCGAAGTCATACCGTCGGGCGAGACATCCGTCATCCCCGCTGCGACTTGCTGCTGCAAACCAGACACACGCACCATATAATATTCATCGAGATTGGAATAGGCGATTGCGACAAACTTGACCCGCTCCAGCAGCGGCTGCGACCGGTCTCTGGCTTCGCCTAAAACACGCTCGTTGAATGCCAGCCAGGAGAGCTCACGGTTCAGGTACAGTGCGGGATTATTCAAGGCAGGTGGAATAATCAGCTCGGGCGGGATTGTGTCCTGATCGTCAACACTGTCTTCGTCGGCAGTCAGGGTTTGAAAGGAAGCTAGATCCGGCATAGAAAGTAATCCTTGATCGACAATGGTCTTATACTACAAGTTCGTTTCCTATCGACTCTATTCCTGCCTTACTTGTTAGATTTACAGGAATCTCGCCTCCTGATGATTAACCATAGCCCATGTTCTATTTCCTCACAAACGGTATCAATACAGTGCTTATCCTCCTGGTAGCTGCTGCGCCGCTGCTGCCCCAGCCCAAGCGTCGGAACAACGGCGCAATTGAGTTCTGGCTGCGAAGTCTACTTGGAATCGGAATCGGTGTAGTGCTGGCCGAGACCGGCAAGCGCATTGTCCTTTGGCCGGGTCACCCGAGCTTTCCCAGCGGCCATGAGACACTCGCGCTGGCTGCCGGTGTCTGCCTAGTCGTTCGGAGTCCCCGCTGGGCGGCAGCGGCAGTGCCGATCGCAGCCCTCCAGGCGTGGGCATTGGTAGCAGGACACTTCCATCGCCCGATTGACATTGCTGGAGCACTGATTACAGGCATACTGCCGCCGCTGGGTTGTCATCTTTGGAAACGTTCTTCGGCCAGTTGACAGCCGGCACGGGTTTAGGTATAATAGCAGGACCCGACGTATGGCGAGCGTAGTTCAGTTGGTTAGAACGCCAGTTTGTGGCACTGGAGGCCGTGGGTTCAAGTCCCATCGTTCGCCCTTTTTCGTTTCCTCGACGTGTTCTATACTGTCACATACAGTATAGAACACTCCTCTTTTACTCAAAGGCTTTGGTGAAATCCCTACCCAGGAGACAACACCGTGAGCCAACTTTCTCTTTCCACACTGACCACCGATTACCTCAACGCCTTGCGCCACGAGCGCGGCTGCGCCCAGACGACGTGCTTCACCTACGCCAGTTGGCTACGCCATTTCCGGAAGTGGCTCGGCGAGAACGGCCACGACGCGGAGGACATGGCCGCGTTCAGCGCCCCCGTCCTACGCGCGTACTTCTACGCGCTGTCCTCCCGCGAACTGCGCCCCCGCTCCATCCGCTCTGCGTTCAACCCTCTGCGCGGCTTCGGCGAGTTCCTGGTCTCCCACCACCTGCTGCCCGACAACCCTGCGAAGGCAATCACGATGCCCAAGAAAGACGCGGCTCGACGCCTGACCATTTCCCCCGCCGAGGTCGCTGCCCTGCTGGACGGCGTGGAGCGGCTACACCCACCCCGCCGGACTGTGCTGGCCCGCGCCATCATTTACACCTTCGTGTTCACCGGCGTTCGTTTCCAGGAAGCGCTGGATTTGAAGATCGGGGATGTCAGCGTGAGTGGCGGGACCGTGCTGGTCGCGTCCGGCAAAGGCTCCAAATCCCGCCAGCTTTATCCGCCGCAGCTCTGCATGGACGCCTTGAGGCAATGGCTGGCGGTGCGGGGCGAGTGCCGCCACGACTGGTTGTGGGCCGAGAACCGGGGGCGGCGCGTGGGCGAGATGGGCGTCCGCGATTTGCTAGAGGAGGTCAAGGCCATTGCGGGCCTGCGCGACCACGACAACATCAAGCCGCACTCCCTGCGCCATGCCTTTGCAACCCGGATGATGGCGAACGGGGCCAGCTTGAAGACGATCCAAAGCAGCCTCGGCCATTCCCAATTACAAACAACCGCCATATATATCCACGCTGAAGAGCACGAGACGCGAAAGATGGCGGAGTTTGCTGCCATGACGCCGAGCCATACCACGCCGCAACCGAACCCGATGCCATCCCCACGCCACGCCCTTAGTGTTGACTACCACCGGCAGCGGCGACAACGCCCGCGCTGATCCTCTTGGGGTGCCGCTAAATGTGGGGGGATGTAAGGAATTATGTCTTATCCCCCACATTTTTGTTAGAATTTTACAACTTTTGAGACAATTGTGGAACAAAATAATCGGGAATTATTTTCGCTGACACTGCTCCATTTATTTTTGTTTATTTTCCAACTGTTTTCTTATATTTCTATTCGTGTTTCCATTTATTTTCTTGTCTTGAATGCTGCGTTTTCAGCGCAATTGTTTTCAATAGTTATCAGTAGTTGACATAATATGTACGTTTCAGGTACAACTTGTGTACCAAAAAAGCCACAAGCGGCATAGCGAGGGAGACACCATGAACAACCAAAAATCGCAACAGAGTACCGCCACAGAGGCAGCCGGGAGTAGTATGCACTTCACGAACCTACGGATGCCGACGGTCCTAGTCACAGATCTGGACGAAATCGCACGGCAGCAGCACTGCCGACGTTCAGTCCTGATTCGCCAAGGCTGCCAGATGCTCATTGACGCTTATCACCGTCGAGCAGCGGTGACACCCGCAAGCGACACCCACTCTTAGAGGAGGTCACAAAGCAAAAAGAAGATTCCGCCTGCAAGCGGAACCTTCTTTCATCCTAGACAACGACGGCCATTTTCGGTTAGTTTTCCACCATCTATTATGGCACATATTTACGCCGAAATGGCCTCTTTTCGGAAGATAAATCTTCCACCACGAGGTCAAATCATGTTTATTCCCGTTGATACTTCAGACCCTGTGCGGACACACGCTTTTTTCCGCGCACGGTTCACGCCGGGTCAGTGGCACTACATGCGGAGTGCCTTTCGTCATGCAGCGACCCAGCCGCCGCCGTGGGACGATTTCCTGCCGCTGGTCGAGCGCATACTCGACCAGCGATATATCAACAGTCGGCGTCCTGTAATTCAGGCTGCTCACCTTGCACTTTGCCTAGCCATTGAAGAGGAACCACAAGCCGTTGCTAATTTCTCCCTAGTCATCCTTAGCGCAACACAGAGGAAGTTGCAAAGGCGTGCCGTCAGCGGCGGAGGGAACCCCCATGATTAGCACGTATGAGGAACTGCAAGGATTAGCCAAGTCTGGCTGGTCTCTTATCCCAATTCGCCGCGATGGCAGCAAAGCTCCCGCCGTCTCGTGGAAACCGTATCAAACCCGGATAGCCTCCGAGGAAGAACTGCGGCAGTGGGCCGCAGCGGGCTACGGCATCGGCGTCGTCTGCGGAAGAATATCAAGTAACTTTCTCTGCCTTGACTTTGACATCCCCGGATTCTATGAGAAATGGGAACGGTTCTGTGTCGAGGCTGGGATGGGGGAACTCCTCAAAACACTCCCCCTCGTCCAAACGCCAGACGAGGGGCGACACGTTTATCTGCGGTGTGATGAGGCAGTCGGCGGGAACCAGAAACTGGCGATGCGGCCCGGTCCGATAGACGAATTGGTGCAAGCCACTCGACCCATTGATACTTCCTTGCCTCAGACCGCCATTGAGACACGGGGAGAAGGGGGTTATGTCGTGGCCCCCGGCTCGCCTTCTGAATGCCATCCTACTAATAGGCCTTACCGATTTCTCCGAGGGGACTTCACTTCTGTCCCAAGATTAACGGCAGGGGAGATAAAGACTCTGATCTCCTTCGCCCGCGCTCTGAACGAACACATCGAGCCGAACCGTGTTCAGGATGGGATGAAAACCATTGCTGCACCCCAATCAGGGCGGCTACGCTCTGGCGATGATTTCAATCAGCGCGGGGATGTGCTCGCCTTGCTCCTGAAGCACGGATGGGAGGTGGTCGATCATGAGTGAGCGGATTTATCTACGGCGTCCAGGGAAGGAGCGTGGCGTCAGCGCTACCTTCTGCCCCGACACCGGCATTCTCTACAACTTCAGCACCAATGCCCGCCCTTTTGGGGCAGAGCGCGGGTATTCTCCGTTCGCCGTATTTGCCCTACTGGAACACGAAGGCGATTTCCGTGCGGCGGCCCGCGCGTTAAGGGAGCAGGGCTACGGTGACCCGCGAGAGGCCAGCGGTCTGACGGGGGCCGCCAGCCGCACGGACCTTGGGAATGCGGCGCGGCTGGTCGAGCGGCATGGGAAAAATCTGCTATACTGCGTGGGTCTGGGGTGGCTACATTGGGACGGCACGCGCTGGTATCAGGTCGGGAAGGGGCGTGTTGTGACGCTCGCGAAGGAGACGATCCGCAACCTTCACCGCGAGGCATCGGAGGCGCTTGACAACGACCAGGGCCAGGCGGACGCCCTCCACGCCGTTCGATCCATGAGTGAGCCGCGACTGAACGCGATGAGCAACTTGGCCGCGTCGGAGCCGGGGGTTGAGGTCGAGGCGGACGCGCTGGATGGTTCCGCGTGGCTGCTGAACGTCCTCAACGGAACGGTTGACCTGCGGACGGGCGAACTCAGGCCACACGACAGGGCGGACCTACTGACGAAGCTGGCCCCGGTTGCATTCGACCCTACGGCGGATTGCCCCGCGTTCCAGGCGTTTCTGGAGCGCATCATGCCCGATCCTGAACTGCGCGCGTACCTACAGCATGTGCTGGGATACGGACTGACGGGGGACGTGTCGGAGCAGTGCCTGTTTTTCTTCTACGGGGGCGGGGCCAACGGCAAGAGCACATTGCTGAACGTGATGGCGGACGTGATGGGGGCATATTACCTCCAGGCATCGCCGGACCTTCTGACCGTGAAGGACAAAGGCCACATCCCCGTGGACGTGGCCGATCTGAAGGGAACACGCCTAGCCGCCACCATTGAGGGAGAGGAGGGCCGCGCGATGGCGGAGGCGCTGGTCAAACAGATCACCGGCGGGGACCGCATCAAGGCACGGCGGTTGTACAAGGACCCGTTCGAGTTCAGCCCAACGCATAAAATCATTCTGGCCGCGAACCACCGCCCAGTCATCCGGGGCATGGATCACGGCATCTGGCGGCGCATCAAACTGGTACCATTCACCGTTACCATCCCGGACCACGAGCGGGACCCCCACTTGGGAGAGAAATTGCGGGCAGAGGCGTCGGGCATCCTGAACTGGCTGGTGGAAGGCTGCCGGGAGTGGCAGCGCGGCGGATTACAGGAGCCGCCCATTGTTCGCGATGCGACGGCAGAGTACCGGTCAGAGATGGATCATATCAGGGAGTTCGTCGAGCGCCGGTGCCGCTTTGGCCCTGAATATCAGGAGACCGGCGCGGCATTGTTCCAAGAATACAAGGGATGGTGCCGTGACAACGGCGAAGAGGCAGAGGGAAAGATGACGTTCAACCGCCAGTTGATGGAGATCGCGCCCTCGATTCGACCCTTGAAGAACATCGGGATGGCAAAAGAGAGAGGATGGCGCGGGATCAAAGTTCTGAATGGGATCAGCGCGTTTGAGGAGGGGATGGCGGCGGAGACACAGGTGCAGCCGGTATAATAAGTGGACGAAACGAATTGGTAGTTGACAGACAAGTAGACAAGTTATCATAGTTTTTGGATAAGTACTTAAGAACAGTGTTTTCAAATAGTTTTCCAAAAATGTTTTCGACTTGTCTACTTGTCTTTTTGGGTGGCATGGATACACCCCACGTTGGTCCATCGCCGACATTTTGTTTTTGGGTGGCATTTGCCGCTTGCCCCGTTCATTGTTTAGATGCAGGTCTCGCCGCGCAATCATTGGGCCGTTCACTACCGCCAACGGTGTGTGACCGCCGCGACGATCATCGGACGCTTCAACGGGCCGCTGAAGGGGCTTCAGCGGTGTCTTCTGCGGCGGGTATGGGTGGTGCGTGATGGCATGGGAAAAACGGGGGGATGGGTGGAACCGGTACTACCGCACGGAGACCACCATGGCGGGGCGGCGCACGCGGCATTATTTCGGCACCGGTCCCGACGCCGAGCGACGGGCGGCGGCGGACGCGGCGGGGCGTCAGGAGCGGCGGGAACAGCGCACGCGGGCCGCCGAACGCATCGGGCGGCTGGACCGGATCACCGTGCCGATCCGCCAGTGTGACGCGCTGGCGGACGCGGCATTTCATGCGGCGATGCGGGTGGCGGGATACTATCGGCACCGCCGGGGCGAGTGGCGGCGGGCAAGGACGGGAAGGACACATATGGAATCGACAGAACTGACAACTTGGACACGCGGGGCGGGGCCGTATGGTGATTGGAAGGGGATGGGAGCCGCGCTTGGACCGTTGCTGGGTGCCGTTGCGGAGGGGGACGCGTCAGTTCTGCCGACGGTGCGGAATGCGTTAAACTTGGCACCCCGGCTGGCGCGGGAATGGGGCGATCTGTCTTTTCAGGCCGAACTTAAATTGATAAAAGAGGCCGGGGGTGACATCATCGACGCCGAATGCCGCCGCCGGTTCGTGGCCGGTCTGCGCCGCGATCTGTCGCTGGACGGGGACTCGCCGCTGGAGAGGCTGCTGATCGACCGGCTGGTACTGTGCTACCTGCACCTGCACGTTGCCGAGGCTCTGCCAACGGACGGCATGGACGCGGGAATGACGGAGGCGCACCAGAAGCGGATCGACCGGGCGCAACGGCGCTACTTGGCGGCGGTCAAATCGCTGACACAGGTCAGACGGCTTCTGGTGCCGTCGGTGCAGGTAAACGTTGCAGAGAAACAGATCAACGTCGTCCCATAACAGCAAGCCGCTCCCAATCATGCGCCGGAACAGTAGCATGGAATAAATGTTTACTTTTGGGGTGTGAGTGCTGCGGTGGTGTTACCCGCTGCGTCGTATGACTCAACACCCTGAAGTTTTTTCTCGGGCAAATAGAACATTTTCACGACTGGTTTTCCTGGGTCCGTCTCAATACCTATAGTGGATTCGTCACTGGCGGACCCAATGCGGACATGGACTTTACCTTTATCGGCCATCAAAAGAGTTGACACTTCCCCCGGCTTTGCGCCCAGGTAAGTTTGGGTCCTGCGCTCCTTATCCATGAAACGCAAGGAAGGCGACCCTTCTTCCAAACTAAGTATCAGCAGAGTGTTCATTTCCCCATCGGACAAACACAAGCAAGAGTTGCCTTTACTATCAAGGCGCAGGGCTGCACGCGCATGCTGGCTAGCATCGGCCAACATTAATTCCGGTTGACCATCCCCTGTTGTTCCTAATGCCCCCCGGACAACCCCTTTTTTGTCCAGCATAGAGAAAGATGCCAGACCTGATGGATCGGTCTTCCAAATTCCACGTACTCTACCGGCATCGTCCATTAGCCGGAACTCCCGTGCGCTGACGACGGACGGTGGGGATGATATTTTGGCCAAGACCGGGCGCATAAATTGTCCCCCGACCACGAGGCAGCCGCCGAGCATCAGGACGCCGCAGTAATAGTCAAGTCGTGTCAGATTGTGTTGCATATCATTCCTCTTCACTGCTATTAGCAGAACAGCATCAGTTCGGTTTTCTGGAGAGGTCCCACGCTGCCAGCGCGGCCCCATCTGCGAACGTCATTCCGCCACCGGGAGCGGCCTGCTTGATGCGGATCATGTAGTTCAGCAGGTCCATTTCCGGCATTCCCTTATCGTTGGTCATTTCGACCAATACACTTCCACAGCGGCGGTAGCCATCCTCGTTAATAGGCGTTCCATACAGCGACATGGCTTGATCCAGTACTGACTGGATCTGATCGCGTGTGTGTCCACCCTGGAAGACGGTCGCCATCTTGTCCAATTCATCCGGGGCAGCCTGTGAGGAAATGGAGTCTGTTGGCGTATTCGCCGAAGGGCTGTCGTTCGAGCAGCCGTTCAGCGTGAATAACGCACCAATGGCAAATGCTACAAGCAGAGTGGGTGCGAGTTTCATGTGAATAGATTCACCATTAGCCATGCAATATCCTCTCTTAAGGATATATAAAAGCGCTGAACTTGCGACAATGGAGCATTCTATTGATGGGATGCACTGACGATGCCGCGTGGCGGACCACGACTGAGAACCGAAGACGGCAAACTGAACCAAGTCGGCGGACGTGTGCGTGAGCGACGGCTGGCATTGGGTCTGGAGCAAGATGAGTTGTGTGCCCGAATCGCGACGGATACTAATGGATTATGGAATCCGGGGTGGCAAGACATTAGCCGAGTCGAAAATGGGGGACGGCTGGTCACAGATTTAGAAGTGATAGTGCTCTCTCGTGTCCTAGAACGCAAACCAGTGTGGTTGCTTGTAGGAGAAACGGATTAGTTCTTCCATTTTTTGGTCGCAAGTACTCTCATGTGTTTTCTTTTCTATGATAGTTTACTTGGAGTAAAGTTAAATGATTAGCCTTACTGACAAGCCCCTGTAGTAAAACCACAGGGGCTTGTCAGATGTTAATCTTCATAACGAAATAAAGCGAGCTGCTCATCAGGGATATAAACTGATACTTCAATTTGATACCTTGCTCCCAGTCGTGTTCCAGTGAGTTTTATTCGCACGTTTCTTTTTGATTTGGCATCAACCGCCGTATCGGACGAATGAGCAGTCCAGTTATCTCGAACTGTGGGTATCAACAGACGCATCACTGCTTCTGTTGAAGAGGGATGTTTTTTCTTGTCATGCCACTTTTCTAGCTTATTGTGGTCAAATTCCGTAATAGGCCGCTCATTGACAGCACGTTTTAATATGTCTGCATTCTCCAGATCACGGAACAAGTTGATAGCACTGTCAACCTTGTCAGTAGGGAGGGGATTACGAGTTTCTAACAAAACTGTGCCGGCAGCAAACCCACCTGATTTCTCCCTCTTTTTTCGCTGTTTTTGTTCGAGTTCACCTCTGTCAACGCCGATGTGAGACAAGATTCCATCAATTACTTCGTTGACGTCAGCTAGTTCGCCAACGATAGCGTCCTGATCCACTGCATCCAGAACTTCGAACGTCTCTTCAATCAGTTTTTCGCGGAGAAGTCTCAGCAGAAATTCTCCCGTAAGATGAGCTGTTTGAACAACTTCTCCCTTATGTTCGATATTTGCTGGTATTTTGTCGCGGACAAGCTTGTCGAACTCAACCTTGCCTTCAGACGGTTTAAAGGGATGAACAATTTCAACATTTGCATCGGTCTGTAGTAACTGATAATATGCATGAGACAAGACGCCGCCTTCGAGTAGTATAGTAGCGTCAATTCTCTTTGTTAACTCGCCGATCTCTCGCAAAGCATTCCGGTTCCTTAGAAGATCATCATCATGAGGTTGGATTTTTATACAACGTATGTTAGAATGACCCCTCTCGGCTTCGTCACGTAAGAATATTATATCGGAAGTCGCTCTGACGGTATATACCTCGTCAAACGGGGTTTTCTTTCGTTTTGCTCGAGGTCGGTTGTTCAGCCCAAGATCGTAAGACTCATGATACCATGGGAGCACCTTACTTGAGCAGCACTCTTCTGGCACATCAACAAACCACATAATGCTCACGGGTTTGCCTTCTGCGCTTGCAATCCTACGAGACTGAAAGGCTATCTCCTTTATCCAATCATCTTGTTGAATAGATCCCTTCCAATCGTAAGGAGGTTTCAAAGTCTTCGAAATCCAGCGGCCATCTTTATCAGGGGAAACAAAATTGCGTTTAAAGTAGCGATCTTTTTCTATTGTAAAACCGTGCTTCTGAAGATCATCCAAAATTGTGGTTTGTGTATCCACGACATATTTGTCATGAGCGTTATAATACAAACCCTCTGGCAACCCCCAAAGAGCTTCTATCTGGACTTTTCTTTCACCAGGTACAGCATAAGCAAATGCTGAAGCTGTTGCCGGAACAAAGTTGTGAAAAATGAAAGCAACATCCTCCTGAACGCCGCTCTCTATTATCTTTTTACTTTCCCGTTTTAACCAGCCCAGAGCGTCCGCAAGGTCACGAAATTCAGCACGCGGCAACAACTGCCGCTTGGTTTTGTCCTCAATCGCAATATCCATTCGGATGACTAAAGAATGCTTTACAAGTTGGCTAATGTCATTTTCTAGCTCAATCGCTACTTGCTCTTCGGCCAGCTTCTTGATGATCAGAGGATCATCAAGAATATATAACCTAGCTATTGGAAGACCCAGATCTAAATATGTAAAAACGTTCTTGATCTTCTCGAACCGTTCTGCGTGCTGTTTGCATATCTCCTGTAGAACGGCCGGAATAAAGGTTGACGGTAAGGTCAATGAGCGGTTCCGTGAGTCTGTCGGATTTACTCCTTCGGTATGAATTTCTTGATCGGCTTGAACTAAATAGATTCTGTTACCATCCCATACCCACTCAAAATGGCACCGTACATTTTGGTTGTATGCCCAGGTCGCAGGAACCTTTAAAACCTCGGAAACATGAGGGGAAAGATTGCATTTCAGCGGCATTTCCGTATGTTTATCGACATCAATTCTCTTACGCCAGTTACGCAGGTTGATTTGGAACGATGCGTTTTCTGTTCTTTCGCCTTCAAACTCGCCAAGCCAATCTCTCTTTTCCTCATAAACCCGGCGCTCATTAGACAGGTGGCCTTTTGCTGATGGAGCAACAATACACTTCTGGATCACCAAAGGAACTTTCTCGTCCAGAGAAGTCACTAAGGCTGCAAGGTCTAGGAGACACTTACTTATCGCGAGAGAAACATCTGCAAGATTTCCTTGCACGGAACAAAACTTTCCACGATCTTTTAGACCTTCTGAGCAACCAGAGGAACGTACAATTATATCATCCTCATGCTGAAGACCGACGGAGATTGCTGCTGGAATAATACGCTCACTCCAATCGGTGATGAGGCATGCTTGTTGTTTTTCTGAGCACCCCATGTATTTAGAAAGCAAAACATGAGAGACAACGATAAACGGGAGTGTCCACAACCTGGGCAAAGCTAGCAGCCCATAAGCCTTTTCACCTACTAAATTGGTAGTTATTAAGTTAGGAGAGATTTCCTCGACATTATTATCAGATACGTAAGTAAGCGGTATGATAGGGCTAAAACCTATGGATCTTTTACTCATTTTTCTAATCCCTATCTTGCACCTGCTCAATATTATTCACTGCCAAGCTGCTTTTTTCCGAAAATCACAGATGCGATCTCGTACATCTTCCCGACAGCTTCATCAGCAAAGTATCCTGCAAGAAAACCAATTGACAGACATGCTGCGCCGTTCATCGGTTTATGGACCGGCACAAAGTTTGCTTCGATGAGTGCGCCCACTATCACAGACACAGCGGTTGCAATGAATGGAGACATGAGCCGCCAGTATCTTCTATCCTGATGCCAAAATCCGCGTGCAACGA
Organism: Janthinobacterium lividum; assembly: GCA_050954545.1. GTDB lineage: Bacteria > Armatimonadota > Armatimonadia > Armatimonadales > Capsulimonadaceae > JANXMY01. Next base: position 4,944 of record JBPBQB010000188.1, on the reverse strand, counting down.
CGCGGTAAAAATACTTCATTCCAAAAACATTGCCGCCAAGCATTCCGGCAGACGCGAAATACAAAAACTCTTTTAATCTGGGGAGAGGACCAATGTGGAAAAGCGAATAATTCCAAACTAACCACGTTACAAAGATAGAAAGACCAGCCAAGAAGAAGATTACAAACAGGAATACGGCTTCCCATTTAATCTCTTGAGAAATCTCGGGGCTATATCCACTCAAGCAATCGTATTGCTTCCTGCCGTCCTGAGGGTCGTCTGCATTTGGGCTTGCCTCACCTTTTGGGCTTGCCTCACCTGAAATTTTTGGTGGTTCCTCATCGCTCAATATGTCTCCTCCGAGATTTTGTTTTGGAGGTAAGAAGCACTAAGGCACAGTCTTGTTTTGCTGGAGACTTCTAGGTTCGGGAAATCGCGATAGTTTGATGCTCCTGTGCAGTCAAGGCGGTCTGCTATTACTTTTCGAAAAAATTGGGAAACAGGCTGATCAATTATGTGGATATATCCCACTTGTTCAGCCAGAGGTGTATCAACTTCTAGGTCTGTATAGAATAAGTACTCTTCATCACCTACAGTTTTGAGAACTTCGGATGCGCGGCATCTTGTCCACTGCATCCCTGCATCCTGAAGCTCAGGCACTAGAGAATTGTTCAACGGCACAAGATGAAGGTGAGCGTGGTTCGTGCCACATGCAACAATAGAACCCTCTTTGTTAGCTCCGTGTTCAAAGGCTACCACAGATCCATATTGATGTCTTAGTAGGCCTATCGTTTTATCTACGACGTCTTGAAATTCTTTCTTCCCGTAGTGTTCTTTTACAGAGAATTGATGTTGCTTGGGAATGATCAGGCTCCATCCTTCCATCAAAGCTCCTATCGAGGCTACGGCCATATATGAAGCCGAAGTCAGGAACGGCTGATCAATCGCAGGGTAGTTGTAATGCCCGTCGGCAATGCCACAAAAACGGCAGGACTCATTATGTTCCATTTGTTTGTACCTCATTAAAGCCTCTCCACAATATTCCAACGATTACCCGTGCACTTATCTTTTTCAGGTAAATGTAATCTTTCTGGGGCTAACAATAACTCGTTTCCACGCTGTTTGGATTGCAAAGAGTAACCAAGTGTGAACAGCCATCTCTGACACGGGGAATACAGACGTCTTATCAAAGGAGTGTCATCGTAAGTAGCGAGCCAATTTAATCTAGTTTGTTTCAACAAATACAATGCAAGCCTTTTATGATCACCAGAAGAATACTGACTCAGATATAGTCGATGTCCAGCAGATACATAAGGAGGATCTGCATATACAAATGACTTATCTCTGCCCTTACCTCTGGGTAAATAACGCTTCAAAAAATCTATAGCGTCCATATTGCCAATATGGATTGCGTCTTTTAATTTGCCAATATTCCGAATCCGGGATGCAAGATCAAGCTGATTGAATCTAGCATCCATCCGCCATTTTCCAGTCTGATGATAACCACCAATAGGTCCAGCACCCGCAAGGATACCAGAGCGATTGCATCGATTTAAATAAAATGCTGAGAAGCCCACCTCGAACACAGAGTATTTCTCTGGCGCATTATATATTTCCTTTTGTTTAGTCCACGCATTAATTGAAATTTCACTGCAAAGGATTGTCTCAACAAAACGATTGTTCTCATTGAGGACAGAAAACCAAAAAGAGTATATGTGGTAGTCGGCGTCGTTGATAAATATTTCAGTAACAATATTTACGGAAAGTAGACCTAATCCAACCGCAGCACCCCCAGCAAATGGCTCGAAGTATTTGCCCCCTCTTAGGTCATTTAACTTAATTGCTTCTAAGAAATACGAGAAGAAACACCCTTTGCCTCCCGGGTACCGCAATGGACTTTTGATGGGGGTAGTAAATGGATCGTTGGTCATGGGAACTATGCTGTCTCATACGTCTTGTAGACGCTCGCGTATGAATCATCTGTAATGTGTTGCGTTCCCCGCGTATCGTTCTGCGAACAAGGCTCAATAATCTTCTAAAGTATCACTATCAACCCGGTGAGCGTATTGATTTAAGCACAATCGCTAACTTTCCACTGCTTTCCCGCATCGTATATTCACCCGCTGTCGGCTGATACTGCACTTGATGTTCCAGTGGCCCCGCGCCTGGATAATCTTGCTGAGGCTGGCATTAAGGCGTGGCAACTCGTCGAGCCAGTAGCGGTAGGTGACCTGCCAGTCATCGGCAGTGATGCCCGGCTCGATCCACACCTTGGGCTAGCTTCCCAAATGGGGTCCATGTCCCTGTCTGCCTGTTTGACGGGTGCTGAATTAAAGAAGCGGCGGGCAAGTTTCGCCGTGGAAAGTGAACCCGCCCGCCTTGCGTCCACCCGAAGGGACGGACTGGATACATTATACCCCACACCTTCAACCCGTAAATAGCCTCAAAAATTATATGTCATTATCTGTCAATGTATTGCAATATCAGCAGAATTGCGGTATAATCACTCTAGAAACGCGCGGTTTGCCGTGGAAAGTGGTCGCCGTTTCAACACCCGAAGGAGAACGATATTGTCAACGACTGTTATGCAGGCCCCCATGCCTGCCGTCCTGTCCCTCCCCGCCCCCACGCGGGCCATCCCCGTCCCGACCGTCACCATTCCGTGCGACGCCTGCGGCACCCGGTTCCACAAGCGCGACGCCTGTCGCATAGGCAACAGCGACTACTGTCCCTCCTGCGACCAGGAACGGTGGAACGAACTGATCGCGTTGCAGGAGGAACTCCATTACGGCAGCGCTGCCCTGCTCTCCGACGCCCTCGACCATTCCTTCGCTGGGATGTTCTGACGGCACAACCGGGGAGGGGTTTCGCCGCTCCTCCCCCATAGGAGAAATACGATGTCATACCTGACGAACACCGAGTACCTGACGAGCACACTGGAAGATCGCTACAGACTGACCATCACCGGGTACGCCGCCCTGGAACGCGCCCACGCCGAGTCCGGGTGCTACCCCGGCCCCGACTGGCAGCCGGAGGACGACGAGAGGATACTCTTCGATGCCGACGAGGAGGATGCTCGGCGCGAATGGGAAGCGGTTGAAGAGCAGCGCAACTTTTTCGGCTTTGACGTGGAAGGAGGCCACGCATGAACAAGCCATTGACCGAGGAAGAGTTGGTTGCTGCTGCCGAGGAGTTTGCTCCGAAAGACTTCAGCCCGACCACTGCCGACGAAGTGGACTGGGTGCTGGGCAAGATTGCCGATGCCCGTGCTAAAGCCGCACGTATCCGCGAGAATGCCGAGAAGATCGCGCGTGATGCGGAGCGGGAAGCTTCCTTCTTTGAATGGAAATACGGGGCGCTTCTCATGGAGTTTGTCAAACAGCAGATCGCCGCCGAGGGGGGAAAGCGCAAGAGCATCCGTCTGTTCAATGGTAGCCTTGGGTGGCGCACCACCCCTGCACGGATGGTCCTCGCCGACGGGGAGGCTGCCGAAGCACGGGCAATTGCCTGGGCCAAGCAGCACATGCCAGAGGCGGTCTGCCAGGTGGAAAAGCTCGACCGGATGCTTCTCAAGGAGCAGGTGGCCGAGCATGGTGATGCCGTTGTTGCGGTCAGCACAGGCGAATGCCTGGACTGGGCAACGGTCGTTCCCGCCGAAGAGCGGTTCTTCATCAAATAGAAAGGATGGGGGAAGGGTCTGCCTTCCCCCGCTAGAGAACCACCATGAAAAACACTTTCACCGCGCTTTTCTCATTGGGGCAATTGACCGCAACGCCCGGCGCATTGGCCGCGCTTGCAACTGTGGGACAGCCCTTCGCGAACCTCGTGAAGCGTCATGTCAGCGGCGACTGGGGCGAACTGGACGAAGCTGACCGGCGCGAGAATGAGCTTTCCCTGAAGCACGGCGACCGTCTTCTCAGCAGCTATGGGGTGGCTCCTGGCCTGCGGGTCTGGATCATCACGGAAGCGGATCGAAGCGCTACCACTCTACTGCTCCCGGAGGAATATTAGCAAGCCGACATGAGATCATTGAAGGAGGGCACGCATCCACCACGTGCAGACACGGGAAGGGAGACGCCATGGAACGACCAGACTTGACCACGGGGGACGTGGCGACGGAACTACAGATCAACCCGCTGACGGTGCAGCGGTATCTCCGGGAGGGCCAGTTGCCGGGATACCGTCTCGGCACGCGCTGGCGAGTCACGCGGGAGGCGCTGGACGCCTTCAAGGCCAGGCGAACCACCTTGACGCCGGGCAGACCACGCGCCCCACGTGCTACTACCCCTAAGCGCCCGGTGGGACGGCCTCGGAAATGTCCTTCCCCAATGCTGAGTGGGGTCTAAAATACCGTCTGAAGCAGATCCCGCTTGCGGCTCACCGCACTGCTTACGCGCTCTAGATTTTTTGGAACGGCACGTTTTCGGAGTGGTTTCGGGCGGCTTATGATTGAGCCTTGGTGTAGAGACTTAACTCCTGGGTAGCCAAGGGTACAAAAAGGTGTTCTAACCCCTACGGCATGGTTCGGGAATGTGCTATACTATGGTAATCCAAAGCCTTTGAGTACAAGCATCGAGATAGGTGAAGGGTGCCACGTATGGCGAGCGTAGTTCAGTTGGTTAGAACGCCAGTTTGTGGCACTGGAGGCCGTGGGTTCAAGTCCCATCGTTCGCCCTTTTTCGTTTCTTTCGGTCATTAAATCAACCTGGTTGCTAATAACAGCAGCCGGGTTGATTTTTTGTTGCATTTATGATATTATAATATCATAATGATAATGCATTATCAAAGAAAGAAAAAGGTGTTTGATGGTCTCGGCTTTCGACAACAACAGCGGCAAAACGCCGCAAAACAAAGCAATTGCTTCACAAAACGCGGAAAATCAGGACGCGCCAGCCTTCGAAATAAAAGCCGAGGAAACCAGTGTTAAAGCCAAGCTCACCAGTGCAAAAATGGCCGCTGCTCCGG
>JBPBQB010000170.1:0-18062 GCA_050954545.1 Janthinobacterium lividum | reverse complement strand
GTCGGGGCCGAGCGTACTGATCTGAGCGGCCAGGCTTGCATACGCCCGGTCCAGACGCGCCTGATCCCGCGCAGCTTGGACCAGATCAATTTGCCCGAAAAGATCAATTTGCCCTAAGTCTGTTTCCGTTCGTCCTAATTCTGTTTCCAGAGCGAACTCGGTCCAGTCCTCAGCCATTCCCTCTGCCTCCAAGTTGATAATGTCCATGTGCTGCCCACTTTCGTAGAAGGCTCGCGCGAGCCTTCTGCTTACCTCTCTCTTTTGATACTTATCTCTTTAAATTGGTCAACAGCCTGTCGATCTTTAGGGTCTGGGCCTACTCTTTTGTCGGGTGACTCCACTGCGCCAATCGCCTTTACGAACGCTAACAACGATGCCGCTTCGGATGTCAGCCAGGGGACTTCCACGCACTTATGTTAAAAGGGGATGCACTGGTGGAATGCTTTGAGGGCGATAAAAGGCCGAAAACAGCGGCAAATTCAGGGAAATAATGCGGGTGCTGGGCTTAAGAGTGTCGGCGAGAGCGATCAATTAGAGGGCGACCGTTTCGGGCCGCGCGGGACGGGTTTTGTTCTTCATAAAGCTGTCTCCATGCAGACATGATAAGTTTCGCCTGGGCGGGTGATAAACTCAGAAACTCCAGGACTTGGATGGGTGATCAACACAATCTTATTGGAATGCACGGCCAGGGCAGCCGAAGAACGAATGCGGCAGGGACCGCCATTCAGCGAATGCACCACAGCGCCGCGAAGCACGCTATCCCTCCAAGTTATATCTACCACAAAGCCGCCTCGCGCATGCAGGCCGCTCACAGAGCCGTGAGGCCACGCGGCAGGCAGGGCAGGCAAAAACGTGATCTCCCCCGCCTGGCTTTGCAGCAGCATCTCGGCGATAGCCGCGGTAACCCCGAAGTTGCCGTCTATCTGCATCGGAGGGCAGAAGCCGTACAAATTGACGCAGGAGTTTCGGTTGGAGAAAAACTGAAGGAGCTGACCGTGCGCCAGTTCGCCGTCGCCGATTCGGGCGAAGAGCGCCGCACGCCAGGCGAGCGACCACTCCGTCACATCCCCAACGTTACCGTGCTCAAGCAAGGAGACCTTTGCCGCCTGAACCATATCAGGCGTGCCGTTTCTGGTGAATTCGCTTCCAGGAAAGACACCGATCAGATGCGATGTATGACGATGATGCTCGTTGGGATCATCTTTATCCGCCATCCACTCCTGAAGCTGCCCTCGCCGTCCGATTTTCGGCTTCAATAGCTTTCCGCGCAGGGACATGAGCGTGAGGCGGTAATCCGAATCGACATTCAGCACTTTGCTGGCTGCAATCGTGTTGGTAAACAAATCCCAGATCAGGGACTGGTTAAAGGTTGTGCCGTCTTCGAAGTTGCCATGCTCCGGCGACCAGCCGTTTGGAACAACTAGGCTGCCGTCCGGCAATGTTTTCAGTTGGCTCTGCCAAAACGTGCAAGTTTCCTTCATCAAAGGGTAGGCCCGATTCCGCAGAAACTGCTTGTCGCCAGTAAATGCGTAATGTTCCCAATAATCCTGCAAAAGCCAAGCATCGGCAGTCTTGATCCAAAGCCAGCCCATGCCGCCGGAAGTGTTAAATGACGCACGCAAGTCCCATCCTTGCGATGGCTGCTTGCCGGAAGCGAGCTTGTATTCAGGTGCGGCCTGCGTGGCGCGGCGCCAGACGGGAAGCTGACTGTCGACCAGTTCAAACAGCGGCAAATGGCACTCCGACAGGTTAGTGGTCTCAGCAAGCCAGTAGTTCATCTGGATATTGATGTCGGTATGATAGTCACTGGACCAAGCCGGACTATTGCTGTCGTTCCACAGGCCCTGGAGGTTGGCGGGCAGAGACCCCGGCCGCGAGCAGGAAATCAAGAGGTAGCGGCCATACTGGAATAGGAGTTGTTCCATCTCCGGGTCGCCGCCCCCAGCCGCGACTACTTTGCGCCGGCTCGTAGGCATCGCCCGCAGCGCCGCGCTGGAATGGCCCAGATCTAAATGAACCCGCCCGAAAAGCGCTTTGTAGTCCTGAAGGTGAGCGGCTTTCAGCACCTCATAGGGCTTTTCAAAAGCCGCTGAAACCTGCGCGGCGATATGAGGCAGGGGAGGAGCACCGCTCCGATAGTGCCGCGCGTAGCTCATTGCATAGTCTGTGCCCGCTCCAAGCAGCACGGTGAGGCTGTCGCAGCCATGGAATGCAACTTGGTTCCCGGCGACAGCGACCGTGCCGCCCGTGTGCTGAACGGCAAGCTTGGCCGCGTATTCCAAGCCATTGGCAAGTGTGCCGGTGGATATTATGGTGTTGCCTTCGGCTGAGATCGCGCCGCTGTGTGCATCCGTCAAGCGCAGAGTGCCGCTATACGCACCGGGATGATCGGCAGTCAAGTGAATGACCAGAACCTGGGCCGGGTGGCTGACGAAATACTCGCGGCGAAACGTAACGCTGCCTGTACGGTAAGTGACATGGGCCAGGGCCTGGCTGAGGTCTAAATCGCGCCGGTAGTGGGCTAGCGTATCCGCTCCGTCCAGGTGCAGAAGTATGTCACCGAACGCCTGGTAGCTGCCCATGGTGCCGTAGTCGCCGGAGGGGTTGTCATTGCCGGTCCAAAGGCTGTCCTCGTTGAAGACAACGCGCTCATCTGCGACGCCGCCAAAAATCAGTCCTCCTATCCGCCCGTTGCCGATGGGTAACGCCTCGTTCATCGCATCGTCTGCCGGGCGGGTGTACCAGAGTGTCAGCGACCCGGCGGGAGGCGGCCCGATCTCTGCTTTTTTCTTCCTCGCCGCTTCCGGCGTGATAGTTCCTAGCAAATCAGCTTCGTCTACCTGCATATCTACCCCTCCGCTGTTGGTCGGGAAAATCAGCTTATACGTTGTGAACGCTTTTGTGTTCGGAAAAGACAAAGTCTGCGTTTTATCGCGCCCGGAGAACGCCGGCACTTTCTGACTGAGTATAATCGGTGTCAGTGTCTTACCGCCATCCACAGAGCCGGAGAGGCTGAACGAGGCTGGGTCGCGTCCCGGCTCATCATAACCTGACGTCAGCACAAGTCCCGTTACCACAGTCGCGCCGCAGTCCGGCGTCACAAGGAGGCCGGAGCCTATAAACCCACTGCTGTAGTGGGAGCGGTTGTAGTATTTCTGCGAAGTGCCGTCCACCGCCATGCGAACGCCCTGACCGACATCCGAAGCGGCTCCGTTGTTAAGCAGTGCCGGATCGCCAACCGCGACAATCAAGTCATCCGGGCTAGTGATGATGACCGGGTTGGCAGAGGCGACCGTTAGAGTACCGCCGAGCAGAAACAAAAGGAAAAAACTAAATTTTAGCAAAGAGCACACTTTTATTATTCCTTACCACCAGAAAATTTGGCACCTTCGACGATGTAGCGCTGCATCAGGAGAAAGACGATCACCAGCGGCGCGACGGCCACGGCGGCGGCGGCGAATAGTGTGGATAGATGGATCGTTTGAGAAGTTAAAAACGTGGAAAGCACGACTTGCACAGTCCAGGCGGATGGATCTTGCCCAATAATCAGGGGCCACAGAAAAGCGTTCCAACTGCCGATAAAAGTAAGCACGCCCAGGGCCATCAAAATGCTGGTTGAATTTGGCAGAAGCAGATGCCAGTAGATGCCGAAGTAGCCTAGTCCGTCCAGCCGCCCCGCTTCCTCGACTTCCGTAGGGAAACGCAGATAGAATTGACGGAACAAGAACGTCGAGAATGCGCTGAAAACACCTGGTGCAATAATGCCCCAGCGCGTGTTTACACCGCCGAGGGAAGCGACCACCGCGAAAGTCGGCACGAATGTAACGGCGCTCGGAATCATCAGCGTTGCCAGGATCAGTGAGAAAACCGTGCTTTGCCCGCGTGCGGGAATACGCGCCAAAGCATAGCCTGCCATAGACGAGAACAGCATTTGCAGCACAAGTGTGACCACGGCAACGACGGCAGAGTTTGCAAGCCCGACAAGCATCGGAGCGGACGGATCAGCAAAAAGGCTGCCGAAGTTTTTCCAGTGCGGGTGCAGAGGCAGCCAGGCCCAATGCGCGGAGGTGATTTGGTCATCCGTCATCAGTGCATTTCGAATAATCAAATAGAAGGGCGTCAGGAAAAGCACAGCGAGAACGCACAAAATGGCGAAGCGGAACCACCCGGCGGTCACGGGGCCGCGCAGCTTCTTGGTCTGGTTATGAGTCTTGAGATGGATCATATTACTTGTTGTTTGACTCGCCGAATCCGAACAAGCGGCCCTGAATCAGCGTGATCGCAATAATCAGGGCCGTCAAGATAAAGCCGCCCGCCGCCCCACGTCCGAAGTCCTGGTCGCTGAGTGCGACAGAGTAAAGGTAGACCAGCGGGGGGCGGGCCAAACCAATATTGCCGGAAGAAGCCCCGCCGCCCCCCAGGATGTTATAGAACTCGTCAAAGGCTTGAAAAGCGGCGATGAGATTTAGAAGCAGCACAGAGGCCAGGGCGGCCTGAATCTGCGGCAGCGTGATACGGCGCAGCATGGTCCACCCACCGGCTCCGTCCACTGCCGCAGCTTCGTACAGGGAGCGGGGGATCTCCTGCAGCGCCGCGAGAAGAATAATCATGAAAAAGCCGACTTGCAGCCACAAACGGGCTGAGACGAGTACAAGCCAGTACCAGGGCGGCGTTGTCGTGCCAATCCAGGCGATTGCAGGAATGCCGAATAATCCCAGCAGGTGATTTGCCAAGCCGAACGGCGTGCCGCTAAACAGGCTGACCCGCCAGATGAGTGAAGCAGCAACGTAGGAAACTGCCGAGGGGATAAAAAGCGCCGTGCGGAAGAAGGCCGTGCCGCGCCCGGCCTGATTGACCAGCAGTGCGAGACCCAGAGAGAATGCACAGGTCAATGGGACAATAAAGGCGGCGAAGGCCAGTGCAGTGCCGAGCGCCCGCAGGAACTCATCATCTGTCAGCAAATCAACATAGTTACGCAGGCCGATGAAATGCCCGATGTGGATACTATTCTGGGCATGGGAGAAGCTAAGAAGAAATCCCCAGATAATTGGGATCAGCGTGAACGTCATCATTCCAAGAAGCGTTGGCGCCATGAAGGCCCAAAAGGCAAGCGTTGCTTCCCGGCTATGTTTCGAGGAATGAGCCTGCTGCCTCGCCAGTCCTGCGGTCGATTTAGTTCCTGCGGTCGATTTAGATAGCGGGCTGAGATTTGTTCGCTTATTCAAGGGCGCGTTCCAGTTCTCGCTCACACTTCTTGGCAGCAATGGAGAGCTGCTCAGGCAGCGGCTGTCCGCGTTTGAGGGCATTGGTGAGGGCATCTGTGAGGGCCGTTGTCATAGCCTGGTCCCAGTCTGGCGGCAGCGAACGCCCATAGTCTCGCAAAGAGTGCGCCGCTATGGTAGGAACCGGACCGCGCAGCGACGGAGTGCTAAGAATGAGGCTTGAGCGGGGAGGCAGATGCAGGCCAAAGTCAAGCGTCCAATTCTTCTGCGCGGCGACGTTGTCCACCCAGAGCCATTTTAAATAAGCTTTCGCGTCAGCAACGTGGGCGCTCTGAGCACTTACCATCTGAGACCAGCCGCCCAAAAATGTCGCTGGCTTGCCGAGCGCATCCAAGGCAGGCCAGGGAATGGCCCCAATATCTTCGCCGAAATGGCGTCGGAGGGCTGGGTAGGCCCACAAGCCTGTCCACTGCATCGCGCTCAATCCTTGAATCATCGCTGTCGGGTCGAAATAATCGGTCGGCGAGCCGATGAGCAGTGCTCCCGAAGCGCCCAGTTCCCGGAGCAGTTCATAAGCAGCCAGCGTGCGCGGCGTGTTGAAGACGACCCGTCGCCCTTCCAAAAAGTCGCTGCCTGCCGACCACGGCAGGATGGTCAGCAGTGCGCTCAGGCCGCCGTCATTCCCGATAAATAAGCCTTTTCGGTCCCCGGCCGTCAGCGTCTTCGCCGCCGCAAGCAGAGCCGCCGATGACGACGGCGGCTCCAAGCCAGCAGCGGCGAACAGGCTTTTTCGGTAGTACAGCAATCCAATGTCATCCGACATCTTGACCCCATACAGGTGTCCTTCCACCGTGTTCATCGCCAGGTCTTGCGGAAGCAAATCGGCACGCGCAGAAAGCGGCAGGAGGTCATCGAGTGGAGCGATCTGCCCCGCCCGGACCATCGCGGCAGAAACCTGTCCTTCAAACATATCTGGCCCGCCGGGCGTGAGCAAAGCCGTCGACAGCTTAGTGCCGTAGTCACCCGGAACCCAAACGACGCGGACAGCGACATCGGGACGCTGCCGGGTGTACTCCAGGGCGTAACGCAGGGCAGCCTGCTGGGTTCTCGCCTCCCCATACTGGTGATACCACTGGGTAAGCGTCACCCGTGCGCCGGGGATACTGTGCGAACCGCATCCGGTCAGTAAAACGCCGCCGGCAAATGTTAGGCTCCTCAGAAAATCGCGCCGGCTTATTTTATTCATGGGTCAATCGAAGCAGAGTAGAGCTGCCTGCCTCTAAGTCAACAGACAACTTTCCGTGAGCCGAGCTGATCTGCCGTGTCCAGAGATCGTATACCCGGTAATGGGCCGACGGGCTGAGGCCCAGTCGCGAGAAATCGAGATGCTTGGTCACTGGGCTGGACGGACTATAATTGAAGACGCCGACATAGAAGTCGCCGGAAGCGTGGTTAGCACGCACGAAGACATCGGAAGCTTGATCCCCGGTATCGCCCTCGACAGGCCGGAATGATTTGCCTTCTTTCGCCAGTGCCATCACTTCTTTATTGCTCAAAAGCGGAATTACTCGCTCCCGCGCCTTCGGGTCCAGCAAATCGTCGCTGTCTAAAATCAGGCTTCCGGCAACCACCGACGCATTGAGACGGCTGCGGCCTTCGGCGGGCGTCGTGACCGGCTGGCCGTGAGCTTGATACAAAACGGCGTGATCTCCATCGTTGAAGGCATAAATGGTGCCGCCCTGCCACCAGCCGTAAGTGAGAGAATTCAGCATATATTCGCTGTTGCCGATAGTGCCGAACGTATCGCAGGAAATGCGGCGGCTGTGGCCGTAACCGGCGGGAAACAGCGGCGCGATAGAGAGGCTGATGAAAAATGGGCGTCCGATCTTCGATGGTGATAGATCGGCGGTCACACGCGCCATGCCTGCATTGTAGGCGGCTGTCCCGGTTGTGATATGCGGATCAAAGTGAATGCCTTCGAGTGAACCGTGGGTCAGGAAGTCCAGCTTGACAAAATCAAAGCCCCAGGCCACAAACTGGCTGCATTCCCAGTCGATACGCTCCAGGGTCGCCGGATGGGTCGGGTCCATCGGCAGACCTCCATCCAACGTGGGAAGCGGCTTGCCGGAGGCATCTTTCAGCACGGCATCCCCATACGTGTAGCGCCCGCCGGTCCCTTCCACTTTTTGGGTCAGATCGCTGCCCCAATAAACAAACGGTGTCCAGTAGATCCCGGCCTTCTGACCCCTGGCGTGTATCTGCCTGACATCTTCAATCTTCTTTTCCACGCTGAAATTGTCCCAAAACGAGTCTAGATTTACATAAGTGGCAGTCCAGGCAGCAGAGTCCAGTGGCTGCATCGTCGCCTTGAGGAAATCCGAGGCGGCCAAATAATTTGCACTGCTGACAGATGTCATATAGGCCGCCCAGCTATTCCAGCCGATTGGAACAGTGCCGGCCCAGACAATCGGCGGCGATAGACGCGCATTGACACGCCCGTAAGTCTCCATGCCGTCGCGCCAGTCCGGGAAGTAACCCACCAGTACCTGCGGCGAGGCCACGACTGTCCCGATCACGCTGCCATGCGGCTGGGTATCGCGGGTGTCTTTCCCGGTCACGCCGCCAAAGACCCGCAGCTCCGTCAGCCTATGCGGCGCTGTGCCGCCCATCGTAATCCCGGTCTTCCACAGGTCATGGGTAACGGAGCCGATGACAAATCCATGCCGGGATGCGTTATCGTAAACAGCAGTCGTCTCAAAACTGGACGAGGCATAATCGGAATCGTACCGGATAAAAGAATCGTTATCATACGGCACAAACAGCGTCCGGGGCTTGTCTCCGCTGCCGAGGTCTACGGCAGCTCCAGGCGTCTTCGCGCTATCGATCACCACCGGGCTGATGTCATGGGTTGAAAGAAGATGGGAGCTGACCGCTTCCAGGCGAACAAAAAAGTAGGAGCAGTTGGAATACACTCGGAAGATTTGACGAAGCTCCGGCTGTCCTGCCATGCGGTGATGGATAACAATCTGAGTCCCGCTGCCTAATGAGTCTTTGATCGGCGCGATGTCTGAAGCCAAGCAAGTATGGCCGGAATACTCCGAGGCCGTTACCTGTGTCCCGTTGTCCAGTTTGACCGCGCAGTCTGCCCCATGAATGGCCGGGCGCAGCGCAGCTCTTCCCTTCCACTCTGCCTCCCACCGACCGGTCTGCAAGTTAAAGAGCAGGTCCATCTGAGGTGTGCTGACATGCACCTTGCGCGGCTCACGCTTCACCTGGATGGGCGCGTTTGCCGAAGCAGCCGCGTTCTGGGTCAGCACCAGGAGCGCACAGGCGGCAAGCGTGAATAAAAGTGTTCCGGTACGAAAGGCAGTCATAATGCGGGCTTTCACAGTATAGGACCAAGACGCGCCGTTCGCGGCCCTGGCCCTATTAATTCATTGGGATCTCGTTAAACGGGACTGAATGTCAGTTGGGCCGTGCTGCCATCTGCTTTGATCATGCTGCCCGTTCCCGCTGCCAGCCCGGCGTTATGCGCGGTGTTAAACACTTCTTTATTTGTCGGAGAAGTCGGGACAAGTCCGCCCGAGATAGCCCCGGTTCGCAGCCATTTGACATGGCCGTCGAGAGCCAACCAGTTGGACCCATCAGTATGGATACCAGTCGTACCCTGCCAGTTGGGAATGGCATAGCCGCTGATTAAACCTGTCGCATACTTGGCATGACAGTAGTTGGAGTCAATGCCCGACCCGCAGCCGCCCGCAATGCTGCCTGATCCCACCGGACTGGAATTCTCGTTGACATTGCTGACGTCTAGGCCGTAGTTGCCGTCGCTGGTCGAGGAAGCCCCCACAACCTCAAACAGCAGCACGGTGCTGGCCGGTGCGTTCTGTGCGGCAAGCCCGGAAGTACTGGTGTACGTGAAGTAGTTTCCACCGGAAGTGCCGGCGAGTGAGGGCAGGAGGTTGACGTTGAAGCCATAGGATAACTTGGACCGGCCTGCGACGGGTGCTGTCGAGTCATCCGGGCAGCCATAAACGCCGCCGCTTTTGACATACGGGTAAATATGACCCGCCCAGCCGCCGCCGTAGGCGTCTGCATTGCCCGGCATCTGCTCATCGTAGTCCTGTGTGTACTGGGTGAAAGCAAGTCCAAGCTGCTTCTCATTGGACTGGCAGGAGGCGCGTCGGGCGTTCTCGCGGACCTTCTGGAACACTGGAAATAAAATCGCTGCGAGAATCGCAATTATTGCGATTACTACTAGCAGCTCGATCAGGGTGAAGCCACGAGCGGTTCGGTTGTTTTTCATAGGATCCTCATTTTCTAGGAAGCATCTACCGCCGGAGCGGGAGGTGCGGTAATATATTGTCTGGCAAAAATAGCAATGTAAACTGTGATTCCAATGGCCGCACATGCGGCTTCTGACTATAATATTCACCTCCTCAAGATGATCTCTTCGATGAACCACGCACTTCCAGCCGTGGTGTCAAAATCACTTGCTGCAGCGGAAGTGACGGCTCTTCAATCCGCTGTTTCAGGAGTGACCAGGCCACCGTACACATCTGTTCCAGTGGCTGTACGATGGTCGTGATCGACGGGCTGAAGTAGTCCGTGTCCTGAATGCCATCACACCCGATCAAAGCGACATCATCTGGGATAGTCATGCCCAGGTCACGCAGAAGTGCCAGCGCTCCAATAGCCAAATCATCGTTGTAACAGAAGATGCCGTCCGGGCAGCCATGCTGCTTCACATACTCAGACAAAACCGACTTTACACATTCCCGCTTCGCATCGGTAACAAGAATATACTCCGGCTCTAACCCGAGGTCAGTCAGCGCGGAAATATAGCCGCAGAGACGGGGATCATTGGCCTGCTGGAACCATTCGAACCAGTCCGGAACAAGATACGCAATGCGCCGGCATCCGACTTCTGATAAATGCCGTACCGCTTCGGCAGCGGGTTCCGTGAAATCGACACGGACAAAATCGGCACACTCCACGACATAACCACCGACATTGACAAACGGCAGGCTACCGATTAGGCTGTTGTTCAGTCCAGGGATCGTTCCGCGTGGCAGGTCGACCGCCAAAATTCCATCGACTGGCCAGGAAAGCAGCTTGGAGGTGTCCAGTATGACACCGGCATCCCCAGGAACTTCACTGGCTTTCGCACCGCTGACAATTAAGTCGTAATCATGACGGGTAATCTCTTCGTGAATGTAATGAATGAATTCGCCGTAGTACGCCGAACGCAGATTTGTCGCCCAGAGCGCAATTGTCTGTGTTCGCCCCGTAACCAGTGCCCGCGCGTTACGGTTCGGCTGGTATCCCAGCTCAGCGGCGACACGCTCCACACGCAGTCGGGTCTCAGGAGCGATTCGGACATCGACGTTGTTGAGCACGCGCGAGACTGTCGCGTGAGAGACCTGAGCATATTCTGCAACCTGTCGTATCGAGGGTTTCATTGGGTGTCGTTTTCACTATGAAATCGTGTACATGGAACATTACTGTTCCATGAAAACGTGTACATTGATGCTTTATGTCACTATTATAACTTCACATCCTATTTCTGTCAAGGGCTTTGTTCGAGGTCTCAGTTTTGAAACTGGGGCAGAACGCTTTCGTGGGCGCTGAACAGATCATCAACGACTTGCCAGATCTGATCCAGGGTCAATTCAGCACTGGTGTGCGGGTCCAGCATTGCCGCATGATAGACATATTCCCGGTTTCCCGTCAGCGACGCTTCCACAGTCAGGCTCTGCACGTTGATGTTGGTCTGCATGAGCGCGGCAAGCTGCGGCGGCAGCGCACCGATGCGTGTCGGCTGAAGGCCATTTTTGTCGACAAGTGTCGGGACCTCGACGCAGCATCCCTGCGGCAGGTTATCGATCAGACCAAGATTTTCTGTGTTTCCATAGATGACGCGCGGTGTGCCGGTCTCCATGCTATGGATGATCCCGGAACCGTACTCATGTGAGCGGCTGATCGTCATTGGGGTTTGATTGGCATCCTCGCCCAGCATTTCGGCTTGGGTATTCGGCCACTGCGCCGCCATTTCGTCGCAGCGCCGGATATACTCCCGCAGCGGTACGTTGAACCGCTCAATCAGCTCCGGGTAGCCTGCCTTGATAAAGTAAGGCGTGTACTCAACGAAATGCTCACTGCTTTCAGTTACAAAGTAACCCAGGCGCTTCATCATTTCATAGCGCACCCGGTTTCCTTCGGGCACCCGGCCTTCTTTCAGCACGTTTCGGATCTGCGGGTAGAGGTCTTCCCCGTTGCGCTCGAACTTCAGAAAGAACGCCATATGGTTGATGCCGGCACTTGTGTAATTGATCTCCTCAATCGGGATGCCGATATCACGCGCCAGATCTTCCGACGTTCCCTGGACACTGTGGCACAGGCCGACCACCGGTATCTTGGTGGTCCGATACCAGGCCCAGGTATTCATCGCCATCGGATTGACATAGTTCAGGAATGTGATGCGCGGGTCGGCAACTTCTTCCATGTCACGGGCAATATCCTGCATGACTGGGATCGTGCGTAAGGCCCGAAAGATGCCGCCGATGCCAAGGGTATCGGCGATAGTCTGGCGCAGGCCGTACTTTTCCGGCACATCGAAATCGATATATGTGCTTGGATGCCCGCCAACCTAGATCATGTTGATTGCGTATTTCGCGCCTGCTAGAGCCTGCCTGCGGTCAGGCGTCGCTGTGATTTGCGGAGTGACTCCCAGTGCCGAAGCAACGCGACGTGCCATACGCTCTGCGACCGCCAGCCGCTCCGGGCTAATATCAAACAGGGCGATCTCGGACTCGGCAAGCTCGGGATAGGAGAGAATATCGCCCAGCAGGTTTTTGGCGAACACGACGCTTCCCGCGCCGATCAAAGTGATCTTAGCCATCGATTTTTCCTTTGGTGTGTGAGCGCTTCAATTACTTTGTGCTTTAAGTCTCGCCAGCGCGGCTGCCCGCTGTCCGCCTACTGCGGATTGCTGCTGTTGTGTTACTGATGTCTGAACTTTAAGCGCTGATAATGCCAATGCTCGCTGCGAAGGATCCTGCGGTGCTTTCGCAGCAGTGCTCACTGCGGGAACGGCCTGCGAGTTACCATACCCGGCCAATACACTGTGCCGACTGCTGTTATCAATAACATGGGTAGTCTGCTGGTTGCAAAGTTTACCATAGTTGTCTGCTTCTGATCATGACGCCAAATGGAATAGCGCTCGTTGCACTCATTGCAATGAAAACGTGTACACGAACTCCTTGGGCTTATTATAGTGCTATTTCGCGTTGCTGTCAATAGGAATTCCATCTTTTCGATAAATTAGTGTTTGTCAAACTTCAGGTGAATAGGAACATCGTCTTGTATCTCAGCTAGCGACAAGATTATAGCGCTGGCTGACGCGGCTCCGGCAGGAGCTTAGGCAAAGGCGCGACCAAACAACGCTCCCCGTATTTATGTATAGCCGCCGGTATCAAAACGCTAGTGTTGAGCCCCTGACGTCGCTAAAGCGGAACCTCAGCCTCCCCTTGCCTGCGCGGGCCAAGCTCACTTCCTATCCCTAATTTTCCTGTTCCTGTTTCTGTCAGCAAAATCTCAAGGACGCCTCCAAAGTTTTGCACAGTCACTCATCCGATTTACTCAGAGGCTGCAAACCCCTGCGTGCGGGCGAGTTCGTCGAAGCCGCAGACGCCCGCTGCCTCCAGCCGTCGATGCATTGACTGAGGGGACGCATTGACTCCAGTGCCTGCGGGGACTATAATGGAAACAACCCTTTTCACGCAAGACACCCCCATGAACATTCTTCGCCGCTTCCTGCACGTATTGCCTGTCCTGTTCTTGATCGCGCTGGCCGTGTCCGCCCGCGCCGCCGGCTGGCCCGGTACCAACGACTCGATGTTTCCGCCCGCCCCGGCCGCACGGCCCTTCATCAATGAGGACGGTCGCGGCTTTCTGATTCACGGCAAGCGTGTCTTCCTCGTCACGGGTGATCTGCAATACGCCCGCATCCCGCGCGAACAGTGGCGTGATCGCCTGCTCCGAATCAAACGGGCAGGCTACAATACCATCCAGACTTATGCCTTCTGGAACTTCCACGAACCGCGCGAAGGCCAGTTCGATTTCACCACAGGCAATCACGACCTGGAGGCCTATCTTCGCCTCATCCATTCTCTCGGCATGTACGCCATCGTGCGCGTCGGACCGTACATCAACGCCGAGTGGGATACCGGCGGTCTGCCGGTCTGGCTGCGCTTCAAGCCCGGTCTCCTGCCGCTTGTCGACAACGCGCCGTTCTACGCTGCCGTCACGCCGTACTGGGACCGGTTGTTTCCTATCGTTGTCCGAAACCAGATCACGCGCGGTGGCCCGGTTATTTTGGTGCAGCTAGACAACGAGCACACCTTCGACAATCTTGGCAGGGGAATCGGCGCGGGCACGGACCTGCCGGACGCGTTTTATCGGCATTTTCAGCAGGCCGCGCTGCATGCAGGAGTAGTCGTTCCTTATTTCTTCAGCGGCCTTAATCACAGCGACGACCCGGCGGGTTATGGATCTCTCGACACCGCACAGCGTACCAGCCCGTGGTACAGCACGGAATTCTGGACGGGCTGGTACGGCTGGTACGGTGTCTCCCCGGAAAAAGAGCGCAAGGTGGTCCGGGCCACCTGGAAAATCATCGCCTACGGCGGCGCGGGCTACACGCACTACACGATGGCGGGCGGGTCGGATTTCGATACGTGGAACAACAACGAACAGGCAGCCTCCTACGATTTCGGTTCGCCCATCGGTCAGGCCGGCGACTTCCGCTCGGACTACTATCCGCTGAAGCGGGCTGCTCTGTTTGCCGCTGCCTTCCCGCTGGTACTGGCAGACTCCGTCGCCGCTGAGGGCGGTAGTGGGAGTGAAAGCAGCTCGGCGGTGACAGTCACCAATCCGGCCATCCGCGTTACCAGCCGGCAGGGCAGGGCGGGCCGCATCCTCTTCCTGGACAACCCTGGCTATGACCGTCAGTCGGTGCAGATCAAAACTGCTGACGGGGCGCTGTTTCCCAGCACCGGGCCGATCAGGATGGATGCCGGCGAAATTGTCCCGGTGGTCCTGGATTACCCGCTGTTCCCCGGCGTCCGCCTGACCCTCGGTGCGGCGCGGATTCTCGGGACGGCGACCCAAGGGCGCACCACCACACTGGTGATCTATGGTGCTCCCGGCGAGCATGGTGAGCTGCACTTCCATGTCCCGGTGAGCGGTGTCACCCTCACCCGGCAGTCCCCGCAGGGCGGCGACTCGCTGACTGCCGTCCCCGGCACGGTGATCCTGAAGACTGTTTACTCTGCGGAAAGCTCGAAAGTGTTCACCTTCCGGGTCGGCATGCAGACCGTCCGGGTGATCGCGGAGCCGGCGAACCTTTCGGATCGGACCTGGTTCGTACCGGTGGAAGGGCAAACGGTGATTGTCTGCGGCCCGGATTACGCCGGTGAAGCCAGCCTCAGTGCGGGCCGCTTGGAACTGCAAACGGAGCAGATCGGGCTGGCCGGTCTTCCTTCGGGGCCATGTTCCATTTGGACATCGGACGGGCAGATCGCACTCGGAAAAGTGAATTTACCTGGCAGGGTCCTTGCTTCAGCAGCTCCGCCTGCGCTTCATGCATGGAGTACAGGCGCTTCCGTGCCGCAGGCACAGCCCGGTTTTGACGATCGCGGCTGGCTGCATTCGGCCCAGCCCCGACCTATGGGCGCAGACGGGGACAACGGCGCGTATGCTTGGTATAGGACTACGGTAACGCTGCCCGCCGCCGGTACCTATGGCCTGGACATCGGCGACTATTCCGACTGGCTGACCGTCTTCGTCGACGGGAAGCGGCTGGGCAGTGCGGACGTGAACCGCACGGAATCCGATGCCTTCACGGACCGCCCTAAGCCCTACCGCTTGATGATTCATCTGGGCACGGGATCCCACATGCTTGCCTTCCTCACCGCCCATTACGGCCGCAATAAGCTGGTCACCTATTACGGGCCGCTGGATACAATCGACGCCAAGGGTGTCACCGGCTCCGTGACTCTGGCTCAAGAGGCTGTGCAGTCCCAGGACATCGGCGTCTTCCGCTGGAAGGCGGACAGCGACGGGCCAAGTGACGCTGCAGCGCTGTCGGCCAGGGCACTGGACACGGCGGGAGCTGCCTGGCAGGACGCTCATGCTTACGACGACGTGTTTCAAGGGCGGCTTGGGTATGCCTGGTTCCGTGCGGTGCTTCCAGACACTCCCGGCCCGCACCGCCGACTGGATTTTGCCAGCATCGACGATCTTGGCACCGTTTACCTCAACGGCAAGCAGATCGCTTCCGGCATCGGCATCAACGCCGCAGCGTCGGTGAATCTGGATTCCGCCTGGAATCCGGGCGGGCCGAACGTGCTGGCCGTGCTGGTGCAAAACACGGCAGAGGGCAGGGGACTGGGCAAAGTGACTTTGAACGGGGGAATTACGGATGGAGTCGTCCTGACCGGCTGGCGGATGCGCGGCGGCGAACAGCCACCCAGCCTTCTGCCTGGGCTGTGGAAGCCGCTGGCCGCAGGGGGCGCGACAGGCCTGCCGTGCTGGTACCGAACGGCCTTCACGGCAGCCCCGCCGGCTCCTAACGGCCCACACCCGATCCTGCGCCTTCAAACCTCGAAACTGACGCGGGGCTTTGTCTGGCTCAACGGCCATAACCTGGGGCGCTACCCGGAAGTCTCGCGGGACGACTCCGGCCAGGGCAAGCTGGTAGATGGCGTCTACCTGCCTGAATGCTGGCTCAATTCAGGCGGCAACACGCTGATGATCTTCGACGAGGAAGGGGTGACGCCGTCCCAGGTGAAGATCACGGTGGAGCAGGCCGCAAGCCGCCGCAACGTATTCCTCATGACCCAAGTCCTGCGGTAAAAAGCAGTGTCGATAGCGAATATGGCCTCAAAGGACACTTGCTGATGACCGCTGAGGGGCAGACCATCGAATTGGTGCCGTAGCTCTGCCTGCTTCGGTGCAGCAGCAAGACGCAGATAAACTCCGGGAACGTAAACAGCATCTGCCAGACCGGTATCAGGCGATATACGGTCTCGTGCCTGACGTGGTGGGCGGCGAAATCAAAGGTTGTCCCGGCAACGGCCCCGCCGGCAGGCGCAGCATCGCATTTAGCGAGTGGCTTTAGTCACTCGTCAATCTTCATTTTATCAAATCGCTCTCACTTAGCTCCCAGGCCTGTTCCGCGAGGTGTTTCATCACCAGGCTCTGTTCCCAGCGGTCGCTGAACTCGCGGCCATCGGGAAGGGTAATGGCGTAGCGGGGAGGGCCTAGTTCGCTGGCGAAGGGGAAGACGTCGCCGGGGCCGGCGTCTTTGCGCCAGTGGGACATGGCCCTCGCCCACAGCCGAACAAAGAACTGGGCGGTCTCACCGGTGCCATCGCCGACATCGACTTGAACTTGTTCGCCATTCGAGATGCGTCCGTGCAGGTGAGAAATGCGCTGCAAAATCGGGTCCATGCGGTCAATCGCCTTCTCGTCGGGCCAGCCGTAGAACTCGCCGGTCAGGACAAAGTGGGACAGGTCGCCGGTAAAGCGCACTTCGGGCATAAGCTCGATCAGCGCGAGGGCTTGATTGAGGCTTTCAGGAATGTTGCCGCGGTGGGTCTCGACAAAGAATGGAAGACCGTGGTCGTGGGCGACGGCTGTCGCTCCCCGGAGAAACGCGGCAGCTTCGGGCAAGGGAGTGTAGGGTGTGAGTGGCTGAGCGAACAGAAAATCGGCGTTGAGACGCCGGGCCATTTCTACTATGCCGCGCGTGTCTTCTAGAGTAAACGGGTGATGACCCAGTGCCAGCCGAAGCCCGGCGGCGTTCAGGGCGTCTTTGTGCCGCTGCTCATTGCTTTCGTCCAGCCAGCATTCGACCGCTTCAAACCCGGCGTCTTTGACGCGCTCGAACTTCTCCATCAGAGTCCATTCTTCAGGAGCGTTCATCGGCAAGCCAATGAGGGACCAAAGCGAATGCTGAATACGCAGGCGGGGCGGGTTCTGGGAGCCATCGTTGTACCGGCTGAAATCAGTCATTGGCCCTGCCCGTTCCGCAGTGTCTGCGTATTCTCGGTTGTTACTGCGCTGCCGGCGGCAGATTTGGTTTCCAGGCGATTGACGCGGCCTTCCATCCGTTCCAGTGCGGCATCGAAGGAGATGTCAAACTGATGACTGGTACCAGCCATCTCGGCCATCTGCCGCTGAAGCGCTTTCAGCTCTGCCACTACATTGGAATCAGACTCTGGTGCAGCAGTCATCTGACGTGCCTGCGCTTCCGCTTTGATCCGGGCGATTCTGGCCTGCGTCGACGTCCAGATAATAAGTGCTGTCCCGCCAAAGAGGCTCAGCATCGCGAAACCTGCGCCAAGTG
Source organism: Janthinobacterium lividum (assembly GCA_050954545.1). GTDB lineage: Bacteria > Armatimonadota > Armatimonadia > Armatimonadales > Capsulimonadaceae > JANXMY01. The sequence continues at coordinate 428 of JBPBQB010000170.1, read as the reverse complement.
CACTTTCCATAGATCTCTCTCCTAACCCTGCCCGTTGCGCTGGTATTGTTCCGTAGGGACGGAAACGGCAGGCGGCACAGCGACCTTGGTTTCGACCCGGCTGACACGCTCTTCCAATCGGTTCAGAGCCGCGTCGAACGAAATATCGAACTGATGCCCTGTGCTCTGCATTTCACTGATCTGCTGTTTCATGGCTTTCAGCTCTGCCAGAACCGCCGTGTCGTTTTGCTGGGCAGGCTGCTGCCAAAGCTGGCGCTCGGCTTTCATCTTATCGATTTTCGCTTTGCTGCTGGCAAGCACAATAAGACTGATACCGCCGAAAAAACCGAGGCATTCTAAAATATCGCCTATCGCGTGTGCGAATTCCATAATCTTGCTCCCAAGTCCTGATCCCAATAGATATGACACGCCTGCGCTCAAAAAGTTGC
>JBPBQB010000162.1:0-18125 GCA_050954545.1 Janthinobacterium lividum | reverse complement strand
GATCGCGGTGACTACATCGTCATCCGTACGCTTTCCAACCCCACTTACCACTGGGGCAACTTCCTGCTCTTCAGCCAGCCCCCAGCCGCAGGTGACCTGGAACGCTGGCAGCGGCTCTTCGCGGCGGAGATCGGTCCGCCGAGCACTGTAAAGCATCTGGCATTCGGATGGGACTCGACGACTGGAGAGACGGGCGACATCCAGCCGTTTCTGGATGCTGGCCTGCGTCTGAGCGCAACGGTGGTGCTGACCACCCAGGAGGCTAATCCGCCGCCCAAGTACAATGACGAGATCGTCATTCGGCCACTGCGGGAAGACTGGGAATGGGAGAGCGCCCTCCAAACCCAGATTGCCTGCCGCGACCCTGAGCATTCGCTAGAAAGCTATATTCCGTTCAAGACGCGCCAGATGGCTCGTTACCGTGCCATGACTGACGCTGGGAGAGGAGAATGGTTCGGTGCTTTCCTGGAAGGCCGTGTGGTGGGCAATCTCGGCGTGTTCGCTGAAGATGGCGTTGGGCGCTACCAGTCGGTGGGGACGCACCCGGACTTTCGGCGGCTTGGCATCTGCGGTACGCTCGTCTACGAAGCGGCACGAGATGCCTTCGAACGGTTCGGAGCGCAGAGTCTGGTGATGGCGGCGGATGAAGAATATCACGCGGCTAAGATTTACGAGTCCGTAGGATTTATGCCGACGGAGCATCAGATCGGCATGGACTGGTGGGAGAGAGAAGATGGCAACGGATAAGACAACGGCAGAAGGCATCCTCGCACAGCTTTCGGCTGTAGCTGAAGCCCGCATAAGGCCGATGTTCGGAGAGTACGTCGTTTATGTGGACGAGAAGGTGATCGGGCAGATCAACGAAAGCAGGCTCTTCATCAAAAGGACGAAGTTCGGCGAAACATTCGCGCCCGAGTTGGAGAGTGCGTCGCCCTATCCGGGGGCAAAAGCCGCTTTTGTCGTTCCGCCTGAGAAACTGGCAGACGCGATCTGGCTGAGAGATTTTGTTGTAGGCACGCGTGGTCAGGTCAAGTGAAGTGCAGAGCAATACTGACACGGATTGGCCGAGCAAATTATGGCATTCAAGAAAATCCAAAGACGACATCTTCTTGTGTGGGCGTTGATCTGTCTCTGCTTCTGTCAGGGCCTTACCGCCCACGCGCAGTTACTTCAGCTTGTGGTCAAGTCACACATCAAGCCGATGCCTCACTCGAAGACATGGGGCAAACCAAAGCCATGATTGCAGGTGACACGATCCAGCTTCCGTATGGCTCCCAAGGATTGTACGAGAAATATACGTGGGGCAAGGGCAAGTTTCTCAAGGCGCAGTAAGCTGGCAGGTGATAAGAAGAAGCAGGACGTGATATAATGAAGTCTCATTATGGAAAAATTGCTGACAAGAACCGAGTTCCGAGAAGGGGTGTTTGCCCGCGACGATCATCAATGTGTGATCTGCCGCACCGCAGGACAAGACGCCCACCATATTATGGAGAGGCGTCTTTTTTGTGACCCTGCCGAACTTGGCGGCTACTTTCTCGCCAATGGTGCCACTCTCTGCGCGGCGCATCACATCCAGGCCGAAGAAACCGTTCTTTCCTGTGAACAGGTAAGGGAAGCCGCAGGTATCACCCAGATCATCCTGCCCTCGCATCTGTACGATGACGTGCGCTACGACAAATGGGGCAACCAGATTGAGCCGAACGGTACGCGCCTGCGCGGGGAATTGTTCTACGACGAGAGCGTCCAGAAGATACTCGCCCAGGGCGGCGTTCTGGGTGAGTTCCTGCCGTACACGCGGTACCAGCGCACCTACCATCTGCCGTGGTCGAATATGACCAAAGACGACCGGATGCTGGAGAACACGGCTCAGTTTGAGGTCCAGGAGGTTGTGGTCACGGTCAAAATGGACGGCGCGAATGTGACAATGTACCCGGACTACATCCACGGGCGCTCGGTGAAGCCGCTGGCGGGGCAGGACAGCAGCATGGTGAAGGCGCTCCACGCCCAGATCAGGCATGACATCCCCGCAGGCTGGCGCTTGTGCGGAGAGAACCTGTACGCCAAGCACTCGATCTTCTACGAGCATCTGCCATCGTACTTCCTGCTGTTCTCCGTGTGGGACGACCGGAACGAGTGCTTGCCGTGGGACGAGACAGGAGAGTGGGCGCAGATGCTGGGCCTGACGCTGGTGCCTGTGCTCTACCAGGGCACCTGGGACGAGAAGCGCGTTCGCGGCCTGTACCAGCCGCAGTTTGCGGGCAGCGAGATGGAAGGGTACGTGGTCAGGCTTGCGAGGCGCTTTTCCTACGGCGAGTTTCGTCGGTCGATGGCAAAGTTTGTGCGACCGAACTTTGCAGCGGGAAGACACAACTATCATCGGGTCTTGGAACTCAACGAATTGGCAAGCGGAGGAGACGAGTAGATGGGCGCACCGCACAATCCCAAGCGTTACGGCGAAACCTGGGACCCGGAACATCTCCATGTCCTCGGCCAGGAGATCGAGGCAATCAAAGACCACGTCGTCGTCTCGGGCGGGTGGGCGTGGCATTACAGTGCGACCTGAAAAGTCGCCTGGTTGATTGTTCGGCCCCGCAAGGGTGACCGAACCTGCTGTTCCATCAGCAGTAGCCTGGGAGGGCACCTCTCATTCGAGGTGATAAAGAGCATCCTCCGACAACGTATCCCGTGGCCGAAAGGCCAGCACCCAAACTGTGAAGAGCGGGTGTCCCTGCGAGCGTCAATACAGGAAGGGGCTAGGCTGGATGACATGGTTAGCTTAAGCGAACTCTCGATGAACGTCGTCACACGCCAACGGGCCAAAGATGCTGATAGGCCCGAACCAAAATGGTATGCAGCGGGTATGGGTGTTTGTGGTTCACCCATCATGGACAAAGACGCTGTCGGCGGGAAGAGAGAACCTAAATCATTCACTTCGTCAACCAGGAGAAACAGGGTAAGCCCGTATCACTCCCACTGGGTAGGAAAGTCGTAAGGCTGACCAACGGTGGTGCGGGTAAAGGATGTCAGAGAAAGCGAATGCCGCGCCGTAATAGCGCAGATACGGGTTGCGCCTTCATGGCAATATCACTCGACGCGAAAGCGAGCAGACTTCTGACGGGTATCTCATCACGAGAAAGCATGAAGAACCGATAAAGGAGACGTTGCAAATGACGGCGGTAACATTAGAACCTGCTGGTGCTGTTTCCCACGATCTCGAAGATTGGCACGCCATTGATTGGCAGGCCACCAACGAGAACGTGCGTCGGCTCCAGGCGCGTATCGTGAAGGCAACGAAAGAAGGCAAGCGGGGGCGGGTGAAAGCCCTCCAACATTTGCTGACCCACTCGTTTAGCGGCAAAGCACTTGCCGTAAGACGGGTGACGGAAAACCAAGGCAAAAACACTCCTGGGATAGACAAGGTTACTTGGAACAATCCCAAGAGCAAATGGATGGCTGTCCATAGTTTGAAACGACGGGGCTACAAGCCCCTTCCGCTCAGGCGTGTGTACATACCAAAATCGAACGGCAAGATGCGACCTTTAGGCATCCCGACGATGAAAGATAGAGCAATGCAGGCACTTTACTTGCTCGCCCTGGACCCCGTCGCCGAAACTACCGCCGACCCGAACTCTTATGGATTTCGGAGGGAACGGTCATGCGCCGATGCCATTGAGCAGTGCTTCAAAGCACTTAACTCAAAAACGTCGGCACAATGGGTGCTTGAAGGAGACATCAAGTCGTGCTTTGACCGTATTAGTCACGACTGGCTACAGGCCAATGTCCCCATGGACAAAGTCATACTCCAGAAGTGGCTGAAATCGGGGTACATGGACAAACAGTCGTTTTACGAAACAGTAGACGGAACACCACAGGGTGGGATTATTTCCCCCGTGTGGGCAAACCTCGCCCTGGACGGTTTGGAGCGAGTTTTGCGGGAAAAGTATCCGCAACGCTTTAACAAATCCAGCAAAGGCAAAGTCTACTTGATCCGATACGCGGACGACTTCATTATTACGGGCGAGACAAAAGAATTGCTCGAAAACGAAGTCAAGCCAATGGTAGAGCGGTTTATGCGGGAACGAGGGCTCGAACTCTCGCCAGAGAAATCGGTCATTACCCACATCAACGACGGTTTCGACTTTCTCGGACAAAATGTGCGAAAGTACAACGGCAAACTTCTGATCAAGCCATCCAAGAAGAACGTAAAGAACTTCCTGGACCGAATTAGGAAAGTCGTGAGGAAGAACGACGCCTCTCCTGCAGGCGATTTGATAGGGCAACTTAACCTTAAGATTCGAGGGTGGGCCAACTATCATCGCCATGTGGTCAGCAGCGAAACCTACAACCGCGTAGATGACGCCATCTTTAAATGCTTGTGGCAATGGGCAAAACGACGGCACTCAATGAAGAACCACCACTGGGTCCGAAAGAAATACTTCGGAACTAGAGGCGCAAATCACTGGGTATTTTTCGGTACGCAAAAAGGCGCAGATGGTGACCAAACTAAAGTCTATCTTACAGACGCAGCAAGGACACACATTAAACGCCACATCAAAATAGCGTCTGGAGCCAATCCGTACGACACCGCCTGGGAAACCTACTTGGAAGAACGCCTCGGCGTTAAGATGATAGGGAGCCTGCGTGGCCGCCGACAGTTGAGCCATCTATGGAAAGAACAAAACGGCAAATGCCCCGTGTGCAACCAACTTATTACACAATTGACGGGATGGCATAACCACCACATCGTCTGGAAAGTAATGGGCGGGCCAGACACGGCGTCGAACCGCGTTCTTATTCACCCGAATTGCCACAAACAAGTCCATGCCAAGGGACTTTCCGTATCGAAACCGCGTCTTTCACAGGGCGTAACGAGAGCCTGAGCCGTGTGAGGCGAAAGTCTCATGCACGGTTCTTAGAGCAGGGGGCGGCGGCAACGCCGTTCCCCTGACTCGACTGACGCCGCCACACGTGGAACTCAAACACGCGCACGATCATAAAGACGCCGATCTGTTTGTGACCCCGGAGAACGTCCCGGTGCTCATGATGCTACTGCTCGGGCGTGGCTATGAGCGCACCTGGACGCGCTTTGACGGCCAGAGCGATGACTTCCACCGTTATGTGCGGGCGATGGGCGGCACCAAGCCCATCAAAGTCATCTTGGACTTGTTTACCGGTGTTGTTCCTTTTGTTGAAATAGCATCAGGCGTGCGTGTCGTCGAGCCGCGCCATCTGCTCTCCCTCTATGGCGTCAAACATTCCAGTGACCAGTGCTTCGCGGTGCAGATCGCGAAACGGCTGGTGGCGGCAGGCATCAACCCGAATGGCCGAGCGGAAATGGCTGACTATAGTACGTTTCTGGAAGCGTGAGTGTAAAAAAGAATTGCGATACATCATAGTAGACCTAGAAGCCACTTGCTGGCAGGAGCGCAGCGACCGCACGCAGATGGAGATCATTGAGATCGGTGCTGTCACTCTCCACTCCAGCGCAGGGCCGACGGGCGCAGAGTTCTCTCGATTTGTCAGGCCGATAGCCGCGCCGAAACTCAGTGTCTTCTGCACTGAGTTGACGTCTATTCGTCAGGAGGATGTGGAGAGGGCAGACTATTTCTGGACTGTCTTCCCAGAGTTTTTGGAGTGGATCGGCGAGGAGCCTTTTGTTTTGTGTTCGTGGGGAGCCTACGACCTCAACCAGTTTCGCCAGGACTGCCAAAGGCACGGGATGACGTTCCCGGATGCCTTCGAGCGGCACATCAACCTCAAGAAAGAGTTTGCCCAGTGGAAGAATATCCGACCCTGCGGAATGAGCAAGGCATTGGAGTTGATAAAGTTGCCGCTGGTGGGTCAATATCACCGGGCGATTGATGATGCCCGGAACATTGCTAAGTTGGCACAACTTGTTCTGCCCAAAGTAGAAGCAGACGAAGAAGTGGAAGCAGACAGAGTAGCGGAGAAACTGTGATGCCTGAAATTATCGTGTCAGTCGAATGCTGGGTCAGTATGAATAAATATCGCATCAGCTTCCCCGATCCCGCAGTGCGGCAGACTCTCAATCTGAGCCGCGGAGTCCTGCTCATCGTCGCCCCTTTGGATAAGCGGAAAGTCAAAGATCGCGGACGCCTCTGCCGCTTCGCGGAGCGCCGCGACGGGATGGCTTGGGTGGAGTTCCTGGACAATGGGGAGCAGGGCCGCATTCATTGGGCCGATCTGGATTATGCACCTGCTGAGGCTATCCTGAAACCGGATGGCCCGACAGCCTAGAGCGTGTTAGGCACTTTTGATGCCGAATTGAGCCCGGCGGCTGTCGGCGGCGCAGAGAAGAAGTTAAGTTACCTACGACCCGTCCGCCTCAAACAGGCAGGCTGATAAAAGATAACAGCAAGTGCCTCTTGATGCTCACGAAAAGTGCCTAACGCGCTCTAGAGAAATCGGCTATTCGTCAAGCAGAGTTGAAACCGTACTTTGGCCGTTGATGCCTGAATCGCAAGAGCCTGAATCGTAAAAGAGAGTTGAAATGGATTATCGTTTTTTGCTCCCCAAAGCCATCGAGATGGCTGCCAAAGCACACGGCAACGTCATGAACAAAGATGGTTCGCCCTATATCCTTCACCCACTGCGACTGATGATGAAAGCAGAAGGGTACGCGGATAAAATCGTCGCCGTTTTACACGACACCCTTGAAGATACGTCACTGACAGCGGAATGCCTTGTAGATGAAGGCTTTTCTGCGGAGATCATCAAGGCGATTGAGGCTGTCACGAAGCGTGAAGGCGAGGATTACGAGGCATTCATTGAACGGATCGCACTCAACGCACTGGCGGTCCGCGTCAAACTGCTTGACCTCTATGACAACATTGACGTCACTCGTCTTCCAGAACTTGGTGAATGGGAACTCGAACGGACGGCAAAATACCATCGTGCCATAAAGCGATTGAAACAGACTTTGACCGCTGAGCCGTCGGCTACTTGTTACTGATTTTCAACTTTACTTGACGAATAGCCGAAAAATCCATGCTCGCCATTCATGAAATCCGCGCCGACTTCGACGTGAGCACCGTTGTCATCTACCAAGCGTACCCAAAGGCCATTGCCGAAGCGGCGCTCAAAGCAGGCAAGTTCGTCCCGCCGTTTTCCTTCGGGCGCATGACCTGGATCAAGCCGTCTTTTCTCTGGATGATGGAGCGCAGCAACTGGGGCCTGAAGACAGGGCAGGAGCATATTCTGGCCGTTCGCCTCACCCGCGCTGGCTGGGAAGAGGCTCTGTCGCTGGCCGTTCTCACTCACCCAGAAAAGGGCGCGTACCGAAACGAAGAAGACTGGCGGCAGCAGTTTGCGTCGGCATCAGTGTATGTGCAGTGGGACCCGGAGCGAACATTGCGGGGAGCGGCGCTGGACTGCAAAAGTATCCAGGTTGGGATCAGTCGACAGATTATCCAGCGGTATGTGGACGAGTGGATCACGGGCATTGAAGACAGGACACCGCTAGTACGGAAGATGCAAGGTTTGATCCAGTCCGGTCAAGCGACGAAGGCAAAAGGCTTTTTGCCGAAGGAGCGGGTGTATCCGGTCTCTGCAGAGACTGCCCGACGTTTGGGGATGAAAGGTGAAACAACTTGAACGGTCCCGAATCGAACTACCAGGGAGCACCGATTTCCCGCAACCAGGAACTCGTTGACGTGGAGAAGCTGAACGCACTGACAGTTTGCCATTACATCCTGGGCAGTGTCATGGTACTGTTTGAAGGAAAGCAATTCGATGACACTCAAAAATCTGCTGTTGCCTAATCGCGAAACGCGCAATATCGAACTGCTCATGAACGTGTGCTTCTGGTTGGGCATTGAAGTAACCCGCCTCGATGCAGGTGAGGAAGATCGACTGCCACCTAGAGCGACCCTCAGCAATACCACGGTTCATGGTGGCCCCACTTTTTGCCGACGAGTCGCTGCCGCCTTGGGTGGGTATGTCGTTGAGCCTGCTCCCGACTTTCTCCCGACACTGCCGCAGAAATACCTTAGCCGCCAAGTCGATTTGACTACTCTCGGCGAAGCACGAAGTCTGACCGAGCCGAAGTTCATCAAGCCTGTAGCCGATAAGTTTTTTCCTGCTGCCGTTTATGAAAATGGAGCGCGACTGAGCGCGGGATCAGAAATGGACGAACAGTGCATTCTGGTATCTGATCCAGTAGAATGGGAACGGGAGTATCGGATGTTTGTCCTCGACAATCAGGTCCAAACTTATTCGCCGTATTTCCTGCACGAGGGTGTTCATTCTACGGAAGAACAGAATGCGGCAGCACTGGCATTTAGTCAGAGTGTTCTTAATGATAACCGGGTTCGGCTTCCCCGTGCCGTAGTCCTGGATGTCGGCTGGATTCGTGGTGCTGGTCTGGCAGTGGTAGAAGCGAACGAGGCCGTGATGAGCGGTATCTACGACTGTGATCCCATTGCAGTTTTGGAAGTGCTGAAATATGGGCTGGCTCGAACTGATGAAGCAAATTCTTCCGAAGAGATGACAATATCATGACCTATGATGAATTCGCTAGCCGTCTGCACCAGTCTACGAAACACGTTATGGCTTTCACGCGGACGATGGTTTTAGATCATCTGCCTGATGCCTACCTTTACTTGATCGCTCCGAATGCTTCCTATGATGGTCATGCAAGAGCGCCAGAAGAGATGGTCTTTCCCGAAGACGCTTTGCCGCGAGGCACTCGTCACTGTGAGCCGACTAACGCGGTAGGGGCAAGCCATGCCCTCTGGCGGGATGGACGAGTGCCTGAATGGATCAATATCAGCGTTTATCGGACTGATGCGGAATACACCTACCTGCAACTCTTATGCTGTGGCCGATTTACCGCAAACGATGAATTGCTTTATCATAAGCAGGAAGGCTTTCCTCCTTTCCATGCCCTTTCCCCGCCGATCCCATGGGAATGGTCGCGCAACAAACACGGAAAACTGGACCATACAATGACCTGGGATCAGCAACTAGAACTTCATGGAAGGTATTCTCTGCCCCCTGAGGAGGATGAGCTATGATTGTCTTCAGCGAGTTTTTGCCCTTACTTGGCCCTCGCTGGCAGGCAAAGTCTTGCCTGCCAGCCCTGTTGCGAAACAAAAGACCTCTCGTAATCAGTAAAAAGGGAGAACGCCTGACTTTGGAAAGAATTACATTGGCTCTCGCAGTCACGCTCACAGTGGCCCTCTCAATTTGCACACCCGCCTTGGCTGCCAAGAGAGCTATCTCACCAGGACGCAGCATTGGTCAGGTTTCTCTTGGCGAAACTTTGGACGCGGTCACAAAGACGCTCGGGCAGCCCACGGGGGGTGGGGAAGCTACCATGGGGCTTGAGTGGGATACTTGGGGAGGGAAATCCTCAGGCCCCAATGCAGAAGCAACCATGGGTGATATTTCTTCAAAACTGACGAAGAACGAAGTCGATGTGTACACGGACATCTATGCGCCTTACCCGGACGGCCACCCGAACTCCAAATTCTCGAAATTGGTGACGGAGATTCGTATTACTTCTCCTTGGTTTCTGGCGACGGGCGATGTCGGTGTCGGCTCGAAGTTCGGCCAGTTGCTGCAACAATATCCTGACCTGACGCGGGCTGTCCATACCAAATTGCCGAGCGGTGAACAGATGAGCCTTTATGATGCCGCCAAAGAAGGCATCGCGTTTCAGGTAGCGGACTCCGGGGCATCCCGATCTGCCTGGCGCTGCGTCGCGGTGATCGTACACCCAAGGGGCCGAGGCGTCGTGCCTCTCTACGGCGGATATTATTGGGGAGATATGGCTGCTGGTAATACGGAGGAAAAACCGTGAGGAGTTCAGTCGTCATTGTCTTCATCTTGGTGGTTGTTTCTCTTGTTGCCACCACTGGACTGGCGCGAGCACAGTCAGCATCAATCGTCGATAACTTCAGAACAGGTCGTACCGCGGGAGCCGTGATCTCGCCCCAGCAAGTCGAAGTGACGGTCGATTGGATCGATATTCCTGATACGGATAAATACGTTCCTAAAGTCGATTTTGACATCAGTCATGACAGAAAGTTAATGGCTTCCTTGATTGAAAACGGCGCAATCGATGAGACAGGTCCACGGCTTCAAATGACCGCTGGACAGTTCGGCTGTACCCATGTCAAAGCAGATATTGCCACTACTGTCTTGATGGATGGCAAGCGGCAGAAGCGTGTTCTCCACTTAGACAATTTTACTGAAGGCACTCCGACGATCTTTGCTGACGGCAGTGTGTCATTCGACGGGACAATCCAGCGAGCATATCGGGTGCCAAATGTTAATCCTCCTGCGGCATTTACAGACCTTGATGTATTTATTGTAACCATGCGCGATGGCGAGACGCGCTTGCTCTCACGCAGGTCGAGTGATACGAAGCAATTTGTCTTTGTCACGGTTCGGACGATGCCTCAAGAAACCAAATCGGTCAAGTAGCCGAGAAATTCTACACATGATTTAGCTATCTTCCCCAAGGCAATTTTTAAAGGGTAAAAAATATGTGCATGGTTGTTTTCGCGGCCACAGATGAGCCGCTGCCGAATGTCCCATCTGAGAACGCATTCCTGTTTCAAGCGCATTCCCTGATGGCGGGGAGCGAACCGGTGCTCAGGCTCTTCACCAAGCCCCATGTCTATGACCTGACTTCAGTGGGTGGCTGTGGTTGCGGCTTTGCCTATGGCCCTTACGACCTGGAAGTGCTTTCGGAAACAGGCGTGCCCGATGAGCTAAAAGAGAGTGCGAAGGCAAATCACCAGATGAGCATCGATTCGGTGAGGCTGCTGCAGGATTTCTTGCGCGGTTCAGTGGGAAGCGGAACCGTCGAGGTGTACAGTTGCTGGAGCGGCGACGAGAAAGATGAACCAGAAACGCGGATTGCTGTAAGCCTGGATCACTTTGGCGGCGAGGAGTTCAACTTCGTGGAGCATCAGTTCCTCGTGGTGAGTGAGAAGTGCGATCACGAGACACCGAGGAAGTGATTCTTAGGTTCTTTAGCCCGCTAGAAGTTGAGGGAAGTGGAGTCTGACGCGCTTGACAAAGCGACATGATCATGGCACAATGAAGCTGCTTTGCGGCTATGGGATTTCTTCCTTCTCAAACTTTTCTCCAAAAAAAACTAGAGTTCCCGCTTTCCGCAAAGCATTCCTTTTCAAGATAACTGTTTCCTTGCTGATTTCCCAGTTTCGACAGTCAGGGCACAGTTATGGGGTGTGCCCCATCAAAATGCACAAAGCCTCTACCCCGCAAACCATGCTCTCGCCTCAACTTGACAACCTACCTAGATCATGGCACAATGACGTTGCCTTGCGGCTATGGAGATTCTTCCTTCTAATGTCGAGAGACGGTTCACCCAGAGTTCCCGCTTCCCGCAAGGCACCCATTTTCATGAATGAGACCTTGGATTTCCGTTCCCGTTCTAAAAAGTCGCCTCCCTTAAACCGCTTCATCTCTTTGTACAATCATGAACATTCCATCAGTGAATAATTCCACTTACCTCCGTCGCCGCAGCAAAATTGTTCTTCCCACAGGGACTGCATCAGAACTGCCGCCTCAATACGTTGCTTCCGTGCTGAAACAGGCAGAGGCGCTTGGCTTCACGTTCTCCGAGCCGCTGATCAATGGGTGTCAGCATTTGGCACTCGAACAACTCACCGACCTCTATCATACGCTGATGCCTGACTTGCGCCGCATGAAGGGCGCAAACAAGAAGTTCAGGCCGATGTACCCGAACTTTCCTGCACAGGTGATGGAAATGGATGAAGGACGCCTATACTTCAATGCCATTATCCACTATCTGTCAGGCGGGAAGCTATTCCCGCGCACCGACGCGAAGGAGCGAAAGCCGCTTGAAGGCAATCCGAAGCTGCAGGTGATCGAGCTAGGCACCGAGGAAGAGTTCGAGAGCCTGTTCGGTCAGATCACTGCCTCGAACACTTCATTGTCCGAACAGGACCGAGAAGACCTCACCTGGTTTGTGTCTTCCTACGGCGAAGAAATCGAGCGCCTTTTACCTGCCGCTGTGCCTCAAAAAGAAACGATGGCGTTTCTAGCATCTCTGCTGCTAAAGCACACGGCCCAAGCCGAACCTTTCATTGCCCGGTTCTGTCGCACGGCGACAGATATTCTGCGCCTGGCCGTGGCACTCAGCGGCGGCGATGTTTCGCTGGCAGGAGCGGCGAAGTTCCGCACCTTCTCCCGCCCCGAGCGCCGCCTGCTGCTGGGCTTGCTGGAGCGCAATGCTAATCCGACGGAAGATATGCTGCGCTGGAAGGGACGCTGGATTCGGCTCGGCGAGAAGCTGCACATTGGGGAGTTCAAGGCACGGTATCCGCGCTCCTGGGAAGCGTTCGGCGTTCTGCGGAACGACTTACCCTTCGCTACCTTCAACAGTCGGGTAGAGAAGGCTCTCGCCGATCCTGACATTGCCGAGGCCCTTGCTGTGCTCATGCCTCGGCCCGGTGACCTCGCTCGCAGGCTCGACCATCTGCTTCGCCTCGACCTTTCTCGACAGGACCTCGTGATCCAGGCATTCGAGGGAGCAGCGGACAAAGTATCCACTCCAGTGCTGCTGCAGGTGATGACGCACTTCCAGAACCGAAATGATGGGGCTGCCCTGCGCGTCTTTTTCCCAAAAGGCAGTCTCGCAAAAGCGCATGGCGAGCCGAATGATCTGCCTCCTCTTCCTGCCGATGTCTGCAAGCGTATTGCCAACACTTGTCAGGAAGCATTAGTCGAAAGATTTAAGGCGCTGCCGCCGCTCGGGGTTTGTTATGTAGACCCCAATTTGTCCGACTATCCAGTGCCATTTTCGCAGCGTTCGGCGTCGAAGTCGTTCCGAACAATCCCGCGGGGGAGCAAGCTGCCGCTCCTGATTGACGGCAAAGTCCTGCGGCTTTTCGTCTGGTGGAAGAACGGCACTGACCGAACAGACATTGACCTCTCAGCCACCATGTTCGACGAGAACTTCCGCGCTGTAGATGTTGTCACGTACTACGAACTGCGCTGTGATGGCGGCGTTCACAGCGGCGACATCGTGGATGCCCCGAATGGTGCAAGTGAGTTCGTTGATATTACTCTTGAACGGATGGAGGCGCGAGGCATCCGGTACGTCGCGATGACGCTGGGCGGCTATACACCGCAGCCATTTTGCGATCTGCCTGAATGCTTCGCAGGCTGGATGTCACGATCTGACGCTGAATCCGGGGAGATTTACGATCCGCGAACGGTGCAGGACCGCCTGGACCTCACCTCTGCCTCGCGCATTGCCATTCCGCTGGTGGTAGATGTGCAGGACCGGAAACTGATCTGGTGCGACATGGCGCTGAAAAACAACCCGAATTTTGTGAACAATGTTCATGCTAACTTGGGCGGCATCGCCCTGACGCTTCAATCGCTCGTCACCTTGAAGAAGCCAACCCTGTACGACCTGTTCCTGCTGCACGCGAAGGCGCGGGGCGCGGTGGTGGACACGCCAAATCAAGCAGGAACCGTCTTCTCCGTGGCGGCAGGCACACCATTTCGTTTGGATGAGATCGGTTCGCAGTTCTTGGTCTAAGTTCTCACTCCATTTAGGTTCAGTATGAAGGCTAGAAATGACAACCGACAGACTCCAACTCGTCCGTTCTTTCCTCGCTCACGACGACGGCATGACTTCGGCTTCGTTCTCCCCGGACGGCCAGACGCTTGCCACAGGCGGCTATGATTGCCATATCCGCCTCTGGGACACTCGGACTTGGCAGGAAGAGCGCGTGCTTTCCGGTCATCGGCGGGGTGAGGTAGCCTTTTCGCCTGATGGTAGCCGCCTGATTAGCGGCGGACTGCACAAAGATGCCGATGTCTTCGACACTTCCACTTGGCAGATCGTCAACACGCTTGATGGAACAAACGGCGTGTGGGCGCTGGATTTTCGGCCCGATGGCTCGGAAGTCATTCTCGTTGAACCCGCAGAGGAAATGGAGGGGCGGTTACACCGCCCAATAGAGTTCTGGGACATCAACACTTGGGCAGCGACCGGAACTGCCGATATTGGGGTGGATAGCGTGTATGGACTTGCATTCTCTCCCAACGGAAAAACCGTGGCCTTTCCCCACTCCCCAAACGGTTTGGTGAGCATCTGGAGCGCGGACTTCAGGCAGAAGCTAACTTCGTTTCCCGCTCACGACTTAGCCACCTGGGATGCTACGTTTTCCCCTGACGGCACTCTGCTCGCCACGGGCGGTGCGGACAATGTCGCACGGATTTGGGACACGTCGGACTGGGCTATGAAGCACGAAATGAAGTTTGAAGCCGCAGGAGCGGACCCGCTGTACAATGATGCTGTTCTATGCGCCGCGTTTTCTCCAGATGGGAAGCTGCTGGTGACGGGCGGGCTGGATGGAGTGCTGACGGTCTGGCGGCTTTGACGGAGCGCTACTCGCCTGCGGGTGAAGCCTCACCCCGCAGGCGAGTCACAAACACCTAAATCTGTGGAATAGGAAGAACAAAGTTGTGAGCGACGGACAGCAATTTGACTGAACTGACTTTCGAGGAATGGCTAGAATACTGCTTTGCCTCTTTGGAAAAGCCTGACGTTCGGTCAGCGCGATGGCATGGTCCGCCTGCTGTTGCCATTGATTACTTCACTCGTGCTTTCGAGGACGCCGCTGATGTGCTCGCCCCGTATTCTGTGGGCCAACTGGCAAGCGGGTTTTGGAAAATGAATTTTCGCCCCCTGATCGATGCGAGGGTGCCGTGGGAACAGAGGCGGCGGTGTGTTCGCTCCATGTACACCCTTTTTGCCGAGTGCTTCGCCAAGCGATGCGATCAGTACCTCTGCTACTCTGCTGACGAGGCGAAATACAATACAAACCCTCTCAATGGTGTTTGCTATATGTGGTGGGAATCTGTACCCATGCGAAGTCATGATCCTTCTCACCCGGAGGAAACGTCTGTATACCTGGACGTGATGCGGCGAACACTTCTACTGGATTCAGATGCTTGCCAGGAAAGTGCGCTCCATGGCCTCGGTCATTGGCACTGGGACTATGGGTGGTGGCGTAATGAAGACGATCCAGAATACATGAAAATGAAGGAAGTCAATACGACCGTTGAAATTATCGATGACTTTCTGTCTCGTCATCCGAAGCTATCGCCTGATCTGAAAAGGTATGCTTTGGCAGCACGGGATGGCATGATACAATGACTTCGCATCCGCTCGATCAGGCTCTCCTCGATGCCACTTTACTGGATGACATTGCCGCCATGCGTAACGCCCTCGCAGGCGGCGGGAATGTGAATGCCCGCGATCCCGAGCATCAGGAAACGCCTTTGATGCTTGCCCGGAGCGAGGCGGTAGTGAAGCTGCTTTTGGACAACAATGCCGATCTCCATGCCGTCAACGACTGGGGACAGACAGCTTTGATGTACAGGCCATGGCGTGCTATCTGGGAGCGCGGCGGCGACATCAATGCCCAAAGCGATGCTGGCAAGACCCCGCTTATGAAAGCCGTGATGACTGGCAACCCGGAGCGGGTGGGGCAGGTGCTATCGATGGGAGCAGACGTGTTGCTCAAGGACGGCGAGGGAAGGACGGCGCTGGACATTGCCCTCGAATGGGGACTGAGTGGAATTGCTGAGCGGCTTAAGGCTGGTTTTGAAGAGCAGGAAGCGGCGAAATGAGCGACCCGATCTTTCCCTTTTCCGGTCTTCAGTCCGACGAACAGGTCTCAAAAAGCAGTCAAAGAGCCGATGCGATCAGATGGCACGGCGGATTGTGCGTAGGGAAGTGATTCTGTTTAATTGTCTATTGAGAAGTCAGACTCTTAACTCAAATCCTGACAGTCAGAATCACAATCAATGCAGCCCGAAATTTGCCAATTTACTCTCAATTCCTCTGAAAAAATGGTGCGGCATTTGTATCAGAATACGATAATAATTCGGGTTTCTTGTATCAGAATACGATAATAATTTGTACGAGCATACGATAATAAAATGGCAGAATCCACCCCAAATACGCCTTAAAATGTTGTGAATAGATTTTTCAAGGGTGTTCAGAGCCATCCAAATGGCTCAAGATGCCCCGGAAAGTGCCGTCGCACTGAGTTCTTGCTGTTTCTTTGGTGTAGAAGGAACTCATTTGTATGAGAATACGATAAGCGCTTGTATCAGAATACGATAATAAATGCTGCTTCTTGTATCAAAGTACGATAATAAATGCTGGCTTCTTGTATCAGAATACGATAATAAATGCTGGCTTCTTGTATCAGAATACGATAATAAATGCTGGCTTCTTGTATCAGAATACGATAATCATTTGGCTCCTGCACGACAATTGCCCCAGGGAGTTCGCACCGAAAACCAGAACCCGCAGGGAGCGTGAACGTCATTATGCCGAAACATCTCCGACTGCCTATTGTCTGTGTCCTGTTCCTGACTGTTCCCGTGGCTGCCCATGCCGACGCAGGCACGCCCCTTATCTGGGCGGGGATGTTCCACCTCGTCATCTTCAACTTTTTCATTGGCCTTCTTGAAGCCAGCGTTATCGCAAAAGTCTTTCATCTCCCCAAACTGAAAACCAACGCTGTCATCATTCTTGCCAACTACTTCTCAATGGTTGCGGGCCTGCTGCTAATTCGGGCCGCTTGGACTCCGCTGGAACGCCTCCTGCCAGGCCAAGCCCCGCTTTACAAAGGCGCTGCACTGCTACTCCTCCTGGGCCTGGGAGCAAGGTGGCTCCGAAGGGCGGAGGCTATACCCTGCGGGCGGCGGTAACGGAGCCGAGGATGGCTATCGCTTGACGACGATGATGTTCCGGGTCGTCGGCTTGAGCGCCCAGTCCGAGTCGGTCTCTTGATATAGGGATCGACTCAGACTGGGCCCTGCTCTTTCATGCGTGGATTGGGCTTCCGCAAATGAGGCGACACGAAAAATTGGAATTATAACTCCCTGCGAGTTGAGGACTGACCGTCGGCGTCTTCGTTTACGTTCCACTTCTTGGGGCGTAGGTTGATGATCCGTGCGGCTGGCGGCATCCTGCCTTCCCGTTCTATCTGCCGCCGCTCGGAGGGAGTATAATGTATGTCTGCAGCGGCCTCCTCGATGAACGCTTGCGCCCGAAAGGTGAGGCAGGCAAGGAGCCTCTGGGCTTCGACGCCTTGCGCGGGATGCCCAATCGTAAGGGGAGGGATGAGCCTCACGAGTGGGGGCCTGTCTAGCAGTACCACCTCACCTTCATAGGGAAAATAGAAGGCGACCAGCGTAGCGAAGGGCTTACCTATGGTGACCCCGGAAAGCAATACCTGCAGGAACAGTTTGTGTGTGCCGCCGATGGCCCGTGGCGCGATCTCAGGTCCGTAACAGCACCAGAACTCGTGGTTTTGAGGGAGGTCAGCTTCGACGACGGGAACATTCGCATAGTTGCCCGCTTGGCTCTCAGCGATTTGCATTAGATCAGGACGCCAGAGGACGATCTCCGTAGAGGGCAGAATGGCGATGAGATTCTGCGTCATATCAAGGAGCGTCCTTGGGTCCCTGTCCGCCTCAGCATCATCGGGGAGTGGACCCTCGATTCGTCCCAACGGAGTCCCGCCTGGCTGAGTGGAGTGTAGCAGGTGTATCAGAAGATGGTCACGCCAAATAGCGGCGGCCTCAATTTGACGCTTGAGGTCATCCGAAGTGGCGTTCAGCGTCCGCGTTACTCCAGCGTCGCTTTCAAGCAAAGTGCCCTCCGCCGTCATGTACCTGTTGTTTTTGTTGTTCATACGTATCCTTTCTTGAGCCTTCTGATGTTCTGGCTCTCCTGATGGATATAGGGCGCGTCATTCTTGCCTGTCTGGTTTTCGGTCCGGGTTAGGCTGGAGTGCCCTAGCGACGAGGCCATTCTTTATAGGTTTCAGAGAGATTGGATAGATAACCTCAACCAGTCGCCACCGGTGGTGCGAAACACTCGTTGCGCCCGTTCTGCCATCTTACGTCGGTCGTGTTACTTATGATACCGCGGACTGCCAGAGGCTTCAAGGTCAAGGCATAAGGAGAAAATTGGCAACTTTGCAAGGCCCTTTAATGAGTGATTTGGCTGAACATTTTTAAGACAAAGCAAATTGGGCGCAAAATTGACACATTTCTGAGACACCGAT
>JBPBQB010000164.1:0-18172 GCA_050954545.1 Janthinobacterium lividum | reverse complement strand
ATCCCGCCTTGATGTCCCCGCCCTGAAGGGCAGGTCTGGAGGCGAAGCGCCAACCGCACGGTGTGCGGAAGATGAAGAGAGCCATACGCCGATAGCATTTCCGGTCGCAGACCGGTTGGCGTCTGCGCCTCCAGACCTGCCCTTCAGGGCGGGGACATCGCAGCAAAGGTCTTTATGGAACGCCGTTCTCAACTATCGCCGGATGCCTGGATTTCAGTCAGCCGAAGCGCATTGCGCCACAACTTCAATGAAGTCTGCACTCTGGCTGGACCGGGAGTGCAGACAATCGCGGTTGTCAAGGCCAATGCGTTCGGGCATGGGGCAGGGGAGACGGCACGAGTGTTTCAGGATGCCGGAGCCGATTTCTTCGCCGTCACGACTCCCGACGAAGCATTGGAACTGCGCGAGGCTGGTATCACCGGGCGAATATTAGTGTTCCTGCCGCTTCTGACCGAGCAGATCACACTGCTGCTGGCTGCCGACTGCGATTTGACTGTCTGCGACGCCGACGGCATAGCGGCAGTCTCTGAGGTCGCAGGGCGGCTCGGCGAAACTGCGTCGGTGCATCTGAAAGTAGATACGGGTATGGGGCGTTTAGGTGTGCTGCCGGCTGATGCGCTGCCGGTCGCTCGGCAAATCGCGGGCGATAACGCTTTGCAGTTCGCAGGCATCTACACGCATTTCGCGCGGGCGCTGGAAAAAGAAGAAACGGCGGCACGCAGTCAGTTTGCAGTGTTCCAAAAAGTGCTGACGGAGCTGGAAGCCGCGAAGATCAGTGTGGGCCTGCGGCACTGTGCGAACTCGGCGGCTTTGGTCCGGTTCCCGGAAATGCGGCTGGATGCGGTCCGACCCGGTACGATTTTGTACGGCCAGTATCCATCAGCCGCCGTGCCCCGCGCTCTCAAATTACAGGAAACTTGGCGGATGCAGGCCCGAATTGTCTCTGTGCGGGATGTCCCTGCGGGCAGCCCAATCGGTTACGGCGGTGAGTTTCGGACCCGCCGGGCGACAAGGCTGGCGGTGCTTCCTATCGGTTATGCCGACGGGTTTACAGTCGCTCCCGCGAGTGCATCTCGCGGCTGGCGCGGTCTGAAAGCCTGGCTGCGGCCTGCACCGATCACGGTAACGATCCAGGGACAGCGCGTTCCAGTGGTAGGCCGGGTCGCGATGCAGACCTGCATGGTAGATGTCACAGACATCCCTAACGTCGCCGCAGGCGATGTGGTGACAATTCCAGCCCGGCGTCTGATGGCAAGTGCGCGTCTGCCGCGAATTTTTAGTGGGCAGCTTGATTGACACGTTTTTTTTGGACAATCTGTTTGGTGCTAATACTCGGCGGAACTCTTCGCGCCGCCGCGCCGCCTCAGAACGTCCCAAGCCCTATCACGACATATGCTCAGATGACAGCGCAGCTCAAAGCCGAGGCGACTAACTCGCCGCTGGTCCGTGTTGTTTCGATTGGAAAATCAGGGGGGGGGCAGCGAAACCTCTGGCTGGTACGCCTTGCCGATCCGTCAGTGGTCCCTGGGCAGACAATGCGTCTTCTGGTCCTTTGCCGTCAGCATGGCGATGAACCGGCTTCGACGGAAGCGATACTTCGGCTGATCCAGAGCGTTTCATCCGGCGGCAATCCAGCCCTCCGCGCGGAGCTTTCCCACGTCACGCTCTATATTATCCCCATGGTGAACCCGGACGGTGCCGGTGCCGGAACGCGAGCTAACCACAACGGCGCAGACCTGAACCGTGACTGGGGCCTCTTCAAGCAGCCGGAAACTCTGGCGGTCGCGAAAGCAGCCGCTCTGATCCATCCGGCGCTTGTTGTCGACGCCCACAACTGGGACGGCGACGATGAATACAATGCCGACTGTATCGAAATCCCGCGCGAAATGGAAAGCAGGCAGGGTCGCGCCACCCATGCCATGCAGCAGCAGGCTATCCGCGACCTGGCTCTCAGCGGTTACGCCGTGCATCCAACCGCGTGGGGGGAAGATACCGACCCGCATCTGGCTCACCGGTGGTTCACCCGCCAAAACATCACGAGCCTGCTGGTGGAGACGCATTACGGCTCTCCCGCGAACAAAGCCGATTTCGAGCGTCGCGAAGGCATGTACGAAGTTCTCATCCACAGCCTTACCCGGCATTACGCCGCGCCGTGGACCCGGCAGGCGTCGCGCTCTACTCAGGAAGCATCACTTTTTCCGCTGCCGTCCCAGCCGGGCACGGTGCGGCTTGCGGCTAAATCTTCCCTGCATTCGCCGCGCTGGCTCTGGGCATTCGCTTTGTATGGCCTCGCATTGTGGGGGATGAGCCTGCGAGGAAAAAATGCACTGGAAGCAGACCTCCCGAAACCAGAGGCAGTAAAACGGCCTATTGCCCGCTATTCCTATTCACGGAAGCGGGACAAGACAGAGACGATTTCACGTTCCGGCCAGCGAAAAGCGGTCAGCCTGCCGCCTCGGTAAGCTCCGGTGTCGATGTTGATTGTGTTGTGACGGATTTCTGCTTGCTCCTGCGGCGTGTGGCCGTAAACAATAAACGCCGAGCCGTGGTAATCTGCCGCCCAGTCACGACGAAGCGTTCTACCCTCCGGCGTCTTTCCGATAGCATCGCCGTTCAGCACAAACCGGCGCGTCTCGGGATCAGTCTTTCCGATCATTTCTTCTTCGATCCCAGCGTGAGCGATAATCAACGTTCCGCCATCCAGCACTAAATAAAGTGGGGCACGTTCATAGAGCGCGGCGGCGGCTTTCTTGAAAATCTTTTTGTCCGAGCGTGATTCGATCTGCTCGATAGTCTGGGACAGTCCCCCTTTGCTGATGTCAAACTGTTCGCCGCAGAGCCAGCGCAGCAGAGCATCGTCATGGTTGCCTAAAATCAGCAGTGCTCGGCCCCGGCTGACAAGACGCCCGGCGAGGCGCAGGACACCAATGCTGTCCGGGCCGCGATCGATCAGATCACCGACAAAGACAAGCCGCCGCCCATTTGGGTGATGGAATGCACTGTCATATCCCAGAGCATCGCAAAGCCGCCGAAGCGCTTCGGAGCAGCCGTGGACATCGCCGATGATGTCATATCTTTCCTGCATAGAGAAACAGTTAGGTGCGGCCCTGGAAAACTCCTGCCTGCTCTGGGAACTTGAGGGTCTCTTTGCTCTGTTCTTCTAACAACTATGGAAACCGAACAGACACAGGCCGCCGCGATTGTTTCCACCTGCACCAGTCTCAACCTGCGAAAAGCGGCCCGCGCTGCTTCCCAGTTTCTAGAAAGCTATCTGGCTCCGCTTGGGCTGCACACCGGCCAGTTCGGTATTCTCAGCCATATCTCTAAAGCAGGCTCCGTCACAATGACCCATCTGGCCGAATCTCTTGCCTTAGACCGCACGACCTTGACCCGAAACCTCCAGCTTTTGCAGCGTGACGGGCTGGTCGAAGTCGTGTCGGGCCGGGACAAGCGCATTCGCGAGATTTCGCTGACTTGCCGGGGAAAAGAGATGCTGGCTCAGGCAGTTCCCCTCTGGCGTGAAGCCGAAGCCGCGCTTTGTGAACGGCTAGGCTCCCAGCGTCAGCAGACACTTCTCTCTCATGCAGCAGCACTGATTAACCTCACGCAAAGTGAATGACTTTCTACCGGGAACCATCACTCATTAGGGTGCGTTGAATGCGTGTAAGTACACGCTTTTTAGGGAAAGACACGCGCCATGGCAATTCTCGAAAGACCGAATACGGGAACCGCACCGCCGCCGATGCCTCTGCCGCCGCAGGCTCCGTCGGCAGGACCTGCGCCGCTGAACCCGTACCGCTGGATCATTCTGGTCGCGGTGCTTACCGGGGCGTTTCTGGAATTGCTCGACACGACAAGTGTCAACGTCGCTCTGCGGCAGATGCAGGGCAATCTGGGGGCAACTTCCGATGAGATCGCCTGGGTCTCGACCGGATACATTCTTTCCAATGTCGTTGTACTTCCGCTCACCGCCTGGCTGTCGTCGGTGTTTGGCCGTCGCCTCTACCTCACTGCTTCGATCCTGCTCTTCACTTTTGCGTCGATTTTGTGCGGACTTTCCAGTTCGCTCGGTGCGCTGATATTCTGGCGCATCATGCAGGGTGCAGGCGGCGCGGCACTGCTCTCGACCGCTCAGGCCAGTCTGCGCGAAGTCTTTCCTAAAGAGCAGCAGGGCATGATCCAGTCGCTGTATATCGTTGTCGTGGTCATCGGGCCGACACTCGGGCCGACATTCGGTGGCTGGATCACAGATAACTATTCCTGGCAGTGGATCTTTCTCGCCAAGTCGCCGCTCGGCTTCATCGCGGCGGCGCTGGTCTGGCGCTTCTTGACCGACTCGGCGCATCAGGAGAAATCGAAAGGGCTGGACTGGCAGGGGATCGGACTGCTTGCAATCGGTCTTGGCTCTTTGCAATATGTTCTGGAAGAAGGCGAGCGCTATGACTGGTTTGATGATCTCTGGATCACGCGCCTGACTGTCGCGGCGGTTGTCGCCATAAGTGCGTTTGTCTTCTGGGAGTTTTCGCCCCGTAATACGCGGCCTGTCGTCAATCTTCGCGTGCTCAAATACCGAGATCTATCCGCAGGATCGTTCCTACTAATGGTCAGCGGGGTAGGGGTCTATGGCAGCGTCTTTATCCTGCCTCAGTTCACGCAGAGCGTTCTTGGCTTCTCGCCGACACAGACAGGGCTGCTGTTCCTGCCGGGCGGCGTCGCGACTATCATCGGAACGATGCTCTGTGGTCGGCTCCTCAACGGTGCCAATCCATTAGTAAAGCCTCCGATCCTGGTCGTCATGGGCCTCGGCGTCTTCGCTTTTTCTCAATACCTGCTCGGGCATTTGACGCCCCAGAGCGGCACGGACGATGTTCAGCTTGGCTTGATCCTGCGCGGTGCCGGTCTCGGTCTGCTGCTGACTCCTGTGACAGTCGCTTCCCTAGGTTCACTCAAAGGCAGCGAGATCGCGCAGGGGGCGGGCTTGACCAACTTGTTTCGCCAGCTTGGCGGCTCATTCGGTATCGCCATCGTCAACACCTATGTCACGAATATGGCCCAGCATCATCGTTCGGATTTAGTTTCTGACCTGTATTCCGGCAACACAATTTTGAGCAGCCGTATTTCCGGCCTGACAGGCCATTTTCTCAGCGATGGCTACGGCCTCACCGGGGCACACGATGCCGCCGTCGCCTCAATCGAGCGCCTGATCGGAACCCAATCGTTGACGATGGCTTACGACGATGCGTTTCAGCTTATCGCCGCCATCTCGTTTCTCGCGATCCCGGCCGCGCTGCTGTTTGTCCGCCGCACCAAAGCTCCCCTGTCCACGGCGGGTCTCGACGCCGGGCATTAGTCGGAGTGTTGTAATTGCTGAAAATGCTGGTATACTCGGTGCATCTGTCCGCAAGTTCAAGGCCAGTCCCGGTGAAAAAGTGAGGACCAAAATAATGCGTCACGCCGTTTCTCTCGCTCTGCTCCTGAGTGCTTTTGGATTGCCTCTTCCTGCTGCTGATGCTGCGGCACGTACCGAGACCATGCCCCTTGTTCAGCTTTCTGTGACGATAGCCGCAGTCACAGATCCCGATCTAGCCGCCGCACGGGTCACTCCGCGCATGGTCCCCATCGATCAAGTGATGGTCAGCAGCCTGCCCTGGGGCGAAGCGCGAGTTGAACACTTCGAGCTCCAAGTAATCTCCGGGAAAGACGCCCTGCGCCTTTTGACGGCGCTGTCAAAAGCTCCGAGCATGGGCAAGCCGTCATTGGACACTGTTCCCAGTGGTGTCGCAGACAGGTTCATGCGCTCTGAATCTATACGCAGCGCACCAACAAGCCCTCTCAGCATCGAGATGCTGCATCAGTCTCGTGAATTTTTCCTGCGTCCCTCTGTCAACGCCGACGGCACTATCACCCTGAGCTTTGCGTTCAAAGAGTTGCCCGCTGTAACATCAAAGCCTTCACCTTCGGAGGGAGCAGAAGAATCGAAAGCCTCCTCAGCGACATACACGGAAATCGGACAATCCACAGTGGCGAGACAATCGCGCTGACAGGCCCCCATACGGACGGAGAACAGCTTATCGCCTTTGTCACCTCGACGGTTCTTTAGTTCGTCGCCGACGCGCCGGAACTCTTGACAAAGCCCGGCGTCCCGGCTATAATAACCTAACGCGGGAGTAGTTCAGTGGTAGAATGCAACTTTCCCAAAGTTGAGGTCGCGAGTTCGAACCTCGTCTCCCGCTCCACTCTTTTTTGAGTGCTTGCTCGATTGTTCTTCATGGCGCCGTGCCCAAGTGGTAAGGGAGAGGTCTGCAAAACCTTTATGCAGCAGTTCGATTCTGCTCGGCGCCTCTTTTCTCAATTCCCGTATGTTTTCCCGCGCTTCCATCTGACTCCAGAATGGAAGCTTTTTTGTAACCGGTCCATGTAAAGATGCCGAAGATCAGGGATTTATCTCGCGAAATAGAAGGCAGACATTCGTCCGGGAAGGATGAGCAGGAAACAAAGATGAACACCCCGTTAGAAAAATTGGCGAAAGTTGGAAGCGCATATCTTCCCGTAGTTCCCGAGGCCAATGCCGGACGGATAGCCCGGTACGAAACTCTTCTGCAAGTCTGCGGCGAAGCATTTGCAGACGGGTCCTATGATACTGCCTATCACGCACTTGCGGCGGCCATGCATTGCGCCCAAGACCTGGGTGATCGGGAACGCCTTGAGGCAGTTGAGGCGCTGGCGGACGAGCAGATGGAACGCATCGACCTGGTGGCCCCCAACTACCATCATTCGACCCAGTCCGCCGCAGGGCGGGGCAATCAGAGCCTGCTGTCAACCCTAGCCCGTCAGGCACACACGCAGGTGGTTCTTCTGCGGTACCCGAAACGCTCCGCGTCCTGAGCCGTCCAAAAAGGGGCTATGGTAAAAGGCTATGTCTCGTCTGTGTCAGTCGGGTTGTCTTCCTCTTTGAGATCAAGCAGCCGCATCAAACTTGGCAGCATGGCTTTCGCGAGGAAATCGCTCCCACCGGCTGCCTTGCCGGAACGGATACTAAACAAGGCAGACGAAAAAGAGTAAGCAAGGGCCTGAGCGGCAAAGTCTTTCTGCGTCTCAATAGACTTGATCGGAACATAGGCAGCATCGATCTCAGCGGCAAGCGTGTCATACTGAGTCTTGATCCGATTGAAGCTCTCGGCCAGGTTCGGGAAGTGAACCGTGACCTCCGGCACTTCGCCTCGCTGAATGACTTCCAGCATCGACTTTTCCGTCATGCCGTCCTTCATATGATGGAGAGCGACATAACCAGGGTGCTTGACTTTCACCCGGTTCCCATGGGCATCGACCACGACATAGCCTTCCTGCTCCAGCGGGCTCATCGTCTCGAATGTTGCTTGAATGTCCGAAAACGATTGAAGCGGGAACTCGCGGACAATCGGCACGAACTGCGCGAAGGTCGTTTCTGATGGCTTGAGCCATTCTCCGGTGACCCGATGACGCACGGCCAGCAGCGTCAGCCCTGCCTGTATGTGGTTGACGATGACCCGGTTATGAGGCGTCGTCAGCTCAAATAAGAAGCACTGGTCAATCGGCAGGTTGAGCGCCGTCAGCGAGGCATCGCCGAGATAGCTTTGCAGCGTTTCCCAGAACAGACGGGAGAAGATGTTGTCGCTGTCGTTGACACGGCCCCCCGCATCCGGGTTTCCGGTCGTCGCGACATGCCACTCGCCGGCATATTCATAGAGCGTACACAGGCTGCCGTCGACTTTCTCCTGCACGACCGCTGTCGCCCAATCGATCTCTGCCGCATTCGGCTCCCCGTAGTTAAAGAACTTGTCGAAGCCCCGGCTGACGACGCGCCAGTCGTCGCGCTCATCCAGAATCACGCCCCGGCTTTCCTGGACAATGGGAAGGCTCATGTCAGACGCGATCTGGCTGTATTTAAACAAAATGAGGTTAGGGTAGGCGGGATGGCGAACCGATTTGATCGCGTAAAGTTCAGCCGCCTCTGCAAACGTGCCGCCCGTTCGCAGATAATCTTGCAGTACCATGGGTTGCTCCTTGACGGCCACCGAAAAAAATAGACCGCG
Source organism: Janthinobacterium lividum (assembly GCA_050954545.1). Classification (GTDB taxonomy): domain Bacteria; phylum Armatimonadota; class Armatimonadia; order Armatimonadales; family Capsulimonadaceae; genus JANXMY01. The sequence goes on along the minus strand of JBPBQB010000164.1, from coordinate 10,100 downwards.
TCAGCTCTTCATTAGATAGAAAAGCCGGGCGGTTTAGTCTTTTTTCGGAGCGATTAAAATATGATTACAGTCAAAGGCGCGGGCGGTAATAGGCGATAGCGTGGAGCGAGATCGTCACCTCCGTGCGGTCGGCCTGCACCATCCGCAGGGCCATGTGATCGTGCCAGCGGATCGCGCCTTCCATCGTCTCGCCGTTCATCAATGTCACAGCGATCATGGTGCGGTTATCGCGATATTTAATGAGTTCCACTTCGCGCGGGGAGAGGCGCTCTTCCGGACGCGTCATTCCCCGCAGTCGTTCCAGTTCCGAGATTTCCATCGGGATATACTCCAGAAATCGGGCCTGTGCTCAGTCTGTTATTTCTTCTTCGGAGCGGCTTTGACTTCCGCCAGATGACGGGCTTTATGACGCTCTTCCGTTCGTTTACGGGTACGTCGCAGTTCTTTAGCACGGACACGCATAGGTTAATTCACCTTCCTTTCTTAAAAATTCGAATGTAAAAGCTGACGCAGATAGCCTTGATCCACTCTGTATTCGAACAGAAACTTCCCGTTCAGCATCCCGACCGGGATCTGTTCGCCATACTCGGCCAGCAGCGCAGGGTCGTTCTGGATGTTGGTTTCTTCCAGCTCAAACGGAATTTCCGACTGGATCTGGGTCAAGACACGGACGGCCTCTTCGCAGAGGTGACAGCCGGGCTTGGAATACACAAGGAGATGAGCCGTCATACTCCCGCCATTATAGCAGGCTGCGCGGCTGCTTGTCAATTGCCCTCTTTCCCATCGACTTTGGAAGCCAGATCGCGACGCTGCCAGACACGGACGTAGTCAATCACGAAATCGGCGGGAAGACGAGCATCTTCGAGTGGACTGTTGTCCCACCCTCCCATCGGCAGGGTGAACATCAAAATCGAGGGGACATTCGAGATGCGTGGGTTCTCCCAGCGCAGTACCCCGACGCCGTTGCAGTAGTAGACGGCTTCTCCCGGAGTCCAGAGCAGGCCGCAGGTGATGAAGCCATCCTGATCGGGCTGCACGTAAATTTTGTCCGAGCCAACCTGTTTATGGTCCTTGCCGTAGCCGTCGTAATGCATCGCGATATTGTAGCGGTGGGGACCCCAGCGGGTCAAATGCTCCATGATGTCGAACTCCATGGCCCCATTGCCTGTGTCTTGGCGCTTCCACTGCTCTGGTCCCTGCGCCGCCCCACGGTCCGGCATCATCCAGAAGGCAGGCCAGAGTCCCGGCGCGGTCGGCAGCTTCATGCGTGCCTCGAAGTAGCCGTAGCGCTGGGTCCACTTGCCATACGTGTGCAGGTATCCAGCCGCATATTCACTCGGTTTCTGAGTAGCATCGTCGTTGCTGAAGCCGTGTTTCTTCTCGTAGCGCAGGCGCACCACGCCGCCGCCCAGCAGAACATCGGACTTGCTCCAATGCGTTTGCTTGTCCCAATAATTATCCCCGTAGACGCTCCAAATAGAGCTATCCAGCGTCGGACCGCTGAACTCGTCGTCGAGTGTCCTGACCCAGTCCCCCGCGACCGGCGGGCGCTTGCCAAGCCAGGGGGGAAGCACGGCAGAAGGCAAAACGGCCTGTATGGCTTCCACCCGCAGCTTCTGTTCACGCGCTGCCCCGTCAAGCGCAAGTGTCACGCTGCCGACTGCATCGCTTGTGATATGGCTGCCTATGTCGGGCCGTGACAGGTCAGCCGACAGAAGACTGGCGAACGGAACAACAATCTGCGTGACTGCTCCCGGCTTGAGCGGGACAGATGCCGGGAACCACTCGGTAACGCCGCCATTACTTTCCAGTCGGATGCGCGGCATAACCGGGCTGAGTCCCTCGTTGCGAACTGTCACACGGACTTCCGAATAGTCCCGCAGGTCCCATTTACCGAGGACGGGCAGCAGGGAAACAGACTGTTCCCCCGAAGCCGCCGGAAATACTGCTTCTAAAGATTGCCGACCCGCCGGGCCGGACAAAAGCGCCTGTGCATTTTGGGACCCTGTCTGTGCGTCGGTGTCCAAGAGCGCTCCATGCGGCGGTTTGATTCGGACCGAGGCAGGGTCGACCGGCGGCGTCTCACCGGCAGGTCCGCCTGCCTGAAGCGTCTCGATGCGGAATGACTGCACATCGCTGGACTTGCTCGTGAACACAACCAGGTTGACAACAGCGGCGGGCTTCAGCGGGTAACCGGGCTTATGCCCGTAGGCATAACCGAAGAGAACAGTGACAGTATCGGCCTGTCCAGGCGCGAGGTTGATGCTCTCTGTATCCCAGGGGTTGTCTTTCCAGTCTCCTGCATTGTCCACACGCAGCGCGACCGAGAGCGGTTTCGCTCCGGTATTGACCAGACGTGCCTCAACATGGCCGAAGCGGGACAGGTCCCAGGCCGCTTCCACGGGTTTGAGGCTGACACCGGGATACGCATCTTCACCGGGCTGAATAGTGACCGCGAAGCCGGGCTTGTCAGGGGCTAGGCTTCGGGTTACCGTCACCTGCGGCGAGGAAGGAATCAAGCGAATTTTGGCGTCTCGGCCTGTCTCCAGCAGGCTGCGCGTTGGGGCAGGCTGAACCGCAAGTGCCACATCGGCACAGAGCGGCCCATCCAAACAAGCTGCAAAAACGGCTGCTAGGCTAAGTGTGACAATCAAAAGAAAGCGTGGGCTGGTCATAAATCATTATAGCCGCTTCTACTACAGATATTGCTTGTGTTGTGGGAAAGTGACTTTCGGGTAAGATGCCTTGACTGCCTATTGACTGCTTTTAAAAAATTATGGATATTTTAGTTCCTGAACACATTTATGACGAACTGCTGGCCCCGGCTCGTGACGCCGCGCCCAGCGTGACACTCCTGCCGTACTCCGAAGAAGGCCATCTGGAAGACGCCTGGAAGGAAGCTGAAGGAGTGCTGCGCTGGGTCGCGGGCAAGCGCTTTGCTCCGCTAGTCGCGGACTGCCCGAAAGTGCGCTGGCTGCACACGGCGAGTGCGGGTGTCGACCATGTGCTGACACCGGCGGTCAAAGCCAAGCCGGGTCTGATGGTCACAGATTCCGGTCCGGCATTCGAGATCGCCATCTCCGAATTTGTGCTGGCCTGGATGTTGCTGGCCGCGCGGCGGCTGCCGGAGCTGATGGCGCATCAGCGGGAGCACCGCTGGGAATCGGTCGTCCAGCAGGAGCTGTTCGGGCAGACTGTCGGGATCATTGGGCTTGGGCCTATCGGGCAGGGAGTAGCAGTGCGGGTGAAAGCGTTCGGCATGAAGACGCTCGGCTTTCGGCGCAGCCAGTCTCCGTCCCCCAATATCGATGAGACATTGACCGGGCCGGACGGTCTCAAAAAACTGCTGGCGGAGAGCGATTATATTGTTATCGCGGCGGCCCTCACGGGCGAAACCAAAGCGCTGCTTGGCCCTGACCAGATCGAACTTCTGAAGCCGACTTCCTGGCTGATCAATATCGCACGCGGAGGATTGATCGACGAACCGGCGCTCATTGCGGCTCTGCAATCGAAAAAGATTGCTGGGGCGTGCCTGGATGTCTTTGCTCAGGAGCCGCTGCCGCCGGACAGCCTACTTTGGGATCTGCCGAATGTCCATATCGCGCCCCATAATTCCCCTGGCTGGACGGCGGGACTGCACGCACGTCAAAAGGCGCTGTTTTTGTCAAACCTCCGCCAATTTTCACTAGGAGAGCCGCTGGAAAGCCAGGTCGACATCGCGCGGGGATACTGATGAGCGATGATGGTATGCAGACCTCAGAGCCGTGGGACTGAAGTCCTCGGCTGTTGGGCGAAGCGCCCAATGTCCGCCTTCGCGGACAGGGAACCGGATGGCGATCCTATTCTGCTCCTTCGTACTCTGCTCCTTGTCCATGAAGATGGACATTAGGCGTCTGCGCCCCACAGCCGAGGACTTCAGTCCCACGGCTCTAGGGCCTGCCGAATATGAGTGAGTCAGTATCCGATCAAATCCCAGCAGGGTATTTGCTCCCACCTGTCGAACCTAGAGCGACATCGAAAAATTTCAGGAGTATTGAACCCGTGCAGCGTGCAAAACGATTATCATTCATTCCCCCTTATTTATTCGGCGAGATCGCCAAGCTGAAAGCTCAGGCCATTGCCGAAGGTCGTAATCTGATCGACCTCGGGATCGGCGATCCCGATCAGCCGACCCCGCCGGAGATCATCGACCATCTCACGGCTTTCGCGCATGATCCGACAACCCACCGTTACGACGAGTCCAACATGGGCCGAGCAGAGTTCCTACAAGATGTCGCCACCTGGTTCCAGGGCCGGTTCGGAGTCGAACTTGATCCTGCAAACGAGATCTTGGAGCTGATCGGCAGCAAGGAGGGCCTGGCCCATGCCGCGTGGGCCTTTATCGATCCCGGCGATGTTGCCCTGGTGCCTGACCCCGGCTACACGGTCGTGAAAGTCAATACGCTGCTGGCAGGCGGAACACCTTACGAGTTCCCGCTGCTCGAAGAAAACGGCTTCCTGCCGGACTTCACCGCAATCCCCGGCGACGTGGTCAAACGCGCCAAGCTGATCTACCTCAACTACCCAAACAACCCGACCGGCGCGGTGGCAACGAAAGAGTTCTTCCAGGACGCCGTCAACTTCGCCCGCGAGACCGATACGCTTATCCTTCACGACTGCGCCTATTCGGAAGCGGGTTTCGATGGCTATCAGGCCCCGAGCATCATGCAGATCGAAGGCGCAAAAGAAGTCGCCATCGAGACCCATTCGCTCTCCAAGACCTTTAACATGACCGGCTGGCGGATCGGCTTCGCGGTCGGCAACGTGGATGCCCTGCGGGCGCTCAACACGATCAAAGGCAATGTCGATTCCAAGCAGTTCGCCGCCGTGGCCCTGACCGCAGGCTGGGCGCTGAACCATGCGAAGAACGACGAAGCCAACGCGATCCTGCAAAAGCGCCGGGATGTGCTGGTCGACGGCCTTAACCGCCTCGGATGGAAGCTGGAAAAGCCGAAAGCGACCTTCTATGTCTGGGCTCCTGTGCCGCCCGGTTACACGTCGGCCACTTTTTCCCGCGCTCTGCTCGAAAAAGCCGATGTCCTCGCCATTCCCGGCCTCGGCTACGGCCCCCACGGCGATGGTTACATCCGCATGTCATTGACCGTCAGCGGCGACAAAAACGGTGAGCTTCTTGAAGAAGCGGTAAGCCGAATCGAGAAGAACGTACCTTTGAACTGGAACTAAGTATCACACTCGAGGAGATTGCATGTCACACCCATCATTGATTCAAATTGACCGGCAAGTTGCTGACCGATCTGTCCTAGCTCACCCTTTTTACCAGGCCTGGCAGCGCGGTGAGCTGACCCAGGCGGCGCTGGCCGACTACGCGGGTCAGTATTACCACCATGTCGCTGCCTTTCCACAGTATCTTTCGGCACTGCATAGTCATACGGCGGACGCCGGGACACGCCGGGCAGTGCTGCAAAACTTGATCGATGAAGAGGCCGGCGATCCGAACCACCCGGAGCTCTGGCTCCAATTTGCGGAAGGGATCGGGTCTGCGCGGGCTGACGTTCTGGCTGCTCCCGCGACCCCTGAAACTCTGGTTCTGGTCGATACGTTCCAGCGTCTTTGCAGAAACGGCTCGGTCGCCGCCGGGCTTGCCGCGCTGTACAGCTACGAAAGCCAGATCCCGGAAGTCGCCAAGACCAAGATCGCCGGTCTTGAAACTCACTACGGTATCCATGACGACGAGACATTAGCCTACTTCCGTGTTCACCAGGAAGCGGATGTCGAACATGCGGCAGTCGAGCGCGGGCTTCTCGTTCGCCATCTTAATGACGCCGACTCCCAAGACGCAGGAGCAGCTTCTCAGCAGGCGCTGGATGCCGTTTGGAACCTCCTGAGTGGTGTCTGTCAGCGTCACGCGATTGTCTGCTGATCAAATTCCATGCTGCTTGAAGCCGTATTCTTAGACCGGGATGGGGTGCTGAACCCGCATATTCCCGGCGGCTACCTGCTCTCTGCCAACGATGTAAGGGTGATGCCGGGCGTCGCTCAGGCAGTTCGGCATCTGAACGATGCCGGGCTGCCTGTCATACTCATCTCCAATCAGCAGGGAGTCGGCAAGGGCGTGATGTCGCATGACGACCTCGCGGCTATCGAAGCCCGCATGGCGTCTTTGCTGATGCAGGAGGCGGGGGCACATTTGGACCGCTGCTATTACAGCACGGAGCTGGCTGCCGCGAACTCGCCCCGACGGAAGCCTCAGCCGGGGATGCTGCAAGAAGCGGCGGCAGATTTTGGGCTGACCCTGGCAAACACGGTCTTTGCGGGTGATTCGCGGACCGATATTGAGGCGGGCCACGCGGCGGGGGTAGGGAAGACGGCGCTGCTGCTCTCAGGCGGGATAGAAACTTATGCCGCCGGTGATTTCGAACCTGCGCCTGATCTGGTCTTTTCCACTTTGATGGAGCTGGCCGACTGGCTTTTGGAGCATGAGGTATGATCCAGGCAAGTGCGCCCGGACGCTGCGGGCTGGTCGGTAACCCGACCGATATGTACGGCGGGCGCGTTCTGTCGCTGTCGACGCGCGAACGGGCGCACTGCACGCTGAGTTTGGAAGCCGATGCGCTGATAATCACCGTATCGGACCAAACGCAAGTTCTGTACTCTACCGACGATCTAGCACTCCGCCCCGGCGACTATTTGAACGTCGCTCGTGCCGCGCTTTCCGCGCTGGAAATCGACCCGGCCACTGCCGTACCCTTTCATCTGTCGGCCTGGACAGAGATTCCCATGCAGGCCGGGCTTGCCGGTTCAACCGCGATATTAGCCTGTCTCACGGGCTGCCTACTGGAACATTCAGGCTTGCGTCTTAATCCCTATGAGACCGCTGAGCTTGTCCGAAAGATCGAATATGATGTTCTTGGCATTGTCTGTGGTTTCCAAGACCATTACATGACCGTGTTCGGCGGCCTGAACTTCATGGACTTTTCCGGCAAGAACAGCGCCGAAACAACCGATACTTCCACTCCTTTTGCAACCATCGAGTCCCTCACTCCCTACGTCCCTGACCTCCCGTTTGTGCTGGCGCATACCGGAGTCCGGCACCATTCCGGCTCAGTACACACGTCCCCCCGCGAGCGCTGGCTGGCAGGAGACCGCAAAGTCATCGACGGCTACGGCGAGATCGCGCGTCTGACACCGATTGCCAAGCGTGCCCTCTTCTCCGGTGACCGCGAAACCCTGGGACGCTTGATGAACCGCAACCACGCCATCGTCCGGGACTTAGGCGGCAGCGGCGAAGCAAACGAAGCCTTGATTGCAGCCGCACTTTCCGGCGGGGCGCTCGGTGCTAAGCTTGCCGGAGCAGGCGGGGGCGGGACAATTATTGCGCTGACACTCGACCCAGACCGCACGGTCAAAGCTCTGGAAGCTGCCGGAGCCGAAGCTATTTTGCTTCCCGCTCCAATGCCGGGTCTGACCGTGGAAATTGTGAGCTAAGCAAAGGAGTATCGACGTGGAGATTTTGGATCATCTGCTGGAACATGATGCTGCCTCAACAGGGCATCTTCTTGCGCTCTGTCGGGGCATGTCTGGCGAACAATGGCTGAAGACGTTCGATTTCGGGCAGGGGAGTGTCTACGCAACACTTGATCACATGATCGATTCACAGGAGTACTGGACAAGTCTGATGCTGGGCCAGCCGGGGCCTTTTATCCCTGCGCCCACAGATCCAACGCGCAGCTTAGAGATTCTCACACGCCGCTTTGAGGCCGTTTCCCCAGCTTTTTTAACAATCTCTAGGCAAATACGTGATGAGAACCGTCTTACCGAAACTTTCGTGGATGATGAAACGGGACCGGCCCGGAGAACTTACGGTTCCTGCATTGTCCACGTCGCCACCCACAGTATGCATCACCGCGCTCAGATACAAGTCATGTTCGATCTGCTGAACGTGGATTATAATCCGTTTGGCGGCAGTGCGCTGGATTCATATCCAGTGGACTAGCATAAAACCGCGCCCTGAAAATCCAGAGTGTGGCTTGACTTAAGACTTCGCGTGGAGCCTAAGAGCCTGTTATGCACTTTTTTAGAACAGCAGGCAGCTATTACGGATATTGTTTATCAGCCTACTTGCTTAGCCGAACCCGAATAACGCGGGTTGCTGGCCGAAATACTCTAAATTCAGCCGCGCCAGGGGCAAATCAGACCAAACAAGCCTACAAAGTGCATAACAGGCTCTAAGCAGAAGAAAGCTCTTTCCCCATGGCGGCATTCCGTTGGGTATAATATTGCTATGGAACACTTTCTGACTGGTCATCGTTCGCGGCGTCTGCGCGGGACACCGGCTCTGCGGGGCATGGTGCGCGAAACGGCGCTGGACGTCACCGATTTTATCGATCCTCTGTTTGTGGTTCCTGGCTCGGGCAGGGACCGGCGCTCTATTTCGTCTCTGCCAGGCGTCTTTCAACTGACTGTCGATGCACTGCGGGAAGAAGCGGAGACAATCGCGAAGCTAGGGCTGCCGGCGGTGCTGCTGTTTGGACTGCCGGAGAGTAAGGACGAAGTGGCGACGGGAGCATGGACGGAAAACGGCATTGTTCAGACAGCGGTGCGGGCGCTTAAGGCGGATAACCCGGAACTGCTTGTCTTCACCGATGTCTGCCTGTGTGAATATATGTCGCACGGACACTGCGGGGTGGTTTCCGGGGAGCGCATCTTAAATGACCCGTCGCTGGATTTATTGGCCCGGACTGCTGTCTCTCATGCCGCTGCCGGTGCCGATGTGGTCGCGCCGTCGGATATGATGGACGGGCGGGTGGGGGCATTGCGCCGGGCATTGGACAGCGAAGGCTTTTCGGACACGCCTCTGCTTTCCTACGCGGCCAAGTATGCATCGGCGTTTTATGGTCCGTTCCGAGAAGCCGCCGACAGCGCCCCGCAGTTCGGGGATCGGCGGAGCTATCAGATGGACCCGGCCAACCGGCGGGAAGCTTTGAAGGAAGTGGAACAGGACATTGCGGAAGGCGCGGATATGATCATTGTCAAGCCGGCCCTGTCTTATCTCGACATTATTCGGGAAGTGCGCGATCTGACCCATCTGCCGGTCGCCGCTTACAATGTCTCCGGGGAGTATGCGATGGTCAAAGCGGCGGCAGCAAATGGCTGGCTCGATGAGCGGGCGACGGCCCTGGAAATACTGACTTCGATCAAGCGTGCCGGGGCAGACATTATTCTGACCTATCACGCCAAAGACGCCGCCCGGTGGCTTCGTGAAAACTAAGCCCGGCCTGCTGGTGATGGCCCTGCGCGGCTTGGCCCTGTACGCATTCTCTTACGCTCTTTACTGGTCCGCAGCCTGGGAGATCGGTGGGCCGCATGAGTTCCGCAACTTATGGGCGAAGTCACTGATTCCGCTGGGCGTCGTGATTGCCGCACTTTACTTCAACAAAACAAATCAAACCCGAGGAAGGTAAAAAGGACGAATATGGCAGATAACAAAGCGCCGCTGATGGCGTTTCTGACGGCGGAGGGCTACGTGCCGACAGCGGACGAGCAGGGCGGGATTGCGTTTAAGCGCGAAGGCCGCGTGTTTTTGAGCTTTGTGGCGGACGACGATCCGAACTACTTCAATCTCTACTGCTACATGAGTTATGGAGATGTGGTTACCAGTCGTGACAAAGCGCTGACAGTGGCAAACGAAGTCAACCGAAGCATCAAAGCGATCAAGATCACGCTGCTCGACGATAACGACCCCAGCAAGATCAGCTTCGGCATCGAGTCTCTCATGCCCGGCCCGGATAGCTTTCAGCCGATCTTTGAGCGTTCCCTTGCCATCATCAGCCTGAGCATCGATCAGTTTTCCTCGAAAGTCTCGTCGGCCCGACCCTTCCGCCCGGAAACCCCTGCCGCTTAGAAACTGTATAGAAACAATCCATAACTCCCCCCAGCCCCCAATAATGGGGGAGCAGGAAGCAGATTTCCAACGTCCGGTTCCCCCATTATTGGGGGTGAGGGCAGGGCCAGCGCATCTAAATTAGTGATGAGGTATCCTGAGACATCTTCTTGAGGAGTTGTCCGCTGTCTTCGTCTTTTTCTCCTTTGTCTCTGGCTGA
>JBPBQB010000167.1:0-18178 GCA_050954545.1 Janthinobacterium lividum | reverse complement strand
CTTTCGTATGAGCAATATCTACAGCCGATCTGCCGTTATTCGCCTTGATGTGAATATCAACTTGGTGCGATAGCAGAAGCGCAATGACCGAACGGCATTCGTAATTCACCGCAATCATCAGGGCTGTTCGCCCCGTTTCAGGGTCTTGTGCATTGACGTCAACCCCCATCTTGATAAGACTAGGTATAAGAAGGACGTCGCTATCTTGAGCCGCAGCGTGACGTAATTGCATTTCCAGGGCCATGCGCTCTGCTTCAAGCCTCTTATGCTCCTCAGTCCGCCTCTGAGCCTCTGCTTCTATCTTTCTGCGTCCACCTAGAGCCAACCACAAAGATTGACGAAAACTTGCCATAGTTTTCTCCTAAGCTATTGTTCGTTCATCGCGTCCGAAAAGCCTGCCTGATCGTAAACCTCTGACAGCGCCAGTGTGATTTCCAGCGACGGAATAGCAATCATGCTTTCCATTCCCGCAACAGCTTGATAGTCCCAATGTCCGTTTTCGCCGCGTGAGAACAATTCCACAAGCGGTTCAGTTTGGCTTACGAGCAAATAGGTTCGCAGCGTTTCAATCTGCTGGTAACGAATGAACTTCTCGCCTCGATCTTTAGCCTCGGTGCTCGGTGACAGGACTTCGACGACCGCGATAGGATTAGTAATCGTATGCCGATTGCGTCCCCAATACTGGCTTGGACCGCAGACGACGGACAAGTCCGGGTAATAGAACGCCCCTGCTGTCCAGACCTTCATATCTGAAGAAAGCACACGGCAGCCGCGCCCACGCAAGGCTGTCCGCAGTTCACCCCCAATGTTTACCGGAATGCCAGCGTGAGGCTCTGAGCCACCGGACATGGCAAGTATTTGTCCATCGACATACCCAGATTTCTCGACGGCATCCTGCTCCCAGGTCAGATACTCTTCCTCGGTGTAGAAGTCTTTTTCGATGTATTGCCGGGCTAGTGCCATTGTGGTTACTCTAGGACACGCAACACGGGGCTGAACCCCCGTGCTTTAGTAGTGCAAATCCCCGCCTTCGCGGGCAAGGATTACGGATTGGATGGTGATAGCGTAATTGTTTGGTCGACTTTCATGACGGTCAGCGTTGCTTTTGACTTCACAGCTTTCAGTGCTGCGTCAAAGGCTTCCGGGGTCCCGGTCAGGGCTGGGAAGGTCCCGTAATGCTCGGGGATGACGACTTTCGGGTTGATCATCTTCACAGCATCGGCAGCGCGGGTCGGCCCCATCGTGTAATGGTCGCCAATGCAGCAGAGCATGACATCGACTTTGTGGAACTTCGGGATTAATGCCATGTCGCTGAACTCGTCGGTATCGCCAGTGACGTAAATGACCGGGCCATTCAGGACCGAGATCAGGAAGCCACCAGGATTGCCGCCGAAGTGCTGGTCCATGTCAGGCGTACCGGGAGGCGGCGTCACGGTCGAGCTGTGGATGGCCGGGATGAACGCGACTTTGACATCGCCGCCAAGCAGGGGCAGCTCACCGCCGAAGTTGCCGTCGGTGTCTCCACCAGCCTGAGCTTTTGGAAAGCCGCCATACTGCACCAAGGCCGACTGAAGATCACCGGTCGCGACAAGCTTTGCACCAGTCGCGTCGGCGATGGCAACTGAGTCGCCGACATGGTCAAAGTGGCCGTGAGTAATCAGAATCAGGTCTGCTTTGGTGATGCCGGCGAGGTCAGCCGCGCCGTTTTTGTTGGCCGGGTTTGTAATCCAGGGGTCGATCATCAAAATCTTGCCGGAAGGAGTTGTCAGCTTAAACGCGGCATGACCGTACCAGGTAAGCTGCGTCCCCGCCGCAAACGAGGGGCGGACAGCAAGGGCCAAAACCAATAAGAGAGCAATGCTAAAAAGTCTACGCATGATAATCTTTCCAAGTAACAAGTCAGAAGTTCTTTGCGGGCGACTGAAGTCGTGGCAACAAGTTCGCAAAACCTGCCTTCGCAGGTTAATACAGATTAAGATATTACAGACTGTTCCATATGAGTCCGCGCAGGTGGACTTTGTGCATTTGTTGCCGCGACTTCAGTCGCCTGTCAGCATGAGCTGATGAGATGCCACTTAGTGCTGCATAACTGAGACAGCGGGCGAAACCGTAGCGACGTTGTTTAAACCGTCAGCCCGCAGATGGACGATTGTCCATAGGCCCATGCCGGCAAAGATGACAAACAAACCCCAGCAGAAATATTGGTTGGTGCGCTGCGCCTGAGCCGAAATAGTCAAACCCCAGCGGATACAGAAGTTCCAGAGACCATTCGTGAAGTGGAACACGGTCGCGACAATGCCGATAGCCTGGATCGCAAAATGGAGCGGGTCTGCCATCTGATGTGCCATCGACGTATACCGAATCGCTTTTTCAGGATCTGGATCGCCCGCCCAGAGCAAAATATACTTTTGGATGCTCGTGTTCCAGATATGATAGCCGATGTAGAAAAACGCGATCACACCGCTGACACGCTGTAGGAAATACATCCAGTTGCGGCCATAGGCATACTTGCCCAAGTTCGCCTGTCCGTAAGCCGTGATCCATATCCCATAGATCGAATGATACAAGATAGGAGCGAAGATCAGAACGACTTCCAGCACGGCGACAAACGGCAGTCCGCCATAGATCGAGATGACCGCATTGTAAGCCCCAGGCCCGCGCAGGGCATAGGAGTTTGCAATCAGATGCTGGACAAGAAAGAAGCCGATAGGAAAAATGCCCGAGGCCGAGTGAAGCTTATGCCAGAAAAAGGGATCATGCAGACCTTTTTTAGCAACTTCAGTTTTTTCCGGTGTGACGACAGCCATAAAAAGACCCTTTCGCGAAGAGAAGACGGCCTAGTATACCCGCAGAAAAATACAAAGTAAAATTAATTGTTTTCGCGGGTATTATAAGGCTATCTTAATAATGGTCAACTTAGACAGTTTACAGTTCTTTGCGGATTTGATCGAGACCGGCAGCTTTTCGCGGACGGCGGAGAAGAACTTCGTGTCTCAATCCGCCGTCAGCCAGCGGTTGAAGGCGCTGGAAAACGATTACAGTCAGACCCTGATTGATCGCGGACAGGGCCGAGGCCGTGTCACGCCGACTACTGCCGGGCTGGCGCTCTATGCAGGATCAAAAGCGCTGCTGCAAGGGGCGATGGCGCTGGATGCGGAGATGCGTCAGTTGTCCGACGAAGTGGCAGGCACAGTCCGAGTCGCGACCGTCTATTCAGTCGGTCTCCACGCCCTGCCGCCGCGCTTGAAGCCGTTTCTTGCAGCACACCCGCGTGTCAATGTACATTTGGAGTATAAGCAGACAGACAAAGTCTATGATGATGTTGTCTCTGGCAGCGTCGATGTTGGTATAGTCGCTTGTCCGTCGGCTAAGCGTGGACTGGAAGTGGTTCCGTTTGCCGAAGAAGAAATGGTGCTTGTCTGTGCGCCTGAGCACCCGCTTGCGGGGCCGGAAGTCTCCCTCCGTCAGCTTGACGGGATCGCGTTTATCGGCTTTGCAGACGACATCCCCACCCGGAAGCTGGTCGATGAGCGGCTGAGGGCGGCAGGAGCGCGTGTCAAAGTGGTCTCGATGTTCGACAACATCGAGACGATCAAAAACTTGGTCGAGATCGGCAGTGGTGTCAGTATCCTGCCTGCCGATACCGTCCGGCAGGAGCAGCGGGCCGGGACCTTGACGGCAGTTCATTTCACTGCCGCAGACGCTTTTACAAGGCCGACGGGTCTACTTCTCAAAAAAACTAAGTCCCGCAGAGCTGCGGTACGCGCTTTCGTCGAAGCAATGCAGAACTGAACTAGGGAGGCTGACTACTATGAACCGCTATCTGGCAAAAAAGAGCCTGGAAGATTTACAGGCGCAGGATACCGAAGGCGAAAGCCTCAAACGCAGCCTCGGGCCAGGCCATCTTCTGGCGCTTGGCATCGGAGCCATCATCGGGGCCGGTATCTTTGTGTTGACCGGACACGCGGCCGCCCAATATGCCGGTCCGGCAATCATCCTATCGTTTATTCTCGGCGGGATCGCCTGCACGTTCGCGGGCTTATGCTACGCAGAGTTTGCAGCGCTGATTCCGATTGCCGGGAGCGCATATACCTATTCTTATGCGACACTTGGAGAGCTGGTGGCCTGGATCATTGGCTGGGACCTAATTTTAGAGTACGCGCTCGGCTCGGCGACGGTCGCGGTGGGATGGGCGGGTTACGTCTCCAGCTTCCTGCACGATCTCGGTATTAACCTGCCTCACATTCACGGGTTCAATCTACCCGCGATGATCGGTGTTCTAGGAGTGACCGCGCTGCTGGGATTTGGGACCAAAGAGTCGACCAGCTTCAATGCCGTTATTGTGGTCGTCAAGCTGGTAGTGATTGCCGCGTTTCTGGCATTTGGCATCGGACACATACACCCGGCGAATTGGCATCCGTTTCTGCCAGCCAATACTGGTCAGTTCGGACATTTTGGTCTGAGCGGTGTCCTGCGCGGGGCTGGCGTCATCTTCTTCGCGTACATTGGTTTTGATGCGGTTTCGACTGCCGCCCAAGAAGCGAAAAACCCACAGAAGGATATGCCAATTGGGATATTAGGATCGCTGGCAGTCTGCACCGTACTCTATATCCTGGTGGCCGGGACACTGACAGGCATCGTCTCATACAAGCTGCTCAATGTCCCTGACCCGATTGCGGTCGGGGTCGGCGCGATCGGCCTGGGCTGGCTGACGGAGATGGTGAAAGTAGGAGTGATTGCGGGTCTAAGCTCGGTCATGCTGGTGCTAATGTACGGCCAGACACGCATTTTCTACACGATGGCAAGTGATGGACTTTTGCCAAGCATCTTCAGCCGTCTCAGCCCCCGGTTCCAGACACCGACCGTCGCGACCTGGCTTCTGGGAATTATTGTCAGCCTCATCGCCGCCTTCGTGCCACTGGCACTGCTGGGAGAGCTGGTCAGCATCGGCACGCTGTTTGCCTTTGCTCTGGTCTGCGCCGGGGTTCTATACCTGCGCAGCACTCAGCCGGAGCTACACCGCCCGTTCTGCTGCCCTGGATTGCCGGTCGTCCCCGTGCTCGGCATTCTCTCCTGCTTATACCTAATTGTGGGCCTGCCGGGCGCGACACAGCTTAGGCTCGTCATCTGGCTGGCGCTCGGGTTTATCGTCTATTTCGGATACAGCCGCCATCACAGCAAGCTGTATAAGTCGAATGTAGAGCAAACAAAATGAGCCGCATGAACACATAAAGAAACCCGGTACTTCCAATGCCGGGTGAAAAGCTAATTCAGCGGCGAAAACGCAGTTTTGCCTTGCCATAAATCCTGCGTGACCGCTTTGGTTTATGCCTGCCTCAAGTACGAAGAAACTTTGCAAAAACAGGCTTGTTCACTTCGATATCATCCAGAATATATGCCACTTAGTCCGTCATTCTTCCAAGACGCATATCGTCGAGCTTCACATTATAGTTAGCGAGAACGTCAACTAATTCTTGGGCACTTCGCGCTCCATGCTTTTCCACCCGGCTAGCAAAAATGTCTTTTTCTTCCGCTCCCCGTGCGTATTGGGTGAACTTCTCGTACTTGTCTGCGTCAATCTCGCGGTACACAACATCAAAGCCGACAAGATTATGTGAACGCTTGTTTTGTTGGAGCGGCCAATATCTCCATCGAGTAATGTTTTCGACCTTCGGCTCAACATTGACGATAGCATGGTAGTCTGATATTGGAACCAAAGGATAGTCACGACATCTGTCCGGTGTCGTGACTATGTGAGCCGCAATCATCTCATTATTCGCCAACATCTGCAAGACGCGAGAGAATTTCGGGTTGTCTGTGGTCACTCCTCTTAGCACAGACCGCCATACATTCAGCTTCACATCCCCAGCGCTTTTTTAACCAGACCTGGAATGTCAGCGGTGCTTTCGGCGATGTGAACGCCTGCGGCACGGAGGGCCTCTACTTTTGCCTGCGGGCTGCCGGAAGTGCCGGAGATGATGGCTCCTGCGTGGCCCATACGCTTGCCGGGAGGGGCGGTCAGGCCGGCGATGAAGCCGATGACGGGCTTGGTCATGGTCTTGATGTACTCAGCGGCAATCTCTTCGTCGGAGCCGCCGACTTCGCCGCACATGACGACGGCTTTTGTCTCGGGGTCAGCCTCAAACAGTGGCAGGACATCGATGAAGCGGGTACCGGGCATCGGGTCGCCGCCGACACCGACGCAGGTGGTCTGGCCGAGGCCCGCACGGGTGAGCGCGTCAACCGACTCATAGGTGAGGGTGCCGGAGCGGGAAACGATCCCAATCGGGCCGGGCATGAACATACTGGCCGGGATGATGCCGATCTTAGCACCGCCGACAGTCAGAATGCCGGGGCAGTTTGGACCCAGCAAACGCGATTTAGAGTACTTCACGACATTGACAGCCCGGATTTCGTCTTCAATCGGGATTCCTTCGGTGATACAGACGATGAAGTCAATGCCCGCATCGACTGCTTCCATGATGCCGTCCGCCGCGCCGCGTGCCGGGACAAAGATGCAGGTGGCATCCGCCCCGGTCGCGTTTTTGGCTTCCTGAACGGTATCGAAGACGGGAACGCCCTGGACAGTCATGCCGCCTTTGCCGGGAGTCACGCCGCCGACAACCTGCGTGCCGTAAGCGATCATTTGGGTGGTGTGGAACTCGCCTTCGCGCCCGGTGATGCCCTGGACGATGACTTTGGTATTTTTATCAACAAGAATAGCCATGAGTTGCCCTTCGCTTAGTCTTTGTGACGCTTGAAGTAAAAGACTGTTACCGGGACATTTTCATCGTCCGCACCGTCCTCGGCATCGTCGTTTGCCCGGACATCCGCCACGGCGTTGACCAGTTCCCAGCCCTGACCGCCATGCTGGTTGAGGGTCTCTTCGTCAGTCTCATCGTCCGAATCGCTCACGATAATCTTGTACTCAAATAAATTTGCCATTCGTGTCTCCTAATCGGTCTTTTATCGAATTCTTATTCTGCCAGCAAATAGTACCCAATAAGCCGCGCCGTGTCTACCAGGGCATCGATATGTGTGCGCTCATAGGAATGCGACGCATCCACGCCCGGACCGATGAGCGCTACCCGGACATCGGCTCCTGCCCGCCAGAGTGCTTCGCCATCGGAACCGTAATACGGGTAAATATCGGTCTTCAAGTCCACATCGTTCGCTGCCGCCAGCTTTCGCAGCTTCCGATTGAAGCCGATATGATACGGCCCGCCGCTGTCTTTGACGCAGAGCGTGCAGTGGAACTCATCAGACGCCTGCCCGTCCCCAATCGCTGCCATGTCCACGGTAAGCAGCTCCGTGATTTCTTCTGGAAACCCGCCTGCTGCCCCGTGGCCGACTTCTTCATAATTGCTGATATGCAGAGTCGTGGTCTGCGCCGGCGTCTGTCCGCTCTCCCGAAGTGCCTTGACAGCGGCTAGCACACAGGCGACGCAGGCTTTGTCGTCTAAGTGACGACTGCGAATAAAGCCGTTTCCGACTTCGACACGCGGGTCCAAATAGACAAAATCCCCTACCGCGATCCCCAATGCTTTCGTCTCTGCCGCACTCACCGTTCGGGCATCGATCCGCACTTCCAGTGTCCCAGCCTCGCGCTTGGTCTCGTTGACCGCGCCGCCATGCACATGCGTGGACGCTTTGTTAAGCTGCACACTTCCGCGAATCATACCCTGCCCTTCTGTTGCGATGGTGACGCCTTCGCCTTCAATCGCGTTCCACGCATAGCCGCCGATCTGCGACAGTGTCAGCCGCCCGTTCGGCTTGATCTCTTTGACCATCGCCCCCAGCGTATCCACATGCGCCGTCACCGCCCGAGGCTCCGTTTGCGAGACACCAGGCAAAGTCGCAAGCAGCGCCCCTTTCCGCGTCCGCCACGTTTCGAGACCAAGCGTCTGCAAAGCCGCTTCGGTGTAAGCAATGGCTTTCTCAGTATTCCCTGTCGGGCTTGGCGTGTTTAAGAGGCCAACGAGAAAATCCGTCAAGTAATTTTGGTTAATGTTCATTCAGGATATCAGTTTCGTTTTGTTCGCCGCTATGTAAGTTATCAATAAACTCGCCGAAAGACAAGGCGATCTGCGGAGTAGCGTTCTCGCACTCGCGGTACAGGATGTGAACGGGAGGTGTTGGCTTGGTCGTATCAAGATAAATCATGTTGTCTGCACCATTGCGACCAATACACACAATGCTTGACGGCCAGCCGTTTTCTATAAACACTTCTTGAAGCCACTCTGTATACTCCCAAACTCCTTCTTCATACTGGCTTTTTCGCTCCATGGTCAATGAGAAGAATTCCCCTACTTGATCAGCATCATGAACGAACTCGCCAACGCTAGTTATGTAGTCAAATGTGTCGATGGTTGGGTTGCCTCCATTCGTGGTTTGTAAAAACGAGACATAGTCCGTCGGCAACTTGACTTGAAAATGCTTTTCGAACTCCTCGATTACTGCTGCGGATGGTGGTTCTTCATGTGCGGGTGAAGCAGCATCGGCAGGATAGTATTTCAGACTAATCTCCGCAAGATTTCTCATATTGTTGCTCTCCTTAAGAACCTGTTTGGTTTGCAGAAGTAGGTGTCGAGATACCCCTGTCTGGAAGTCCGGGGCTTGGATAGTGCAAAATGTTCACTTCGCGAACGAAAGCTAACAGCGATAATACAGACCTTCTATAAAGTTCTCGAATGAAGAAGCGATTTTGGGGGTAGTATCATCGCACTCTCTGTAAAGAGCGTAAACAGGTGATGGCGAGGTGGCGCAATCGAGGTAAATCATAGCACCGTCGGTGCTACTCCCGATCCACACCACGCTGATATCTCTGCCGAGGCCAGAGAATACATTTCGGAGAAAATCCGTGTTCCGCCTAATTCCGCTCCAGCTTTCGTTGTTATTCGTAAGTGAACCGAACTCTTTGACTTGGTCTGCCTCCGTGACAAGTTCTCCAAACATTGTGGTGTAATCGAACGTGCAATCAATCATCGGCTGCCCGCCGTTTGCAAGCGATAAAAAACGTGGATAGCTCGGCGGCAGTGTGACTTGAAAATAGTCCTCAAACGCGCGAACCGTTTCGAGGCAGAGAATCGGTCCGGTATGCCGGAGATGAAGTTCGGATAATCTTCTCATAAGCCACCTTCAATTCCAATTATTGCCGCTCGTTCATTGGTTTCCAATGCAGGTCGCGGGGACCAGTGTAGATGGAGTCGGGGCGGATAATGCGGTTGCCGTCTAGCTGCTCGATCATGTGGGCGGTCCAGCCGGCGGTGCGGCCTACGGCGAAGACGGGGGTGAAAAGCTCGGAGGGGACGCCGACGGCGTGGAGGATGAGAGCGGCGTAAAGCTCGACGTTGGCGTAGAGGTCACGGCCCGGTTTGAGTTCGGCCAGCACGTTGATCGTGGTCTGCTCGACGGATTTGGTGAGGTTCAGCAGCTCGTAGTCGTTGGTCAGTGCAGCCATCTTCTCGGCGGCAGCGGAGAGCAGGGCAGCGCGGGGATCGCGGACTTTGTAGATGCGGTGGCCGAAGCCCATGATGCGGCGTCCTGATGCCATTTCGGCCCGAATGAAGGCATCGGTGTTGTCGGGGCTGCCGATCTCGTGGAGCATGTCGAGGACGGGGCCGGGAACGCCGCCGTGCTTCGGGCCTTTTAGGGCGCCGACGGCAGCGGTCAGGGCAGAGACCATGTCGGAATCGGTAGAGATCGCGACGCGGGCACAGAAAGTCGAGACATTTAAGCCATGTTCGCTGACCGCGACCATGTAAGCGTTGAGGCCGTCGACACGCGCCTGCTCCGGCTCTTTGCCTTCCAGCATATAGAGAAAGCCTGCGGCTAGGCCATGCTCGGGCTTCGGTGTGACAATCGGCTGGCCCTGGCGCAGACGGTAGGTATGGGCGACAATCGCCGACATCTGGGCCTGCAAACGTGCGGCGCGGCGCTTGGCGGAGGCGAGGCCGAGGCTGTCGACATCGGCATCGCCGATGGAAAGCATAGACGCTCCCATGCGAAGTATGTGCATTCCGGCGGCGTGAGGCGCAAGCTGTTCGAGTGCTGCCAGAACGGGTGCCGGCAGGGCACGGGCGGCGCTCATTTCGGCTTTCAGGTCGTCGGATTCTGATTGGGTCGGCAGGCTGCCGTTCCAGAGCAGGTAGGCGACTTCTTCAAATGTGACGTTGCCGGAAAGCTCACTGACATCGTAGCCGCGCAGGGTGAGGCGTCCGTTCTGGCCGTCCACTTCTGCGATATTTGTTGCAGCGGCGGTAATGCCTTCGAGGCCTTTATAGACGATAGGTTCTGTCATGTGAGTGTTTCCTTTACTTGAAAAGACGATATAAAGCGAGGGCGTCAGTAGACGAGGGCGTAAACGCCCTCGCTGGGGGGCGCAGACGCCGGGGTCCCGCCTGCGCGGGACAAGAGTTAAGATTCTGATCCTGCCGCCACGAAGGTGGCAGCTTGGCGCTTCGCCCCTCAGCGACGGCGTTTACGCCATCGTTATAGGTATGCTATCAATCAACAAGCAGGGCGGGATACCCATGCTGATGCAGAGCAGCGATAATTCGTTCCTGATGTGCCCGGTCGCGCACTTCGATCAATAGCTCGACGCTGGTAACGCCAAGCGCGATATGCGGGCTGAGACGGTTGTGGTTGACCGTGATTACACTGCCGCGCTCTTTTGCGATCACTGTCAGCAGATTGACCAGACCCCCAGGACGGTCATCGCAGGAGCTCATCAGGTGCAGGTAACGGTCGGCGCGAAGCATCTCACGCTGAGTCAAGTCTGCCAGGGCGAGGGCATCGATGTTGCCACCGCACAATATCACTGCAGTTTTGCCGTGTGGCTGAGTGCGGCCTTCTAAGAGCGCCGCGAGACCGGCAGCGCCGCTGGGCTCGACAACGAGCTTCGCGCGTTCCAGCAGCAGCAGGATGGCGGAAGACACGGCGGCATCAGAAACAGTGACAATGTCATCGGCGTATTTTTGGAGATACTCGAATGTACGTGGTGACGGCGATTTGACGGCAATGCCGTCGCAGATCGTCCGCACCGGACTGATGCCGGGGACCAGATGCCCGGCCTGGAACGAGCGCACGGCGGCATCGCAGCCTTCCGATTGTACACCGATGACGCGAATCTTGGGATTGGTCTCTTTCAGCGCCAGAGCAACCCCGGCGAATAAGCCGCCCCCGCCTATAGGAATGACGACGGTGCTGACATCGGGGACGTCCTGAAGCAGCTCCAGTCCAAGTGTTCCCTGCCCGGTGATAATGCCGTCATCATCAAACGGAGAAATAAAAACGGCGTTTGATCCGGCAACCCATTCCTGACATGCCAGTGTCGCTTCATGAAGGTTGTTGCCGGCGAGGACAATTTTCGCCCCGTAGCCTTCGGTCGCCTTGATCTTCGCGATGCTGGCAGATTCCGCCATGAAGATAGTTGCGGCAATCCCCCGCAGGCGGGCGGCAAGCGCGACGCCCTGAGCGTGGTTGCCGGCACTGGCAGCAGCAACGCCTCGCCTGCATTCGTCGGGCGTCAGCAGTGAGAGCCGGTGGTAAGCACCGCGGATCTTGAACGATCCCGTCCGCTGCAAGTTCTCGCACTTTAGAACAATATTTGCGTCTGCCCCGATTCGTCGAGAAACGCTGGCGCTTGTCGTGACCGGCGTGTGGTGCGCGACAGACTGAACACCAGGCAGTGCGGCTTGTATCTGAGCCAGAGTGACATTCATAGGATAATCATACTGGGGCGGCTCTAAAAAGTCAACCTCTCGCCGGGTTGACTTAGATGGTTTTCGGGAGTATAATAAAAGCATACGGGGTGTAGCACAGTTGGTAGCGCGCAAAGTTTGGGACTTTGAGGCCGCAGGTTCGAGTCCTGTCACCCCGACCAACTATGATGAAGATGAATGACGACTGGGACGCATAGTTTATGCGTCCTTTCTTTTTTGTGACAGCGCAGCGAGGAGAATGAAGTCAGTGAAAGCGAAGTGCATGGTCTGCGGCGAGAACTACGATGTGGAGCGCGACCGGGGACAGGTGATCGAGATCGATGCGGCGGGGCATTACATCTGCCACCGGGACTGGCCTGGTTTCACGGCAGGCGTGGACCTGCAAAAAAAGGTTCAGGAAGCTGAAGAAGGTACGCATCTTCAGGAAAATGAAGGCAAGCGGGCTGAGGCGCGGGAAGCACTGGTTGCGTTCAATCAGTCGCCGCGCGAGATTGTCGCCCGGCTGGATGAATACGTGATCGGGCAGGAACGCGCGAAGCGCGATGTCGCAGTCGGCCTGTACGACCATCACCGTATCCATCAGGACGATCTCGCCCAGGCGGAAGCGGGAACAAAAGCGGAAGTCGAGCTGGAAAAAGCCAACATCATGCTGGTCGGCCCATCCGGCAGCGGCAAGACACTGTTAGCCAAGACACTGGCACGTTCTCTCGGTGTCCCTTTCGCGTCTGCTGATGCTACCAGCCTTTCGCCGACTGGCTACACCGGGAACGATGTCGAAAGCATCTTGACCGCAGCTTATATCGATGCCGGCGAAGATTTGGAATGGGCCGGTCGTTCCGTGATCTTCATCGATGAGATCGACAAGATCGCCCGCAAGTCTCAGGCTAATCCCAGCATTACGCGGGACGTTTCGGGCGAATCTGTCCAGCATGCCCTCCTAAAGCTGGTCGAAGGGACAATGGCTCAGCTTCCATTGGGTGCCTCGGGCCGCAAGCACCCAGACGCCCCGCCGGAGTATATCGATACCAGCAAGATTTTGTTTATCGGCGGCGGTGCTTTTGAGGGCTTCCCTGAGATTGTCGCGAAGAAGATGAAGCGGACCACTGAACGGACCATGGGATTACGTGCTAATCCGTCGGCGATTTCCGGTGACCCGCAGCGGGATTACGAGATTCTGGCCGAAGCTCCTGCCGAGATATTGATCGAGAGCCTGATCGAATACGGCTTCGTGCCTGAGTTCGCAGGCCGCTTCCCGATTATTGTCCCGCTTGCGCCGCTGACCAAAACGCAGATGCGTCTGGCATTGACCCAGCCGAAGAACTCCGTCATTAAGCAGCAAGTCGAGCTGTTCCGGCGCGATGGCATCGATCTGAAGTTCACCGAGGAAGCCTTAGACGCGGTCGTCGACAAAGCCGTCAATATGAAGACTGGAGTCCGTGCTTTGCGGTCGCTGGTCAAAAGCATGACAAGCCAGGCACGGTATGATCTTGCCGGGGATAACGTCACGACCGCCGTCGAAGTCGGCCCCGAAACGCTTGATGATCCTCGAAAGTACACGGCGAAGGCACGCTAGAAAACCCACCCCGCTCGTTCCTCGCTTCCCCTCCCGAAACGGGAGGGGCTAGAGTTTCAAATGAAGATAATCTCAACAAACCTTTCGTAACACTATCTCCCAGGTCTCTTGATCCAGTTGCCTTCGCGGACTTCGTGCTCAGTCAGGACATATGCCAGCAGCAGGGCGGCGGCGATTGACGGCTGGGTGGGGGCACGAGGAATCGGCTCGATGTAGTAGACATCAGGCGGGTCGCCGTCGCCGCGTAGGAGTAGGCAGCGTTTTTTGGATTCGCAGTGTATTCCCACCCCGCCGCGCCATCCGTGTCCGAGTATATCGAAGCCGCCGACGCGGGCGGTCCCGTCGGTCAAACGAAAAAATTCCCCGTTTACCCCCGAGCCGGCAGGGTAATAGCTGGCGATTGTTTCTGTTCCTCTCGGTGTCGGCTGAAGCAAAGCTCGGATGCGGTCCCGACGCATGACATGCCAGGGCTGTGTTTCGCCCGCCGGTACAATGCCTTCTCCGATATGCAGTGAGGCCGCCAGACTGCCATCCGGCCAAGTCGCAAGGTAATACCAGAGGTAGCGGCGTGTCGAGACAACGACACCGGTCCGGCTCGTGCCGGCAGCGTTGACAGGCCGGGCACGGATGGTCAGAAGCTGATCGATCGGGTCAAAAATGTCCATGGTTTCCTAAAAGCAGCCTGCTTGACTTTGGCCTGAGTTTTCAATCATAATAAAGCGGATTTCAGGACAAAAGCTCCCAAATTCCAGTCACAGGAGACATTTCAACGTGGAACAAACATTTTTGATGGTAAAGCCCGACGGTGTTCGGCGTCAGCTTGTCGGTGAGATCATCCGCCGCTTCGAGGCCAAAGGTTTCACTCTTACCGCGCTTCAGATGATAACGCCCAAGCGCGAACAGGCGGAAGCGCATTATGAAGTGCATCGCGGCAAGCCGTTCTTCGAGGGTGTTGTGGATTTTATTAGCTCCGGCCCGGTCGTCGCGATGGTCTGGGAAGGCGACGATATTGTCGCCCTGGCCCGCAAGATGATGGGTGCGAGTAAGCCTGCCGATTCTCTGCCCGGCACCATTCGCGGCGATTATGCAAATTCTGTCGAGCAGAACTTAATTCACGGCTCCGATTCGGTCGAGAATGCACAGACGGAGATTGGAATCTGGCTCAAGTAACCGGCCCGGCTGATTAGCGCCGCTCCGCGCCTGCCTTCTCCGCGAGGAGACTTTCCGCTGCTGAAACCTGAGCGTCAACTTCGGCGTCGGTCAGTGTGCGGTCTGACGCGCGGAAGGTGAGGCGCAGGGCGACACTCTTCCTGCCCTCGGCGACACGGTCCCCAGTGTAAATGCTTTGGAGAGTGATGGACTCGGTCAGAGCGGCGCTGACCGCTTCCCACGCCGTATTTTCCAAAAGGCCGTACGGCGTCGCTAGGTCGACGACAACCGCTAGGTCCCGGCTAGTGGCTGGGAAGCGCGGCAGGGGCGTGTAGCGGAGCACAGGGTCCGCATGAGCAAGCAGGACATCGGCATCGAGTTCGATAATCGCGATCCGTCCTGCTGTCGCAGGAATGTCCAGATGCGCTTTGGCTTCGTCCGGGTCTAATTCTGCGACATAGCCGAGAATCTGACCCGACAGCGAAACCGCTGCCGACCGGCCTGGATGCATCTGCGGGCGTTCGTCAGCCGCGAAATCCAAACGGGGAAGATGCAGAGCAGTTCCCAGCGCTTCGACCAATCCCTTGGCCGTGAAGAAGTCGATGGACGGCCCTGTGAGGACAGCCGCAGCCCGGCGCGGCTCGAGATATTCCCCAGCCTCTTTGCCCAAACTAAACACTTTCCCGACTTCGAAGAGCTTTACTTCAGGCTGGCGCTGACGCAGGTTCCGGGCCAGTGCTTCCAGCAGGTTCGGGACCAGCGATTGACGCAGGCCGGACAATTCCGCAGACAAGGCCTGACGGATCTGAACACGGTGGGCCTCTTCACGCGGGTCATCGAAGGCAGACGGCGGGGCGAGTGAATGTGTCATCGCTTCCGATAAACCGAGGCCGATCAGCAGGGTTCTCAGATACGCCGTTAGACGCCCCATGGGAGCATCACCCCCGCCCCTCCCACCGGTAGTCGGCAAAGTTTCCGGCAGCGTGTCGTAGCCGATCATGCGCCCGACTTCTTCGATCAGATCGATCTCACGCACCAGATCGGGCCGGAATGTCGGCACAGTCACGACAAGCGGCTCTGAGGAAGCCTCCACAGCGAGACCCAATCGCCGCAGACTGCCGGCAATAGCCGCCTCGTCTAACTGTGTGCCCAAAATCGCGTTGGTTCGGCTTGGACGCAGGGAAATGACTTGTTCGCGCAGCGGCTTCGGATAGAGATCGATCCGCCCCAGCACTACTTCCCCGTCTGCAAGCTCGGCCAGCAGGTCACAGGCCCGTTCCAGAGCGATAGGAGCCAAGGCAGGATCGATAAACCGCTCGTAACGGTAGGAGGCTTCCGTCATCAGCCCGAGAGTCTTGGAGGTCCGACGGACAGTGCCAGGATCAAAGTGAGCGGATTCCAAGAAGACATGTTTTGTCGTCTCGGAGATTTCCGTCTCGCTGCCGCCCATGATGCCTGCGATGGCGACCGGCTGATTTCGATCTGCGATCACCAGCATATCTGGTGTCAGGCTTCGCTCGGTTCCGTCCAGCGTGGTGATCTTCTCGCCCTCAGCCGCCGAGCGGACAACGATCTGACCTTCCGGCAGCGTCGCATAATCGAATGCATGAAGCGGCTGCCCAAGCTCCAGCATGACATAGTTCGTGACATCCACCACGACATTGCGCGGTGCCATTCCCGCCGCCGTCAGCCGCGCCTGCATCCAAGGGGGCGAAGGCTTAAAAACGACGTTGCGGATCAGCTTCCCCGTATAACGCGGGCAGAGAACCGGGTCTTCGACCCGCACTCCCGCCCAGCGCCGAATGTCTTCGCTTTCGTCCGGCAGCGGCGACATCTGTCGGCTCAAGGTTATATCCAGCGCCGCCGCCGCTTCCCGCGCCGACCCGACCACGGAGACCCAGTCACCGCGATTAGGCGTGACTTTGGTATGGTAGACCGGTCCATCGTCCGAGGCCGTGATCTCTTCCACTTCGAGGCCAGCCATCGTCAACTTCGCCGCCAGCGCGTCATCGTCCAGGGGCGTATTTACAAATTCGCGTAACCATTCAATCGGGATCTTCATAAAGTTTTGTGTTATCTCAGATAGTTTAATGCATTGGGCAGAGCTTCCAGCACTCGCAAGAGATTGGAAATCGCCTTTGACGGCAAGACTTGACCCTTTTCATACTTATTGAATGCACTGGGACCGCCTCCAAGTATTTGACCGGCCGCTTGCTGGTTTAACCCCAGCTTTTTCCGAATACGCCGCACATCGCTTGGCAGGACAAGATTTTCCGATTGTGCCTTCAGCAGATTAAGCTGACGATCCGAAGTGTCCATATCTTTTGCGGTAACGACACCCTCGCCGCAAGCGCAATACCAGCCCGGCATCTCAAACGTCGCAGACAGACCTTTATAGTGGATTGTCATCGGCTTGCTGCCACGGACCATTGCCGCCCCGCATTCATGGCAGACTTGTTCTTCACTAGTTTTTTCAGCCATTATCTTTTTCCTTGAACAAGAGCAGCTTGAAAAGAGTCACAGTGCCAGCAGTAAACTTGATATAAAGAACGCCAACGCGAGAAGGAACATGATAAACATCCTGCCAGATTTTGTAATCCGAATGTGAGGTCATCGATTTATAAAAATGAGGAGTCTGCATTGTTTGCAAAATGGAAACAATCTCAGATTTCCCAAAGCCAAGATTTGCTGCATCATTGGCAGCAATAAATGTCATTGCCAACGCACTTTCAGATGAGAATGCTGCCTTGAACGAATCCAGGTCATACGTCGGCTTTTTCTTTTCAGACATTGATACAATACAACTTTATTATACTACCATAATGGTAGTTTTTAGCCTGAGTAGTTCTAATAGTCAGCTTCAAAACCCCAAAGAATTTGTTCCACATGATTAAGAAGCCTCAAGCCGGTTGAGGATTTTGCCCAAATGATCTAGCTTTTTCCGCGTTTGGCTTTGAATCTGATCCGTAAGCCGGTGATCTTCTGCAATCTCTACTCGCATCCGCTGCATCTGCATCATCATTTGGTCAATCGCTGCTTCGTATTCTGCATCGGTCGTGGGCGTTTTAGTTAAAGTGACTGATTCCATAGTAGTATCTCCACAAATAATCTTTAGGCTGCTTTGAGTAAACACATGATGTCCGCTAAAATTGCATCGGTTTCTGTTCGCATCATTTCTATCTCTCGCTGATCTTCATCCATCTTTCCTTGCATAATCTTCAGTTGCCCTAAATTATAATCAACGATGGCTTCATATTCCGCATCTGTGGTCGGTGCTCTGTCTGAAATTACTGTTTCCATAACAATGCCGCTGTAAATCATTGTACCACTCGGGAAGTTATAACGCGCTATGGCAATTCCCAAAGCCATTTTTCCTCACGGATTGCTTTTGCCATTCGCGGCAGTTCATCATGCAAATAGGTCTGCCACTTTTCTGAAATCAGGGCCTCAATTTCAGCTTGCTGTTTTTGGTAATCTTCGCGTTGTAATACTTGAATGATAGAGGCACGATAAGTTCCTGTATTTAATTTTGGCTGGCTCCCTGAAAAATGGTTGTTGTGGGCCATTTGGAAGAGTTTAGCACGATCTACCAACTCACCCGGTGTAACGCTGCAAAGTAGTCTCAGTTCATGCGGAAGATTGTGGAACTCGAAGTAGATACAAAAAGCGCCGTTTGCGTGACGTTGAGAGTTTTTCCACTCGTCTAAACCGAAAGTGACCCAATGCTTTGCGA
>JBPBQB010000151.1:0-18388 GCA_050954545.1 Janthinobacterium lividum | reverse complement strand
GTCCCGCTGATGGAGATCGTCACCGAGTTCCCGCCGGATCTGACTTCTGCCGACGAAGCCCGCGCATATCTAGAGAAGCTGCGGTCTATTCTTGTCTATCTGGGCGTCTCTGACGGCAAGATGGAAGAAGGACATCTTCGGGCTGAACCCAACCTCAGTATCCGGCCTGTCGGCACAAACGGTGTCGGAGTCAAGACTGAGATCAAAAATCTCAACTCGTTCAAGTCTGTATATAAAGGCGTTGGATATGAGTTGGAACGACAGTCGGAGCTTTTGAACGAAGGCGAAGTGGTGCGTCAGGAAACGCTGGGCTGGAACGATCTTCGCGGCGAGACTTATCATATGCGCTTCAAGGAAGAAGAGCAGGAGTACCGCTACTTCCCTGAGCCGGATCTGGTGGCACTGCATTTTGAGAACGCCGCTGTCGAAGCCGCCCGTGCTCTCCTGCCGGAGCTGCCGGATGCGAAATTGGAGCGGTTTGTCACTCAGTACGGCCTACGCCCTTACGATGCCGCCATTCTGACTGCGTCCCGACCACTCGCGGCCTACTTTGAAGAAGCTGCTGCCGGAGCCGATGCTAAAGCCATCGCGAACTATGTCACTGGTGATCTGGCACGCCTGCTGAACGCATCCGGCCAGGAGATCACCGAGACCAAAGTCACACCCGAAAATCTGCGTCAGTTGATCACCCTGCGCGACGAAGGCAAGATCACCAACAACATCGCCAAGACTGTTCTGGCAGGGATGTTTGAAACAGGCGAAACGCCTCAATCGATTGTCGACACCAAAGGCCTCGCCGCCGTCTCCGACGACTCCGCCATCTCCGCTGAAGTCGACCGAGTTTTGGCCGCAAATGCCGATGTCGTCGCCAGAATCAAAGCCGGCAACGACAAGAGCAAAGGCTTCCTGACGGGTCAGGTGATGAAAGCCCTGAAAGGCCAAGCCAGACCCGACATCATCAACCGACTGCTGGATGAAAAGCTTGCAGCTCTTTAGCGTCTAAAGTAGATAGTAACTAGGAAACCATAAATTGGCTATCAATGTTGATCAACTCAATCCAAGGACAGCAGAAAAATATCGGCAAGTCATTGAGAAGAGCAAGTATTTTGTTGACATTCAACTTTGGCCTTTATTACAAAAGTTAAATCCAGTCTTTTGGCTTGAGAATTTTCGCGAAGATGAATTAGAACATGCTATTTACTTACTCGATGCATTCCTTTATTTTTCGAATGACTTGATAGAAGCGATGTTTCAATCAGCATTTCAAGGACTTAGTAAGTCATCTTTGAATCTAAGCGACACTTCAGTTAATCAACAATTAATGTGGTCTGATTTTGTTGACAAAATTGTAATTACTCATGTAACCAAAGAAGTGCCTCATTCTACAGAAAGTGGTTTTATCTTTGAGCGCATGGCACGTCAAGTACTTGGTTTACCAGGATCGCAATTTAAGTCAGGAGACGAACTATATCGTTTGCTTCAAGGCACACAAAGTTACAATATCGTTTTCGTAGATGATTTTGTAGGATCAGGTGAACAATTTGTTCACACATGGCAACGCCCTTACTTTTTTAGTCCTTTACATTCAACCGATTTCAATCAAATCGCTCAGACAGGACAACATCGATTTTTTTATTGCCCGATCATCTGTACTGAGTTTGCCTACAGACGGTTGAAGCTGGATGCGCCGGAAGTAACCGTCTGCCCTGCTCATGTAATGAGCCCACGATATAGCGCGCTGGCAACGGACTCTTTAGAGCCTGTTATGCACTTTGTAGGCTTGTTTGGTCTGATTTGCCCCTGGCGCGGCTGAATTTAGAGTATTTCGGCCAGCAACCCGCGTTATTCGGGTTCGGCTAAGCAAGTAGGCTGATAAACAATATCCGTAATAGCTGCCTGCTGTTCTAAAAAAGTGCATAACAGGCTCTAGTGTGGCCAGACCATCTACGTACTTCTGCATTAGACTTTCTGGAGAAAGTCAGTCATCGTGTCGGCATTTATGATACTCATGGCGGGGTAAATGATTGGCAGGGGTTTAATAAATTAGGTCTTTCGCTTGGCTTTGAGCATTCGGTTCCTGATGCCACTTTACCTATATTCTACTGGGAGCAAAACGGATGGAAACCTTTATTACGCCGGACGTGATGGAAACATCCGCAGAAACGTTCGGGTAGATAGCAGAACTCAGTAAATTATTTGGCACATTCAGAGCTGAATGGCTGGAAGGTCAGCTTTACGTTCTGTTCACAGAGCCGGAATATTTCCCTGAACTCATATCTTCAGTACGTCCGTGCGTACTTGTAGGTGGAAGAGGAACGGGTAAAACTACTGTTCTTCGTGGATTGTCTTACGAAGGTCAGTTTGCGCTTCATAGAAGTGCTGTTGATACAGTAAAAACAATGTCCAATGTGGGACTATATTATAGAGCAGATACCAATGTTGTGACCGCTTTTCGAGGGATTGAGTTGACAGAAGATGAATGGCGAAAGCGTTTTTCCCATTATTTTAACTTGGTAATGTGTGATCTTATTATCAAATATCTTCAATGGTACGAGGAAAATACTCACTTTGTAGTGACACTCAATGAAACAGCTTGTCGGAGAATTACTAGGAGCCTCAATTTAGAGACAACCGTTTCATTATCTAGCCTCGGATCAAGAATTGATGATGCAAAGATTGATTTCGAGGCTTATATTAATAACGTAGTGGATGAGCCAACACCTCGATTGTCTGTGCAAAGTGTCCCTGTTCAAGTACTAATTTCTGAAGTGCATAAGATTCTTGAGTTTAGTAATAAAACATTCATTTTTTTGATTGATGAGTTTGAGAACTTTGAGGATTACCAGCAACGCGTTGTGAATACTTTAATCAAACATTCGGGACACTACTACAGCTTTAAAATTGGTGTGCGTGAGTTGGGCTGGAGGAGAAGAGATACTCTCAATGAACATGAACAGTTAATACATCCTGCTGACTACGCAATCATAGATGTCGTTGAAAGACTTAACATCTCGACATTTCGAAAGTTTGCCTATAATGTATGTATGGAACGCATATCAAAGCTACCCTCCGCACCCGACACTATTAAAACTGATGTCCGCGTGGCTTTTCCAGGTTTTACTGAGGACGAGGAAGCTGTTGCATTAGGCATCAAACCTGCCGCTGAAAAAATAATGAGTGAGTTGAAAGGAATATGTTCTAAGTCAGATTATGCATTGGTCGAAACATTGACTCCTTTGCAAATTTATTTCATTGGCTACTGGTCACGAAATAATGGTGGTAGACTTGCTGACACTTGGCTTGACTTCATTCAACACCGTGATATTTGGGATACGCGTTATGGCAATTATAAACATGCCATGCTTTACACTATTAACGAAAAAAAGCGTGGTATACGTAAATATTATGCAGGATGGGATACTCTCACCCTTTTAGCTGGCGGCAACATCCGATTTTTTGTTGAGTTGTTTTACGAAAGTTTTTTGGTTCATTTGAGTCAAGGCAACAATCTTTCACATCCGGTATCTCAGGCGCATCAAACAGAGGCTGCTCAGAATGTAGGAGAAAGATATCTGTCCGAGATCGAAGGGTTATCAAATGATGGAGCCAAACTTAAAAAGCTTGTATTGAGTTTGGGACGTATATTTCAAGTCATGGCGGCACAACCATCTGGTCATGCCCCAGAAGTGAATCAATTTACATTAGTTAAAGCCAAACTTGCATCCATATCTAATGCAGACACGATCCAGCAAAGAGCAGCATCATTAATCAATTCATCTGTTATGAATCTGGCATTAATCAGAACAGTTGGAAATAAGCTTGGGCGTGAAACTCCTGAGACCAAAGATTATTTATATATGTTACATCCAATCTTTAATGCATTCTTCGTTTTCAGCTACCGGCGCAAACGTAAGATGCCACTTACTGTAGATCGGTTTGTTGGTCTTGTAGACCAACCCCAAGAAACAATCAGGCAAATTCTATCGCAACGTAACCGTGAAGAGGAAGAGGATCTTCCTACACAACTTCTCTTATGGGAGCGTTTTTATAATGATGCTTCGTGACGTTCCCTGTTTCACTGACATTTATGAGTCTGTGACTAGTTTTCAGCCAGTCCATAACAGCGCTTATGTATACGCAATATCCGACGAGGAAAGAAGCCAGCCGCCCTACGACTGGATGAGGCAATTTAGTGGCGTTGAACTCTTCCGTATAGTGTCTCAAGAGCCAGAACGGATAAGCCTCGAAAGAAATGGTTTAATCGAGCAAATTTTACTACGAAGTCGTTTGCAGTTAAGCACGTTATCACAGAATGGTGATAATAGAATTGCATATATTGACATAACAGGGTTGAGTCATCATGTATGGGCCCCAATATTAAGAGCATTTTTGGATTCAAGATATACTGTAAAAGTGATATATGTAGAACCAAGAAGCTACAAACTTATAACAAGTTCAACTGAAGGCGATTTTTACGACTTAAGTGAATCTACAAGAGGAATATCACCGATCCCTGGATTTGCCTCCCTCTCGAGAAGTCGTGGAAATGATGTCAGCTTTGTTCCACTCATAGGTTTTGAAGGCGCTAGATTGATAAGAGTCATTGAAGAAGTGGATGCGCCAGAAGACAGAGTGTTCCCTATTATTGGCGTTCCAGGTTTTCTACCAGAGTATCCATTTCGTACTTATCAAGGAAATAAATTCGCGCTGAATAAACATCATGCTTGGAAGGCGGTTAGATTTGCAACAGCTAATTGCCCATTCAGTATTTTCTATACTCTAGAGGCCATTGCACAACTTCATCCAAGCGATGTCATAAAAATTGCTCCTATTGGGACAAAGCCACACGCTCTAGGTGCCATTCTTTTTGCTTTGTTAAGTCCATATATCACTGAATTAGTTTATGATCATCCCGTTCGGAAAACTGGGCGTACTGAAGGTGCCTCAAGGCTCTTAGTTTATCACGTGTCAACATTGAAACGATCAGGTTTATCCTATGCTTGACCGCTATTACACTCCTAGTTCTTTAGCGGAGCTAATGATTCGTGATGTAATAGGCGAGGATTTTCCTCTAATAGCAGATTTCACGGCTGGAAATGGTGCATTATTAAGAACAGCAAAGAAGTATTGGCCAGATAGCACGTTTGTTGCTACAGATAAAGATGCACGTGAAATCAACTTACTAAGATTCGCAGAACCAACTTGGCAAGTAGGTAAATGTGACTTCTTGAGACCTGCATCTAGGGGACAGTGCAATGTACTAAAGAATTTAGTTGGTCAAGTATCCTTAGTTCTCTTGAATCCACCTTTCTCATGCCGTGGGGCAAGCTATAGAGAGATTAAGATAGGTGCTAATCTAATCCGATGCGGAGCAGCGCTTGCATTTTTGCTTTCATGCCTGAAGTTTTTATCATCTACAGGAATTATAGTTGCTGTTCTACCAACAGGATGCTTACAGACGGAAAAAGATGAAACTGCGTGGAACTTTATACGTGATTTGTACTACGTGGAAATTATAAGTCGAAACAAATCTAATACCTTTGCGGGTTGCAGGCCTCGTACAGTTGTAGTACAGTTGCGCCCCAAGCACACGGGAACTGATTTAGCTCTTATTCCTCCTCAACTTATTCCGCGAATGAGAGAACTTCCAATACATGAAAAGATAATAATTACTCGTGGTAGTGTTTCAATGCATACGGTAACAACAAGTTTGATTGATGATGTTTTACCATTTGTTCATTCTACTGAACTTAAAGGAACATATGTTGATGTGACAAAACGTACCATTACTCGTCGTCGTGCTGTGCAAGGTCCTATTGTGTTGATGCCACGTGTAGGAAAACCCAATAAGGATAAAGTTAGCTTATACACTGATCGTAATGAGATAGTACTATCCGACTGCGTAATTGCATTCAAATGCAATTCGGAGTCTACTGCTAATGTTTTAATTGATTGTTTGCATGATTATTGGAAATATATTGAATCTGCTTATGGAGGCACAGGCGCAAAATATATAAGTGTGAAAAAAATGTGCTTATTGTTGTCCAGCTTTGGCTTCACAGTGGAAAATGGCTCTTACTAACACACTACGCTGGCAACTCCTATCATCAGGCGATATAGTGCTGGTAGCGGTCTCCGGTGGGCCGGATTCGCTAAGTCTTCTGCATGTGCTCTGGACAGAGCGTGAAGCGCGTCAGATCGCAAGCATCGAAGCCGCTCATTTGGATCATGGGCTGCGGGGCGAAGAGTCGGCGGCAGAGGCAGAATGGGTGTCTGCGTGGTGCGCGGAGCATGGGATCGTCTGTCACGTCGGCAAGGCAGATGCAGCGGCTCACGCGCGAGAGCATCGGCAAAGTACGCAGGAGGCGGCGCGAGGTGTCCGGTATGCGTTTTTAGAGCAGACAGCGGCAGCGATTGGGGCGGATAAGATCGCGACGGGACATACGCAGGACGATCAAGCGGAAACGGTACTGGGAAACATTTTGCGCGGCACTGGGCTGGACGGTCTGCGTGGTATCCCAGAGCAGCGCGGTTTAATTATCCGTCCCCTTTTGGACGTCTCGCGTTCCGAGATAGAAGCATACTGCGCCGTAAACGGTCTGTTGCCACGGCAGGACCCCTCGAACTTCACCACTGACCACTACACCCGCAATCGCATTCGTTTGGAGCTTCTGCCGCAGCTTCGGCGGGAGTACAACTCAGGCGTAGACAAAGCACTGCTGAGGCTGTCGGAGATCGCGGCGCGGGACAGCGACTACTTGACGGTTCAGGCAAAAGCGGCGCTGCTGACGGCAACACAGCTTTCTTTGGCGCATTATCGTGAACTGGACCGAGAGGCACTCGCGGCACTTCATCCCGCCCTGCTGCAGTACGTTCTGCGATTTGCGCTTGCAGACTTACGAGGCACCGGCGAAGGAGTCAATTATGAGCTTCTGGAAACGGTCTGCTACGCCGTCACAGCCATGACTGGCCCGGCTTTTACCCTCACGTTCCCCCACCCTCTATGCCGTGTGCGTGTTGCAGACCAGAAGGTGACGCTGTCCCTAGCAAGTACTCCTGCTTCGGCGGACTCGCCTTCAGCTTCCCTGCCTGTTCCAGGAAACGTGACTTTGGAAACGATCAATGAGACTGTTTGGGCAGATTGGGAAGATCACACCGGGGCGATTAGAGTGGATGCAGAAGCCGTCGATATTGGTTCGCTGATGGTGCGTACTCGCCGGATAGGAGACCAAATAGACCCGCTCGGCATGGGGGGACGGCATAAGAAGCTATCGCATATCTTCACGGATGCCAAGTTTCCGCGCTCGGAACGAGAGCATGTCCCGATTATCGCCGACGCGCGGGGGATTGTCTGGGTCGCCGGCTATACGCTGTCAGAGCGGGCGAAAGTCACGCCGAACACAACAAAGGTCTTGTATCTCTCGGCTCAACCCCCTACCACCCGTCCTGCCAGCGCTTGACATCGTAGCCGCGAAAGCCATAGCAGCGGACGATCTGGATTGTGCGGATTGGTGTCGAGTATGGCGGATTTCGGTATACCAGCAGTGGGGGCTGTGGCTCGACCCGGGTGAAGACAGCCCTCAGATCGTCGAAATGGTCCTGGTTGTCGGTGTCGTTTAGGAAGATGGCGCTGCGGCCTTGAAGCGCTTTAGGGTCTTCCCAAAATAGATACTCGCTGGCCTTGTAGTTCAGAAATAGGGCGTAAGTCTGCGGATGGCCCGGCAGGTAGAACGCTGCTTCCGAGGGCATCCGGTAGTTGATGCCGAAGACAAACGGATCGCCGCCCATCGCCGCTCTTTCCTGAGTCACCCGTGCCCCCAGTGTCCTCCAGCCGTACAGCTCATTCGTGCGGTCGTCGGCACCATGCGGGTATTTGACACCGACACTGTACAAAAGCTGCGGAAAGAGTGCAACTGCCAGTGTCAGAACAAGTGCCAGCACGGCGCTCAGACCGACCCAGACACGCTTGACGACCACGCGGCTTTCCCAGCAGCGTACAAACACGGCCGCGACTAAAATCAGGCCGGTAGGATAGGAATCGACTGCCCAGTTCCCCTCGACTTTACTTTTCAACGCGGTTATGATGATGGCAGCCAGCGAGACAATAGTCGGACACCACAAAAATAGGAGCGCGTCATCGCGCTCTTTCATGCCCCGCTTGACCCCATCATAGAGCGTGTAAAGATAGGTCAAAAACACGAACGGGGACATCAGTACAAGCTGATCGCCGAGGAATCTGAAGACCCATTTCAAGCCATCATGACCGCTGCCCCGTGAGCTCATGGCATGAGCATGGATCCAGAAGGCGTTTAGGTGCGTGTGGTTCCACCAGAAAAACGGAGCAAGCATCACGAATGCGATCACGCCAGCAAGATACGGCTCCGGGCGGCGCAGCCAGCGGTCCCTTGCAATCGGTGAGAGCAGAAGATACAAGAAGACGCCCGGCAGCAGAAGCAGTGCGTTCAGCTTGGCCTGAGCCGCGAGGCCTGCGAGAATCCCCGCGCCGATCCACCACTTTGGCCTGTCCGTCAGCGCCCGCTGAATGACATAGAGGGCGGCGGACCAGAACGCAAGCTGAACGGGATCCTGGGTCATTATCACCGATCCGGCGGCAAACAGCGGGACGATATTCGCCAGCACGACAGCCACCAGTGCGATGGTCGGCCCGAGCAGGCGCTTTGCCAGCAAGTAGATGAAAAGGCCTGCGATCAAAGCACAGACCGTCGCTCCGGCGCGGACACCTAAGTCGTTTGTTCCAAGCAGCATTGTACACAAACGAATGACTGGGGCCATCAGCGGGGTATTATCGTAGTAGCCCCAGTCTAAATGGCGCGACCATTGCCAGTAGTAGGCTTCATCCTGCAAAAGCTCGTGCTGAGTGTCATACCAGAACCGGAACAGCGTGAGTAAAACCAGCAAACCACCCGCTGCAAGGTCAATGCGGCGGGTGGCTTCTGGGGTCATTTCCTGAAAGGTCTGCGTGGTTTGAATGGTCATTAAATCTTGAAAAGCGAATCGCTGACGGGCTGATTCACACGGATATTCTGGTAGATTGTCGCACCAGCCAGCTTGTTCTGCGGATTGTAAAGCTCAACGCGTGTCGGCGCGTAGATGCCGGGCAGGATTTGGAGAGGAACAAGGTAGCGCAAAATCTTGGTCAGCTTACCGTCACGCCCGTAATTATACCGCTGAACGGTGATATGTGTCTTGGGATCGATCCAAACAATATCTTTTTGGGTCTCGCCCACTTGCTTCGGCTGGATTTGGAAGCAAAGCAGGCCGCTTTCGTGGCGCAAAAACGTGGCATTGTAATCGATCAAAAGCTCCGGTGGGATCATGCCGAAGTCCATGAGTGTCTGACGCTTGCCGGGAGCGCCAGTTGTGTCCTGGACTTTATGGACGAACGGCGCGACAGTCAGCTTCTGGTTGCCGTTGATGATATAGTATCCTGTGAATAAGTGAGGAATGCTGGCTTCGATCCGCAGCTTGCCGGGCTGTTCGTAGACTACAGATCCGCGATGCAGGCGGTAGGCAAGGGCGATGTCGCCGTTGATGGTACTGAGCTGATCCTGGTTCTCCGTGACAATCTCGGAGTCAGCCTGAAGCGTTTTGATGTTCACAGAGGTCAAGGAATTGATGTTCGGCGCGGCTTGAACGGCGGCAATCGGCGTCAGAGACAGGGCCGCAGAAATATAAAGTAGAGGGCGCAATGCCATGGGAGTTTTCTCCTGAGTTTTTGTGTTCTTAAAGTATAAGGGCAATCGACCCAAGAATGGTTCCCGGCAGAGTGTTCGGCAAATAGATATAGACAGTTATTATGATAGATTCACATGCATTACGCGTCCTAGAATTTGACGCGATCCGAAAACAACTGGCAGGTCAGACGGCGTGTTCGCTGGGGCGTGAGCTTGCGGAGTCAGTAACGCCTTCCGACTGGCTGCCGCAGGTGCAGGCACGGCTGGACGAAACGACCGAGTGCCGGACACTGATCAATGTCAAAGGCAACTTGCCGCTCGGCGGAGTCACAGATATCCGGCCTCTCGTTCGGTCTGCTGAGATCGGAGCGATTTTGGAGCCGCACGGCCTACTGGATGTCGCGGAAGTCGCGGCGGCATCCCGGTCGCTGAAGCTATTCTTGCAGAAGCTGGCAGCGGACTACCCGATCATGGCAGACCGGGCCTCGGCGCTTGGTCAGTTTCCATCGCTGGAAGCAGAGATCAATGCCAGCATCGGCATCAATGGGTACGTTCTGGACTCGGCTTCCCCTGATTTAGCCCGTATCCGCAGCCAGCGCAAGACCGCCTCGTCGCGCATGATGGACCGGCTGAACGGGATTATCTCAGGTCCGCTCAAAGCCATGCTTCAGGACCCCGTGATTGTCCAGCGCGGTGAACGGTACTGCGTCCCCGTCAAAGCCGATCACCGGGGCGCGTTCGGCGGGATCGTCCATGATACGTCATCATCGGGCGCAACACTGTTCATGGAGCCGCAAGTCGTCGTGGATTTAGGCAACGAGATCAAAGAGCTTTCCATCAAAGAAGAGCAGGAGATCGGGCGAATTTTGCGGCGGCTGACCGACAGTGTCGCCCGTGTCGGCGCAAGCCTCGGAGTGACGATGGAAACTCTGGGCGAGATCGATTTCATCGCCGCCCGTGCCCGGCTTGCCGAAGTCCATCATGCCATCGAGCCGTCATTGAACAACAATG
Organism: Janthinobacterium lividum; assembly: GCA_050954545.1. Taxonomy (GTDB): domain Bacteria; phylum Armatimonadota; class Armatimonadia; order Armatimonadales; family Capsulimonadaceae; genus JANXMY01. The sequence goes on along the minus strand of JBPBQB010000151.1, from coordinate 7,682 downwards.
GCCTGACACGGCTGCTGTCTGCCCGGCATCCGCTGATCGATCCCAAGTCGGTAGTTCCCATCGATATTGAGCTGGGAAGCAGTACCAACAAAGTCCTGCTGATCACCGGCCCAAACACCGGCGGCAAAACGGTGAGCCTGAAGACGACCGGGCTGCTGACACTGATGGCTCAGTGCGGCCTGCATGTCCCGGCATCGCGTGCCGAAATGAATGTCTTTAACCAAGTCTTCGCCGACATCGGTGACGAACAAAGTTTGCAGCAGTCACTTTCTACTTTTAGCGGTCATATCACGAACATCGTTCGGATACTCAAAGACTTACGACGCAATGCATTAGTATTGCTCGATGAAGTCGGTGCGGGAACCGACCCCGGCGAAGGCGCGTCTTTGGCGCGGGCACTGCTGGACCATCTGCGCTCGAACGACGCCCGTGTGATCGCGACAAGTCACTACGGTGAGCTCAAGACCTATGCATTCGTGACCGAAGGAGTCCAGAACGCCAGTGTCGAGTTTGACGAACAAACGCTTTCGCCAACCTATCGACTTTTGCAGGGTATTCCGGGCTCGTCCAATGCGTTCGCGATTGCCGGTCGCTTGGGAATGCCGATGTCTGTATTGGATAACGCCCGCGTTGCTTTGACAGGCTCCGATGAGACTGCCGACCTGCTGCGTGAGCTTGAAGAAGGCCGCCGCAAAGCAATTGCAGAAGGCCGCGCCGCCGAACAGGCCCGTGTCGAGGCACAGATGCTGCGCCGCCGCTACGCCGATGAGCTTTCCAATCTGGAAGCCCTGCGCCGCGAATCGCGCCAGAAGGCCCAGGAAGAAGCGCGGGCATTGATTAAGCGGGCGCAGGACAAAGTGGATAATACGCTGGCAGAGTTGCGTCATGCCCAGACCGAGGGCAAGCAAACTGAGCGTGTCCGGCAGAAGATCAAGGACATCGGAAGCGATTTGCAGGCTGCCATTCAGGACAAGCTTTCCGCCGATCAGCCTTCTGCCATTGAGTCTATTCCTGACCGGCCCCTGCGCCGGGGCGACAAAGTGCGGATCACGACACTCGGTATGGCCGGAGAGCTTCTGGAAGATGCTCAGGGCGATTCGCCTGTTCCTGTTCAAGTCGGGGCCATGCGTGTCAGTGTCCCGGCCTCCACGCTCCTGCTGCTGGGAAACGAGAAAAGCTCCCCTATCTCAAATACCGGCGGAGCCAAAGCAGCCCGGCCAGACATGACGCCACTGCCGAAATCAGCAGAGAATGCCGGCACCGGCAAAGATGGCGATACGCCGTCGTTCAGCATGGAAAAGACAATCGGCATCACGCCCCAGATCACTCTGCTGGGACAACGTGCCGAAGAAGCTATTTCCAATGTCGAAAAGTATTTGGATGATGCCTACGCCGCCGGTCTCAGCCATGCCCGGATCGTGCATGGCAAGGGGACTGGTGCCCTGCGGCGTGCCGTTCAGGAGTATGTCAGCAGCCACCCGCTCGTCACCGAGTACGCCACTGCCGGTCCCGAAGACGGCGGCGCGGGGGCCACAGTAGTCACACTTCGGGCGACTTGAGAGCATGACAAGACTAAAGACGAGTGACTGAAGTCCCTCGCTGACTGGCGAGGCGCCGTGCGTCCAGGGGACGCAAATGCCAATCTATCTTACGCTCTTTTCTGTATTCTGTCCCCTGGACAGGCGGCGTTTCCGAACGCCCTCTAGCGAGTGACTTCAGCCGCTCGTCATGCAGAAGTGAAAATCGCCTCTAATCCTGCTTGACCAGCCCTTCCAAAACTTCTCCATCATCGTCACCGACGGGCGTGACGTCCCACCAGTTGTGGCCGCTTTTGACTTCGGCTTTCAGCGGGACGTCGAGCGGATACGCGTTCTGCATGGCATCTTTGACGAGCTTTGAAAGCTGCCGGACTTCAGCCGTCGGACACTCGAAGAGCAGTTCGTCGTGGACTTGCAGGACCATATGAGCGCCGAGATTGCTGTCAGCGAGAGCAGACGCGACGTGCAACATCGCTAGTTTGATGATGTCGGCGCTCGTGCCCTGAACGGGCATATTGGCGGCTTCGCGCTCTGCCGACTGGCGGAACTGGAAGACGCGGGAATTGATGTCTGGGACGTAGCGGCGTCGGCCCAGCAGTGTCTGGACATAGCCTTTTTCGCGGGCACCTTCTAAAATCGTCTCCAAATAGGCCCGGACACTGGGGTACAAATCCAGATAGGCTTTGATCAGCTCGGCAGCACGGGCAAAATCAATACCAAGTTCGGACGAGACGCGGAAGGGGCTGGCACCATAGATAACGGCAAAGTTGATAGTTTTGGCCTGGCGACGCTGGTCGCTGGTCACGGCTTCGTCTTCGGGCACCTCGAAGATGCGCCGGGCTGTCTGAGCATGGATATCCGCATCAGTCTGAAATGCCTGCACCAGTCCAGGGTCTTTCGTAATATGCGCGAACAAGCGCAGCTCGATCTGTGAGTAGTCCGCCGAGACCAGCACATAGCCGGGCGAGGCCACAAAGCCTTTGCGGATTTCGCGGCCTATCTCGGTTCGCACGGGGATATTCTGGAGATTGGGATTGCTGGAACTGAGACGTCCCGTGCTGGCAACAGTCTGGTTCAGCGACGTATGCACTTTGCCGGTGACGGGATTGATAAGCGCAGGCAGGGCATCGGCATAAGTCGATTTCAGCTTGGAGACTTCGCGCCACTGAACAATCTTACGGGCGATGTCGTGGCCTTTGGAGGCCAGGTCTTCCAGGACATCCGCGCCGGTCGAGTAGCCAGTCTTGGTCTTCTTGCCGGCAGGAAGCTTCAGCTTATCGAACAGGACTTCCTGAAGCTGCTTCGTCGAACCGACCGAGAACTTTTCGCCAGCCAGTGCGAAGATCTCGGTTTCAAGCGATGCCACCTGCTCGCCGAGCATCTTGCTGACTTTCCGCATCCAGTCGGCGTCCACCGAAACCCCTTTCCGCTCCATTACCGACAGCACGGCGGCGAGTGGCAGCTCGATATCGTTCAAGATATTTTCTAAACCGTCGCGCTGCAAACGCGGCGCAAGCACCGCTTCCAGCGCCTGGATTGCCGAGGCTTCGTCCATTGCATAGGCGGCAGGATCGGCGGGGTCTGCGACTAACTCTATACCGGCATTGTCGGCGGCAAGATCTGTCAGCGGGTATCCCGCTCGGCCTGCGTTAAGCAGATAGGCAGCTAAAAGCGCATCAAACGCACCGCCGCGGAGTGTGACGCCGACGCGGGCGAGAACGCCTGTGACAAGCTTCAAGTCATACACTGACTTCGAACGGGCCGCGTTTTCCAAGTAGGGTGTCAGCGCCGCACCCGACTCTGCCCAGGACGCGTAATACGCATTGCCGGGCAGGCCGAATGCGACGCCCTGCAACTCGGCGTTCATCAGAGTCATCGCGGCGGCTTTGACGCCTTCCGGCGGCGTCAAGTGAAGCTGCAATCCTGCCGGCGCGTCGGTGTCGCTGAGACGTTCCAGCAAAGCATCCATCTGAGCCTGGGTTGAGATGGTCTGACGCTCCCCCCCCGCCCCCAATAATGAGGGAGCCGGATCGGGTGAAGTTGAGTCTCCTCTAACTCCCCCATTATTGGGGGCCGGGGGGTTATTTTCTTCAATCGTTTTTGCCCGCTGTTCACGCTCCAAATTCGGCAGACGCTTCAGCAGAGTACGGAATTCCAGGCGGTCGAACAGGGCTTTAATGGCTTCGTAGTCAGGGCCAATGGCCTGGTAATCAGGGGTGATCTCCACCCATTCGGGCAGGGGAACGTCTCGGACAATGGTCGCGAGACGCTTGCACAGAACAGCGCTATCCGTGTGCTCGATCAGCAGATTTTTGGTCTTCTCGGGCAGCTCATCAACATGGAACAGCAAATTTTCGAGCGTCCCATACTCTTTCAGCAACTTAGATGCGCCCTTCTCGCCGATGCCGGGAATGCCGGGCAGGTTGTCGGACGTATCCCCTTTGATGCCTTTGAAGTCGGTGATCTGGGACGGTGATAAGCCGTAACGGGCCTGGACGGCGGCTTCATCATACGTGACGGTGTCCGTGACACCTTTGACCGTGATCATGGTCTGGACCTGGCCTCTGCCTTCGAGCGGGCTGCCGTCATCGACAAGCTGCAGGGCATCGCCGTCGCCGGTGACGATCAGTACGTCATAGCCTTTGTGCTTGCCGATCTCCGCCAGTGTCCCGCAGACATCGTCCGCCTCGTAGCCGTTGACTTCGACATTGGGAACACGAAAAGCAGCCGCCGCCTCACGGGCCAGTGCCCGCTGCGGCTTGAGGTCGTCCGGCATCTTCTGACGCGTACCTTTGTAACTCGCCAGCTCCTGATGCCGGAACGTCGCGACCGGCGGGTCAAACGCCACAAAGATCGCATCCGGCTTCTCGCGTTCGAGAATCGTCAGCAGCATCAGAACAAACGAATACACGGCATTGGTCGGCAGCCGATCCGACGTCGACAAGGCACGCATGGCGAAAAAGCCGCGATACAGCAGGCTGTTTCCATCTAAAATCACTAATTTTGGCATACTTCTAGTATACCCGCCCCTGCCCTTCCCAGGCTATTTTCCGCTTAGGGCGTAGGCGACGGATCCAGACTGTAATCCACTGCAACATCTGCCCGCACAATAACTAACTGGGGCGAGATTGGAGTCGAAGACAAGCTGCCGGCCGAAGTGAGATCATTAGATGCTTCGTTTCCAAAATTGGCGTAGACAACGTTCCCACTGCCGCTGTCGCTAACGACGCGTAGGCGTCCCAGGGTCATTCCAAGAGCAGAGGCCATTGTCTGTGCCCGTTCTCGCGCATTTGCGGCGGCAAGTGTCAGCGCCCGCTGTTCGGCAGCCTGTCGATCAGCAAGGGTGTAAGTCAGCCCCGTAATTCGCGTCGCCCCTGTCCCTGCCGTAAGGTCTATCAGCCGACTGACTTCACTGACATTGCGGAGGGTCACTTGCACAGTGTTTGTCACGAGGTATCCGAGCAGAACGGGAACCGAAGCATCGCTGAACGGCCTTGTGACCGTGTAGCCAGCAGTCTGGATGTCTTCGCTCCTGACTCCAGGAAGTGCCTTAATCTTGGCGACTAGAACCGTCGTGCGAGCCGCATTCTGCTGGGCTGCGACTGTCTCAATACGAGATGCAACTTTGACGGAGATCGTCAAATTCGCGACGTCCGCCTTCGTTTTGATTTCGGCGTGTCCTTGTGCCGTCAGATGCGGAGACGACGACACGGCAGCAGGATTGTCCAGCGTTTGGGAATAGCCAGCAGGGGCCACTGTCCCCAAAAGCATGATGACGAGATATTTTGTGATATGCATAAACGTTTCCTTTTGCGAGATGTCCTGTGATCTTGAAAGTATACCAGGCAGCCTATGTGCTACAATTGGTTTGCCGGAGGAGGACCAAAATGCCGATCACCATGCTCAGCCCGAAAGATGCTCAGAGAGCAATCAATGAATGGACTACCGCCGCCGAGACATTGCTGCAGGAGGTTCAAGCCTGGATCACTGAAGACAAAGCTACTGAGTGGCAGATCAGTTTTTCTTCCGCCGACGTCACCGAAGAGTCTTTAGGCAATTACTCCACACGAGTCATGGAAATCACTGCCGCTGAGGGACGCCTGATTTTAGAACCGGTCGGTCTCGATGTGATCGGTGCCAAAGGCCGGATTGATCTGTACGCCTGGCCCAGCCTGTACCGAGTGATGCTTCTTCGCAATAGCAGCGAAGAAAGCTGGACGATCCGCACGGAGTCTGGAATTGACTGGCCTCAGCCCTGGGGCAAAACCAGCTTCCTGACAGTTACAGAACAGCTTATGAGCGCCCCATGAGCCGACTACTGATCCAAAAGCTAGCCGCTGTTCAGCAGGAGTTCGAGACTGCCCGTGCCGCCATCTCCTACCTGGAGAAGCACTGGTCCCAATTGACGGATGATGCCGGCCTCAAAGGCACCTCACGCAGCCAGGGCGTCACAGCACTCCGCACCCTTGAACAGACGTATTTGACACGCCTCTTCAGCGAATTCGATACTATTCTGATCGCGTATCTTGAGGACAGAGCCGAGGTCGTTCCCAGCAAAGCGTTTGATTTGGTCGACAAAGTCGCAAGCCGACGCCGGGCGAAAGTGCCGAACGAAGAGCGCGATGCAGTACATCAGCTTCGTGAATACCGGGCTGCGCTTTCCCACGCGCAGGGCATCTCGGTTTCCGCCGTCACCTTCCGTCAGGCACTTTCCATTTTAAGTCAGTTTCTCGATTTTGTCCCTGAACCCTGACCCGGTCTGGAAGACCGGGGCTTTAGAAGTGCAGAATGTCTGCTTCGCAGACGCAAGAGAATTCGTCGCGGAGTGATATTCTTACGTCACGCAGTGACATTGTGCTTTTCTAAAGCCCTGGTCTTCCAGACCAGGCGACTCGCGCAATCTTCATGCTTTATATTCCGCCTGCGATTGCTCATACCGCTTCAGTGCATACCGCCCGATCAGCAGCAGCGGAATCCAGACCGGAGCGTAGGCCAGCAGCCAAATGACTAAAGCCAGCAGTGCGCTTGCGGAACCGACCAACGACTGCATCGCGTTATGGGTGGTGCCTTTCAGGCTGTCCCAAAAGCCGTTTGTCACCGGCGGCGCGACTATTGCTTTTGGGGTCTGGCTCAGATCAATCGTAATCGTTCCGAGCGCGGCCATGCGCTTGAGCAGGACAAGCCGGGCACGGGACTGTGCAACCTGTATCCGCAGGTCCCGGGTCGCTTCTTGGTCGTGCCATTTGGCTTTCGCCCCTAGCACTCTTAGTCTAGCCTCAGACTGCTGCAAATCGTCTTCCTGAACGCTTTCGGTCTGATTGGCATCGCTGGTTTTTTCCGTGATGTCCTCACCGCTGATATTTTTAGACTGAACGACGCCGAGTTTTGCCACTTGGGCGAGAAACGTCTCAAATTGGGCCACGGGGACTTTGACAATCAGCTCGCTTGATCTCAGACCATCGCTGCCGGTACTGAGATTATTCGCGGCGACATAGCCGCCAGACTCCTGCACCATTGTATTGATCGTGTCTCCCGTTGTTTCAGGGTTGGCGACTTGAACCCCGATGCTGGCCTCTTTATGCACTTGTCGAAGCGAGTCGGGATCTCCGACAGGGTTAGCTGAAATGGAGTTGGAGTCAAACGTCTGTACGCGACCTGGCGCAGAACCATTAGTTGAATACTGACTGCCTGGATCTTTAATGTGAACGTAAACGTTGCTGTTATCCGTGCCTGCTTCACGGTCAGAAAGTCTTACCGTAAACGTGGTAGGTGATCCAGGTTTTGGCGGAGGTGATGCCGCTAGCGGGCGCTCTGCGTTGTTTATCCCTGGTGCCGAGTTAGCCAATTGGCTTCCGGTGAACTTAGTGTACGATTGTATCCCTCCAGCATTTTCTCGTACTTTCTGGAACATTGGGAAGACAAAACACAATACGATAAGTGCCGCACCTGCGTAGGCCCAGGCTAATTTGGGACGCTTGTGGGAACCCACCTCCTTGCTGCGCAGGGGTCCTCCCGAAACGGGAGGACGAGGAGTTTCAGACAGGGGAATATTGGTTTCCTGAAACTCTTTACCTTCCCGTTGTACCCGCTGCCGAGGCTCTGCGAACAGGGGCGGGAGGGTCGACGAGGAACGAGACGGGGTGG
>JBPBQB010000147.1:0-18390 GCA_050954545.1 Janthinobacterium lividum | reverse complement strand
GACGCTTTTAGTGCGATTTGCTAACCCGACATTGAAAGATCAAGTCGCGCGTATCTGTCTGGATGGTTCCTCCAAGTTCCCGAAATTCCTGCTGCCTTCCGTGCATGAAGCTCTGGCCTCGGGCCGTCCGTCAAAGCTGCTGACTTTGGCAGTCGCAGGCTGGCTGCGGTACTTGAGTGGAAAAGATGAATCAGGCCATTTGTTTACTGTTGACGACCCTCGTGCGAGTGAACTTGTTGCTTTGGCTCAAGTCGGCGGGACCGATCCTAGACCTCTGCTGCGAACGGACATATTCGGCGATTTAGGCCAATCAGAAATCTTTGTTCGCCAGGTATCCGACGATCTTAAACAACTTTACGAAGAAGGTGCCCGCAAAACAGTCGCAGATGCGCTGGCGTAAGCAGGAATACGACTGTCTCGCGGCGAACTATAAGCTGATGTTATGCAATTCGTAGAGCCGTGGGACTGAAGTCCTCGGCTGTGGGGCGAAGCGCCTAGTCTCGACCTTCGTCGAGAAGGAGCAGAGTGTCATCACGATCTTATTCTTTGTCCGCATCCTATTCCCTGTCCGCGAAGGCGGACATTAGGCGTCTGCGCCCCACAGCTCAGAACTTTAGTTCCACGCGCTGACCACTGCTTAAGATTCAGCTACAAATTAATTCTTTTCACCGGGACACCTTATGCCTTATCTGGAACTGCCGCTCGGCGATCAAGCGCCGGTGATTGTCAACATGATTGTCGAGATCCCGCAGGGATCTTCTAACAAATACGAATTTGACCATGAGTTAGGCGTCTTCAAGCTGGATCGGACACTTTATTCGCCTCTGTATTACCCGTTCGATTACGGCTGGATCTGTGACACTCTCGCAGAAGACGGCGACCCACTGGACATCCTTGTCATCACGACTCAGCCGACTTTCCCCGGCTGTCTGATCGCCGCTCGGCCTTTGGGCGTCCTGATGATGCGGGATGAAAAAGGGCCAGACGAGAAGATATTGTCCGTTGCCGCCGCCGATCCGCGCTTTGAGGGCATCGAGCATCTGTCTGACCTGCCCGCCCATATCCTCAAAGAGATCGTCCATTTTTTCGATATTTACAAAGACCTCGAAGATAAAGAGACCACTGTCCTCGGCTGGCAGGATGTCGGTACGGCCCATGCTGTGATCGAAAAGTTTCGCTTGCAGCCAGGGCATCAGCACACCGAAGCGAAGCACCCTACGAATGAGTAATTGATGTTACGCAGTAGGATCGAGTAGTTGAAAACTACTCGCTAGGAAAAGCGTCCTGCCGGACGAAGAAACGGCCTCCGGGGCTGATCTTTCACCGGGGCTGATCGTTTGGGGCTGATCTTTCACTCGAAGAGTGCCTCTCCTAGCGAGTAGTTGTCAACTCCTCGTACTCCCCCGCAACTGAGCGTGCGTAACATCAGTGAGTAAAAAGACGGGTGACTTCAGTCACTTGTCTTGCTTGTGACATTTAAGGAGATCGATTGGGAACTGCGTATACGCCGGGGCTGAAAGTCAGCCCGCACACGATTATACAGCGGACACGCCGCCTGCCGCTTAAAGGGGAAGTGCTGGTCGAAGCCGGTCAAGTAGTGACACCGGATACGATTGTCGCACGTGCGTCCTTGCCAGGGCTGATGCAGTCGGTGAAAGTCGCCGCGCAGCTTGGCATCGATGCCGACGAAATGCCGGGTGTCCTAGTCGTCAAAGAAGGGGACACTGTCGAGAAAGGGCAGGTGCTTGGGGCCACTAAAGCTTTCTTCGGCATGTTTAAATCCGAAGCAAAATCGCCGACTGCCGGCACTATCGAAACGATCAGCGGTGTTTCCGGCAATGTCGGTGTCCGGCAGGCTCCCCTGCCGATCAATCTCACTGCCTATCTTTCCGGCATGATTGCGGAGACAATGCCGGGCGAAGGCGTGATCGTTCAGACCGAAGGCGCACTCATCCAGGGCATCTTCGGCATCGGCGGCGAACGGGTGGGGGAGATCTTAATGGTCTCGGACTCGCCGGAAAGCGATCTGACCGAAGCGGAGATCAACCAGTCTCAGGCGGGCAAGATCATTATCGGCGGCGCGAACATCTCAGGCGCGGCTCTCAGAAAAGCATCGGAGATGGGTGTGACCGGGATTGTCGTCGGCGGGATCATCGACAAAGATTTGATCGATTTTCTCGGTTATGACATCGGTGTCGCGATTACCGGTCACGAGAATATCAATCTGACACTGGTGATTACCGAAGGCTTCGGCACGATCGCGATGGCCCGCAGGACTTTCGAGCTTTTACGCACTCTTGCAGGAAAGTCGGCGTCCATCAACGGCGCGACCCAAATTCGGGCGGGTGTTATTCGGCCCGAAGTGATTTTTCCCTTGAGCACTCAAACCAGTCTGACTTCCAAAAACAATGCAGAAGATGAGGGCAATCTGTCCGTCGGAACCCCGATCAGAATTATCCGGGAGCCTTACTTTGGGAAGCTCGCGACAGTGGCAGGTCTGCCGCCGAAGCTGACTGTCATCGGCTCCGGCGCATCAGTGCGGGTACTGGAAGCAAAATTGGCCGATGGCTCAGTTGTCACTGTTCCACGGGCCAATGTTGAGATCATCGAAGAATAAAGATTGCTGAGGGGTTATTGCGAAGTGAAAGCTTTGTTCCGCAGACGTTCAGTACGTCGCCATTCCCGCTGGATGCTTTGGGTCAGCTGCAGCTTTGTTTGCTTGACATCCTGTAGGCTGCGTGAGAGGGTGCGGTGCAGCATACAAGCTGCCTTGACCGCTTCCACTTCGGTTGCCTTGACATAGACCTTGCGGACCCGTGTGCCTTCCCGCCATATCCGGTAATGGTAGGGACCATGCAGTCTACCAAACTGACAGCGGCACCCGGACTTGCCGCAGCGAATAAGCTGCGGGCAAACTTCGCCTTCCAGCGGCTCAATCTCCTTTCCGGGAATCCCCCTGAGATCCTGGTCGATATCGTCGTTTTGTGGCATCATACCTTCTCCCGCCTAAAACTCTTGACTGCTTGCTTTCTCTCATTCTACCCCGAATTTCCACAGTTCAATTTCCTGAATTGTACCACGTCTGCAACTTTTTTCACAGTCTTGTGTCATATAATACTGCGACTGACATCTTTTGGAGGAAACATCTGTGAAACCATTGTCGATCCTGTCTTTTATCTCAGTGGGCGGCGCTGCTTTCGTGCTGGCCGGCTGTTCGCATAACAATCCGCCCGTGGCTATGGCCCCGCCGGCTAACCCTGTGACAATCTCCCAGCCGATGGACCAAAACTCCAATGGGCAGGACATGGCGAGTTCCGGGCAGACCGGCGCTTACAACTGGACTGACGTTCCTATCGGCCAGCAAGTCCAAATCACACGGGCCGTGTTCGATCAGGGCGGCTACCAGTTGTATTCGCCCCAGGGGACCATTGTCGTTCCGTTCGCGAACCAGAACATGTATGTCATGAAGTTCGGTCAGTCCCAGAACGGCGGCATGTACTTCGTCAACAGCGGTCAGTTCCCGACACTTTATGTTCCGCCGGGCGCATCTCTCGGCAATGCATCCCAGCCGGGCGCACAGTGGTACCCGTTCCCGCAGAACTATGCGTATAGCAGCCCCGTTTATGTCGGTATCGCCCCAAGCTGGTCGGCCTTCAGCGGCATGGGCTGGTACCCCGGCATGTCTTACTATGGCGGCTATTACGGCAGCAGTCCTTACAATATCATCGGGCCGATGGTCGGTCTGCATTTTCTCATCGGCGGCTCACCCTACTACGGATGGAACTCGTATCACACCTATTACAACAGTCACCCGTCCGGGTATGCTCCCATGCGGGTGGTCAACCGGACTGTTTATAACCAGGCGGCTCGAACCTCGTTCAACTCCGGTTCGTTCGGACGCCGTTCATTCGGCAGCGCAGGGACATCGTTCGGCGGTCGCTCGACCGGCTCCTTTGGCCGCAGTCCGTCCGGCTTCGGCAGCAGCGCCCCGCGCTCTTCGTTCGGTAGCGGCGGGTCGTTCGGACGCAGCCCCTCCGGGTTCGGTGGGTCGTTCGGAACAGGCCGTCGCAGTTTCCCGGCGGCGACGTCCAGTCCCTCCACTTCCAGTGGCTCCTTCGGCAGCCGACCGGCCTTCGGCGGTGGTGGCTCGTTCGGCGGCGGAGCATCCAGCGCCCCGCGTCCGTCCTTTGGTGGCGGCGGCTCCTTCGGCGGCTTTGGTGGTGGACGTTCCTCCTTCGGTGGGGGCGGTGGTTTTAGCGGCGGCAGATCGTCCTTCGGCGGTTCATTTGGTGGCGGCCACTCTTCATTCGGCGGCGGGCGGCATCGATAACCCCCCTCCTTGCTTCGCAGGGGTCTTCCCGAAACGGGAGGACGAAGAGGTTAAGATGCAAACCGTAGGGGCGCTGCTTGCTTCGCCCTACGCTTCAATTTCTTCTTCCTGCACTTCTCTTCGTCCTCCCGTTTCAGGAGGACCCCTGCGAAGCAAGGAGGGGGGTTCTACATTAAAGGAGACCAATTATGAACGATATGACTTTCCAGACAGGCGGCGATTGGGCCAGCACGACACTTTATAACAACGGCGTCGAAGTCCCTGCTGCTCAGCTTTTTGTCGAGCTTCGCGCGGGTCGGGACGAATACGACAATCCCATCCGGGGTGGCATCTACGACGGCACCGATCTCACTGCCGTTGTTCGGCCTCAAGATGATCCAGACAATGCCATCGACATTCTGCCCGGCAAGCTGACACTAACTTTCCCAGGCCACGCCGTCGTCATTGAAAACTACCACCCGATGGTCGAGCCTGACGCGACCCGTGTCTGGTACAATGGTCAGGAAATCACCGACCGCGTTGTCGATGTCTACGTCGATGTCAATGCGTTAGATGATGCCGTCAAGGCCTTCGTCAGCGTTTATAAGCCGCATTGGATTTCAACAGACGAAGTGATTACCTATACAATTGTCGCGTAGGACTTACCAGGAGATTTTACTATGTTCGGCAATTCCAACGGCACACCTGCCGCCGCTGCTTCTAACCTGCCCTCGGCGGCAGAAGTCGCCAAGCTGCAAAGCAGCCTGACTCAGATCATTGTCAGCGGTCAGTCCTCTGCGGACCTCTTTGTCTTCCTCAATGGTCAGCCTGTCCCTACTGGGAATGTTGAAAGCCTGACTGTCGAGATCATCGCACCGGATGCCAACGGCCAGAACGGCTCCGTAACGGCTATCCTCTCCCAATACAGCACCGGCCCGACTGGAACCCGAGAGCAGCACGGCGTCTCATTGTTCCCCGGCACCGTCGAGCTGATCGCCCGAGGCCGCCGTATTGTCGTCACCTGCGAACAGGATGGCTCCTTCGACGGCCTCTGGCTTGGCCTCGGGATGCGCTCCGACGGCACCAGCAGCGAGCTTAGCGGCGTAGGAAGCCTCCGGCTCACTGTGACGCCGGGCCTGATCGATGCCAAGCTGGTTTGGAGCGAGAACAACGCGACTGAAGACCTGCTGCCTGAAGCCTGAAGCGACACGGTATAATGGCTTTATTGCGATTGACCTTGCATTTCTCCGAAACATGAGCCAATGAACAAAGCCTCACAAATACTGTTCATCTATCAGATAAAGCAGTTTGCGCCCGGTATCGGTATCGGAGGAATTGCCGCTCTGTTTGTGTTAGGTTTCTATTTAGGTGCTCCACTGTTCACGATTTACGATGAGCTGGGTCAAAGCGCAGGGCATCAAGTCGGTACGGTGACAAATATCGTCAGTCGCCCTGTCTCTCGTGGTAATGTTGACCCATCGGCTCTGATAAGCATTCAGGTTGGTAACAAGGCAGGGATGATTAACTCTCATTCTGCACTTTATGTCGGCCAAAAACTAAGCGTAGACTACAGGATTGGCAGAAGCGGTACTCTTTATATCGATCATTTTCTGCCAATGATTGTTGCCAGATAAACGCTAACTTGATAAGATAACAAAGGAAACAGTATGGCAAAGACTATATCGGCGCAGACTGCGCCGCAAACAGCATTAGAATATGAGACAGAGTTTGAACTGCTGATGCAGGAAGCGGCGCGTCTTAATGAAATAATGAACAAAGAGCGAAGCGAAATCGATCGCCTGAAAATGGAAACAGCGGTTCTAACTGAAGAGACAAGTAGACTCAAAATTGAGACGCGCACCATGCTTGTTGGTATGGGGGCGAAATTCTAAATCATGTGGAAGCAACTTCTTGATCTCGGCAAGCAGTATGTTGGCCTCGCCCGCAAAACGGAACAGCATGAGACAGACATCAAAGATGTGCGTCAGGCATTGAATGATTTGCGCCGGGATGTAAAAGATTTGCGAGAAGAGGTACAAGTGCTTACCCGAACAGTCCAGGAAACGAGATGGGAACAGAGGCATGATCGGGAGATGGCGGCGCGTGATCGAGAAAACTTGATCTTGCGGCTGCAAAATTATCTGCTGCGAAATGAACGCGGCTTGCCGCCCGGCACCGATATTAGCTCTTTCTAACGTATATAACTATGCGATTTTTGCGAAAACGAACTCTTATCTTAGGTCTTCTCTGGCTGACTGGTACCGCGCAGGCAGACACTACGGTCAAGCAGCTTGCGCCGGGCGTCACACTGACCCAGGAAATTGATCAGAAAACGCCGCTGATTATTAATGTGGTCTCAGTCGATCTCGATGCGCCAGGGGTGCGGATTGGGGTAGGAGTCGGGCAGGACAAGATCAGTGCGCCGGATGCGACCCAGGGGCGCGAAGATGTCAGCCGTCTGGCTCGGCGCTGGGGAGCGCTGGCAGCAGTCAACGCAGATTATTTTCCGTACACGGGCGATCCGTTAGGGGTCGGCATCCGCGAGGGTGAACTGTTCTCCGAGCCGTTCCCCGGCATTCGGGGTAGCGGGCCGCGTGTGACTCTGGGAGTGACACCCGATGGCAAGAGTATTTTGTTTGATACGCTTGGTTTTCTGGGGGACTTGCAGGCGTCTGACGGAGCGCGATCCTTTGTCAGCGGCATCGACCGGTCGACGGCCCCTAATGAGATCATCGTGTACAGCCCGATCTACGGACAGACTACGTCCAACAAGCCCGGCGGCGTGGAAGCGGTCATCACAGGAGTTAATCTGCCGATCAGAGCGAATAAGCTGCTGACCGGGCATATCGAGCGTGTCGAATCAGTCCAGAGCACAACAGAAACGATCCCGGCAGGAGGAGTAGTCATCTCCGGCGGGCCGGGGACTGGGGCAAACTTTCTGGCCCAGCATCTGCATCCCGGCGACCCTGTCAGCTTTGCGCTGGCAGTCGCGCCGGTCGGGCAGACACAGAACGCCCTGCAGATCGCTTCGCTGCCGCGCACTGGGAACGATCTGCCGTCACGCTCGGGAGAAGGCCTCAGCCGGTCGGCATTTGTCTGGGCGCAGGTACCGTCGGCAGTCGGCGGCGGGCCTCGGCTGCTGGTTGACGGTCAGGTGGCAGTCGATTGGGCTGCGGAAGGGTTTGACGCCGGGTTTGCCGGAAGCCTGAATCCGAGGACTGCGGTAGGGACAAGCCGCGATGGCCGCCGCCTTTTTCTTGTCACAGTCGATGGGCGGCAGGCATTCTCGAAAGGGGTGTCACTTGCCAGTCTGGCTTTGATCCTGAAGCGTTACGGGGCCTGGAACGCGATCAATTTCGACGGCGGCGGCTCGACGACCATGGCAGTCGGGGGCCTGACAGTCAGCAGCCCCGGGGGGACCGGCTCGGAGCGGCCGGTGGCCGACATGCTTCTCGTGTACAGTGACCGGGCACTTCAAACAGACGCGCCTGCCCTGCCGACTTTGACTGGTGAAGCGGAAGCCGGGCAGGATGACACGCCACCGGCACAGATTGTTCTGCCGAAGTCAGCCCTGCGCGTTGGAATAGCCATACCCCTGCGGCTGCAAGAGGGAACACGAACGCTGCCCGGCAGCACTCCGGGTATTCTCTGGCAGGGTCCGGTGTCTGGCGGGATAGGCTTTGTCAATCAAAAAGGGTATCTTATTACAACTGCCCCTGGTTCCGGCACGGTCTCGGCATTCTACAAAGGAAAGCTGCTGACGGTTCTTGTTACCGTGATTGGCAAGGCTGCGCCACTTTCCGTCTACACCCTGCAATGCCGTCTTGCGCCTGACCCCGACGGCCTGCATGATCGCAGCCAATTAGTCATTCGCATCACCGACCAAAACGGTAAGCCGCTCGCTTCTGCTTCAGCGGCGATCCGAGTCACACTGGGAACTGCCGATCAGCAAACACTGCAAACGGACCGCGACGGCACGGCGACTGTCGGAATCACCTGGGCTGCCGAAACAGGCGGCTCGGTCATCATTACATCCGGGGCGCTGGCCCCTGTGACTTCAACAAGACTATGACACAAGAAACAATCATCGAAAATCCAATTATTGAAAAGCCGTCTATTGACCCTCTGCACTTGACATTGAAAGATGTCCGGCATGATGCGCGGGTACGCACGTATATCATGCGCGGCAACGAACAGATGCAGGCCATCGGCTACACCGAACATGGTCACCGCCACGCCGGTATCGTGTCGACCATTGCCCGGACGATCTTGACTCAATTGGCACATCCTGAGCGGGAAGGGGAACTGGCGGCGATTGCCGGATACCTGCATGACATGGGCTGCGTCGTGAACCGCATTGGCCACGTCGAAGCCGGTGCGATGATGTCTTACACGATTTTGACCGACATGAAAATGCCGCCCTCTGAGATCGCAACCATTATTGGAGCCATCGGCAATCATGAGGAGCCGAACGGTCTCCCGATCTCACCGGTCTCTGCCGCCGTGATCATCGCCGACAAATCCGATGTCCATTTCTCCCGTGTCCAGGAAAAAGATCCGGTCAAGTGGGATATTCACGACCGGGTGAACTCCGCTGTCCAGAAATCCTACCTGCACGTCAACGCCGAGTCGAAATCCATCACCTTAGACCTTGAAATCGACACGACCCATGCCAGCGTCACTGAATACTTCGAGATCTTTGTCCTCCGAATGGTCCTCTGCCGCCGCGCCGCCGACTTTTTAGGCTGCAAATTCCACCTTAAAATCAACGGCGTGAACCTGTAAAGGAGTGTTTTGGATAAGCAAACGATAGATGATGAAATACTTGGTATGCTAACCTGGGATAGCCTTCTTGAATGGTGGGAAGGTAATCGGGAAATCACTCCTGGGCACATGGTCAGTGTCAGCGTGTCAGCAGATGATACGCCGGTAGATAGTGTCTTGAATCGAGCTGGTCAGATGTTCCAGCATGTCCAAAGTGAAGAATTTAACCTTCGGCAAGCGGCAGCGGATACGCTCCTCATTTTGCACAATGAGAACTGGAGCGACGGGCTACCAATTGACAGAGACATATTCGCGGCCCGAATGGCAATTTCGGACTTCGCGTTTTATGACAACGGTAGTACAGAAATCAGCTATGATGACGGCAATCTCTTTTGGGGCCACACGATAATCATTTCCTTGAATGAAGATGGTACTTTTCAGGACGCAAGTATAAGTGGCTGAAACCTATTACGTTTCGGAACTTGATCGAGGTGAAATCGGCATGATCTGTTGCAAGTGCATGATAGGCGACGGGGAACGCTATTTCAATCCTAAACACCACCTTCTTCACAAAGATGGGCTGCTTACGATAAAAGCGAGTGGATATGAAGAAGACCAGACGCATTGGACAGGTTTCATGACTCTCTCGCCTGCTGACCCGGAGTATGACTTTTGGTACTGGATGACTTGCGTTCAACAGATACCTGAGCTCGTTCGAGAACGCGAATTAGACCACTGGAAAACCCAGTATGCTGTCAGTAAACAAGCTCCAGCGGGATCCGTTCGGTGAAACGTGATATAAAGGCTTACACAAAACAAAAGCCCCGACCATTTGGCCGGGGCTGGTTTTTGTCTATATCTCGTTGGCTTCGTCGCCTCTGACAGTGGTTTCAGTGACGTTCTCGCTGATTTCTGTCTTGCCGTCGCTGCTTTCGCTGTGGCTGGTACTCTTCGTCTCCGTGCCGCCGGGGATGTCATGCGTCTCCGTCTTTGTATCGTCCATTATCGTGCCTCCTGAGCATTACTGCCAAATCATGCCCAGGCAGAACATATGGCTAAACTTCGCCGGCGATTTCCTGCAAGACCATTGCCGCGCCGCCAAGCACCCCAGCATTGTCGCCAAGCTCGGCAGAGACGATCTGGCAGGTACGGGACATCGAGCGGATCGCGCAGGCGGTCGCCGTGCGTCGGATCGGTTCCAAAATAATCTCACCGGCCTGGGCAATGCCGCCGCCGATGACAATCATCTGAGGATTGAGCAGGTTGATCAGATTGGCGGCGCAGAGGCCGAGATAGTAGCCCGTCTCTTCGTAGACTTCAATCGCGACGGCGTCTCCGTTCTGCGCTTCTTCCGCGATCAGGGCGGGCGTGAGCGCAAATCGATCAAAGTCCACTTTGGCACCCAGAGTAGTCGGACGGCCTTCCTGAATCTTGCGGGCGGCCCGCTCGATAATACCGTCGCGCTGGGCTTCTCCTTCGACAGTGCCGAAGGCAGTGTTGCCGCCGCGTCCGCCGGGATTGACGATCATGTGTCCGATCTCGCCTGCCCCGCCGTCTGCGCCGTCGAGCAGCTTGCCGTCGACGATGATGCCGCCGCCGACTCCCGTGCCGAGGGTCATCATGATCATATGGCGCACATCGCGCCCTGCGCCGAAGCGGAACTCACCGAGGGCTGCCAGGTTCGCATCGTTGCCGATCCGAACCGGCAGACTCATCAGGGTTTCCAGCAGGTGAGCAATCGGGACACTTTTCCACTGGTCTTTGAAGTTCGGTGCCCACATGACCAGGCCTTCGCGGGCTTTAACATGGCCGGGCACGGCGATACCGATCCCAAGCACCTGTTCGCGCTCGATATTTGCGGCGGCAATCGCATCCTGCACCGCCTGAGCCACCTGCCCTGCGGTCTGCGCGACTCCCTCCATCGCCATCGACGGGATATTTTTGCCCCGCGCCACGATTTTCTCCGTCGCCCGGTCCAAAACCGCCGCCCGGACATTTGTCCCCCCTAAATCCACGCCTACGACATAAACCTTGTCATTCTGCTCCAAATTGCATCTCCAATTCCTAATACCGACAATCGCCAAATCTGTGTTTCCAGTATAACGGGCAAGCCCGGCGATGTCAAGATTACACAGAGCGCGATTGTGCTATAATCAGGATTATGAGTAATGAAACAACTGATTTTCTCAAAATGCCGCCGCCCCCGACCGAAGAGGAGTGGCAGAAACTACAGCCTCTCATTGAGAAATCCAAAGCTGATGGAAATCCATGGGCTGCTGCTGCCGGTATATTCCGGAATGATCCTTTTTTTGACGAGTGGGTAGAGATCATGCAGGAGAATAGACGTAAAGCGGATGAGGATCCGAATTATTGATCTATTCACTTCTCGACACAGATACCTTGACACTATATCAGAATGGGCTGGATCCGCTAGTTGAGCGGGTGC
The DNA here is from genome assembly GCA_050954545.1 of Janthinobacterium lividum. Lineage (GTDB taxonomy): Bacteria > Armatimonadota > Armatimonadia > Armatimonadales > Capsulimonadaceae > JANXMY01. The sequence continues at coordinate 6,871 of JBPBQB010000147.1, read as the reverse complement.
TTAGCGCATTCGTGGCTGAAAGTCTTGGCGTCACAGTGATTAGTGTAGAAGAGCAGCTTGACGGTCGCCATGCCTTCATGCGACGAGCCAAAACCGACGCGCAGCTAGCATATGCCTACCAAAACTTGACAGATAGTGTGCGTGTTTTATCCGGTATACACATCGTTACATTCTCCGAGGCTGCAATTATTCGCTATAATACTCTTATGGCGATGAAACTGAATGTAGGCAAGATGGATTTGCGGATCGCGGCAATCGCGTTGGAAGAAGGCGCGACTGTGATTACACGCAACCTCCGCGATTTTCAGCGGGTGCCCGGACTGGTTTGCGAGAACTGGGCCGATTAGAAACAGTTTGTAAGAAATAAAAACTATGGCAGATATTGAACAGATACTCAAAGAGCGTATTCTTGTCCTCGATGGCGCAATGGGCACGATGATCCAGCGTCACAAATTCGAGGAATCGGACTATCGCGGGGATAGATTCCTAAGCCACGAATTTGATCTCAAAAACAACAACGAAGCGCTGATGCTGGTTCGCCCCGATGTCATTGAAGACATCCATAGGGCTTATCTGGCTGCTGGCGCGGATATTATCGAAACCAACACGTTTAACGCCTGTTCGATTTCCATGGCCGACTTCGGCATGGAACACTTGGTAGTCGAGATGAACCACACGGCGGCCCAGATCGCCCGCCGGGCTGCCGACGCCTACTCGACACCCGAAAAACCGCGCTTTGTTGCGGGAGCACTAGGGCCGCAGACCCGGAGCGCGACTGTCATGGTCGACTCCAATCATCCCGAAAAGCGCAATGTCGATTTCGATCAGCTTCGGGAGGCCTACTACGAGCAGGCCAAAGCACTGCTGGACAGCGGCGTCGATCTGCTGCTGTGCGAGACGACATTTGACACGCTGAACCTGAAGGCAGCCCTGTTTGCGATCCAGCAGCTATTCGATGACGAAGGCCGACGTGTTCCGATCATGGCGTCGCTGACGATCACGGACCTTGCCGGGGGCAACCTGTCCGGGCAGGATGTCGCGTCCATGTGGAACTCGATCTCCCATGTGCCCCTGCTGTCTGTCGGCCTGAACTGTGCCCTCGGACCACAGGAGATGAGGCCTTTTATTGAGGAGCTGTCACAGATCGCACCGATTTACGTCAGTGTGTACCCGAACGCGGGACTGCCCGACCCGATGCTGGAAACCGGCTTTCCTGAGACTCCAAGCTCACTGGCCCCTCAGCTCCAAGACTGGGCCGCGAATGGCTGGCTCAATATCGTCGGCGGCTGCTGCGGCACCACAGATGCCCATATCCGTGCTATCGCGGAGGCAGTCGCAGGCCTGAAGCCGCGGGTCATTCCTGAAGTCTCTGCGCTGACCCGGCTTAATGGGACTCAGATGTTCACCTGGCGTCCCGATGTCAACTTTGTGAATGTCGGTGAGCGTTCCAACGTCACCGGCTCACCCAAATTCAAAAAGCTGATTCTGGAAGGCAATTACGAAGCTGCCCTGACAATCGCACAGCAGCAGGTAGACAACGGCGCACAGATCATCGATGTCAACATGGACGAAGCCATGCTGGACGGCGAAGCGGCCATGACCCGCTTCCTGAACTTGATTCAGGGTGAGCCGAACATCAACCCTGTCCCGATCATGGTCGACAGCTCGAAATGGTCTGTCATCGAAGCCGGTCTGAAATGCCTGCCGGGTAAGGGGATTGTCAACTCGATCAGCCTCAAAGAAGGCGAAGAAGCGTTCAGGCAGAAAGCGCATCTTGTCCGCCGCTACGGCGCGGCAGTCGTCGTGATGGCGTTTGACGAACTCGGTCAAGCAGACAGCAAGGAACGCAAAGTCGCGATCTGCACCCGCGCCTACAATATACTGACCAAAGAAGTCGGATTTCCGCCGGAAGACATTATCTTCGACCCGAACATTCTGACAATCGCCACGGGGATCGAAGAGCATAACAACTACGCTGTCGACTTTATCGAAGCGACCCGCGAAATCAAGCGGACCCTGCCGGGATGCCATGTTTCCGGGGGTGTCAGCAATCTATCGTTTTCGTTCCGTGGCAACAATGTCGTCCGGGAGGCCATGCACACGGCGTTTTTGTACTATGCCATTCAGGCCGGGCTTGACATGGGTATTGTCAATGCCGGGCAATTAGGAGTCTACGCCGAAATCCCGCCGGACCTGCTCGGTCTGGTCGAAGACGCTCTGTTTAATCGCCGCGATGACTCGACAGACCGGCTGCTGACTTACGCCGATACGGTCAAGGGCGCGGTTGTCACGGAGAAGACCGAAGAAGCCTGGCGCTCCAACAGTGTCGAAGAGCGCCTATCTCATGCGCTTATTAAAGGCATCACAGATTACATTGAAGCGGACACAGAAGAAGCGCGGCAGAAGTATCCGAAACCACTGGAAGTGATTGAAGGGCCGCTGATGTCCGGCATGAATGTAGTCGGCGACCTCTTCGGCGCGGGCAAGATGTTCCTGCCGCAAGTGGTTAAGAGCGCCCGCGTTATGAAGCGGGCCGTTGCTGTCCTGCTGCCGTTCATGGAAGCGGAGAAACTGGCGTCGGGCGATACCCGCGCTCAGGGCAAAGTGCTGATGGCGACAGTCAAAGGCGACGTCCACGACATCGGCAAAAACATTGTCGGCGTCGTACTCGGCTGCAACAATTATGAGATCATCGATATGGGTGTTATGGTCTCCGCCGAGAAGATCCTGACAAAAGCCCGCGAAGAGAACGTCGACGTCATCGGCCTCAGCGGCCTGATTACGCCGTCTCTTGATGAGATGACTCATGTCGCCCGCGAAATGGAGCGTCAGGGCTTCACCGTGCCACTGCTTATCGGTGGTGCAACCACGAGCCGAGTCCATACGGCGGTCAAGATCGCGCCGTTCTACAAGCAGCCGGTCATCCATGTCTTAGACGCTTCCCGCGCCGTCGGCGTCGTCTCGAATCTCATTTCTGACGACCTGAAAGCTGCCTATGTCGCGGGAATAGACTTGGAGCAGCAGTCGGCCCGAGACCAGCACGCCGGGAAGCGTAACGACAAGAAAACGCTGACAATCGAGGCTGCTCGTGCCAACAGAACGCCTATTGTGTGGCGCTCTGAAGACATCGCAAAGCCCAGCTTTATCGGTGCCCGCGCAGTCACGAACCTGCCGCTTTCCGAGCTTGTGCCTTATATCGACTGGTCGCCATTCTTCCGGGCCTGGGAGCTGCATGGCCGCTACCCGGAAATCTTCGACGATGCAGTGGTCGGCGAAAGTGCCCAAAAGCTGTTCGAAGAGGCGCAAGCCTTGCTGTCTCAGCTCGTCTCCGACAAGTCGCTCCGAGCCAACGGCGTCTACGGCTTCTTCCCGGCCAATACTAACGGTGATGACATTGAGCTTTACACCGATGATACGCGCACTGAAGTCTTAAACGTCATCCATACCCTACGTCAGCAGGGCGAAAAGTCGGGAGACCATGCCAACAAAGCCCTATCGGACTTTATCGCGCCGAAAGAAACCGGCCTTGCCGACTATCTCGGCGGTTTCGCCGTCACCGCCGGGATCGGAGTCGAAGAGCTGTCCCAGAAGTTCAAAGACGACCTTGACGATTACAACGCCATTATGGTCAGCGCCCTTGCCGACCGTCTGGCCGAAGCATTTGCCGAGTACCTGCACAAGAAAGCCCGCGAAGACAGCGGCTACGGCTGCGGCGAGAACCTGACCCGCGAAGACCTTATTAAAGAGCGTTACCGTGGTATTCGCCCCGCGCCGGGCTATCCTGCCTGCCCGGACCACACCGAAAAAGAGACGCTCTTTGCCCTGCTCGGAGCCACCCGCGCTGCGGGCATCGAACTCACCGAAAGCATGGCCATGATGCCTGCCGCGTCTGTGTCCGGCTTCTACTTCTCGCATCCCGAAGCCAAGTACTTCTCCGTCGGAAAGATCGAGCGTGACCAAGTAGAGGATTACGCCTGCCGTAAACAGATGGAACTCGCGACCGCCGAGCGCTGGCTCGCCCCAGTCCTGAACTACGACCCGGAATAGGAGATGCATCATGTCTCAGACGATGACTGTAACTCGGCCTGCTGAAGCCTACGCACCACCAAAAATCAGCTATGAAGACTTCTTAGTCCAATACGACGGTGTTCATGCCGAATGGGTGGACGGAGAGGTGGAATTCATGAGTCCTATTTCCGATGCACATCAGGAAATCAGTGTTTTCTTGCTGCGACTTATGACTGAGTTTGTGGAAGTGTATCAGCTCGGGATAGTACGCTATGAGCCATTCCAGATGAAGCTTATTACAACCCCACGTGGGCGTGAGCCGGACATCATGTTCATCTCGCAAGCGAATCGTGCTAATATGCAGCCGAATTATCTGAATGGCCCTGCCGATCTCGTCATTGAGATTATCAGTCCTGAAAGCATTGATCGGGATCGTGTTAAGAAGTTCACTGAGTATCAAAGCGGTGGCGTTCCCGAATACTGGATTATTGACCCATTGATACAACAGGTAAACTTTTTTCAACGGGATGGGAACGGCCATTTTCAGAGTATATCCTCTGACGCTGATGGTATATATCATTCGACAGGTCTGCCAGGCTTCTGGGTACGCGAGGAATGGTTTTGGCAACTGCCCACGCCCTCGATGTCAACGATGCGAAAAGAGTTTGGCCTGCCGTGACTGACACCAGAACCCGGCACTGAAGTGCCGGGCTACTGTTGAATGAAAGTCGCTCCGCGACTAAATGCCGGTAACTACAATCGTCCATCGTCCGCGAAGGCGGACATTTTGCACTTCTAAAGCCCCGCACTTCCAGTGTGGGGTTCCCAGCGTCCGCGCTCAATAGATGGGTCTTTTAAGACATGGTTCACCAATTATGGCAATGCCAATTTTACAAGATGCCTGCTACCACGAAGGGCGAGGACCAGAACTGCAATCGGTAAGCTACACGTCCAACGGGACAAAAATAGCAACCGTGGATTACTTCAATCCAGATGATGTCTACATTCCAGCTAGCGTCAAGCGCCTTCATTTCGTTAGACCGCAGGTTCACATGTGGACGCCAGAAGAGATCTATGCAAATCGCCATGAGGATTATTGGGCAAAGTTCCGGCCTGCTGCCGTTATATCTTTAGGCAAGTCTCCGTGGCTACGATCATTCTCACAGCAGCATTTGACAAAGTGTAGTCATTTTCAGATTATGTTCTACAACGAATATCTCGACATCATTTGCGAAGAGATAGTTTTCGAACAAGAGAGTTATGTACGAAAATGTTAATTGTTGACGCGCCCATTGACAAACAGATGGGCTTGTGACATAATTTACAGAGACACGGGTAGGGGAACCTTCCAAGCATATATGCTGTGTCTCTACTTTTGTTTTGCATCTTAGAAGGGGAACGACATGCTTCCTGTCGCGCCATCGCCCACGCCGCATATCTCCGATTACCTGCCGCTGATTGTCCTGCTGTTCGTTGCCGTCGCCCTCGCAGGCGCGTTAGTTGGGCTGTCCTGGATCTTGGGCCCTAAGAACCCGTCTGCGGCCAAGCTTGCGCCGTATGAATGCGGAGTGACACCCGTCGGTTCGGCGCGGGAGCGGTTCCCGGTCAAGTTTTATCTAATCGCGATGCTCTTCATCGTGTTTGATATTGAAACGGTCTTTCTCTACCCCTGGGCAGTGACCTTCACGAAATGGGGCTACCACTCAGCGCTGCAAGTGTTCAGCCTGATGGAAATGGTGACCTTTATCGTGATTTTGTTTGTTGGGTATATCTATGTATGGAAAAAAGGTGCGTTTGAATGGGAGTAGAGCAAAATCTCGGCGTTCTGACTGTGCCGCTGAATAAAGTAGTCAACTGGGCACGTCGCAACTCGGTCTGGCCTGCGACTTTTGGCCTTGCCTGCTGCGCTATTGAAATGATGGGCAGCACCAACTCGCGTTATGATCTGGCCCGGTTTGGCTCAGAAGCGTTCCGCGCTTCGCCTCGGCAGGCCGATCTGATGATCGTCGCCGGGCGGGTCTCAAAGAAGATGGCTCCCGTGCTGCGTCAGATCTACGATCAGATGCCCGAACCGAAGTGGGTCATCTCGATGGGCGACTGCGCTTCCTGCGGCGGTGTGTTCAACAACTATGCCATTTTGCAGGGCGTGGACCAGATTGTCCCTGTGGACATCTACGTCCCTGGGTGTCCGCCGAACCCGGATGCACTGATTTATGCGATCAACCAGTTGCAGAAGAAGATCGACCGTGAGCATTTCAGCGACCGTCACCAGAAATAGGATTTAAAGATGGATTATGATGTTCGCCTCGGTCTGACGCCGACTGATCTCCAGCTTCGCGAAATTCAGACAAAGCGGCCTGACGAATGGGTCGACCTGAACCCGGATGACTGTGTCGAGCTGCGTCTTATCCAGGAACAGTTTCCCGGCTCCGTGGTACAGACCCGGCTGTTTCGTGGCGAGAAGACGATTGTCATTAAGAAAGCCAATGTTGTAGGTATCTGTAAGCTGCTTCGGGATAGCAAAGAGACAAATTACAACTATCTCTCTGATCTAACCTGCTTTGACCGTCTCGACATCATGGATGAAGATGATGAAAACGAGCTTCGGTTTGAGGTCATCTATAATCTATATTCGATGGGAACATTCGGTCGGCTTCGGCTCAAAGCCCAGGTCAGCGAGGACGACGCGACCATCGATACGGTTGAAGTCATCTGGCCGAATGCCAACTGGAACGAGCGCGAAGTATATGACATGTTCGGCATTTCGTTCAATAACCATTCTGACTTGCGCCGCATTCTGATGCCGGATGATTGGGTCGGCCACCCATTGCGAAAAGATTTCCCGCTTGGCGGCGAAGAGATC
>JBPBQB010000133.1:0-18430 GCA_050954545.1 Janthinobacterium lividum | reverse complement strand
TACCGACGCAGCACCGATCCCAAACGAGGCAAAATAAAAGCCCTGATCTTTCAGACCAAGGCTTCTCGCGACAGATATATTAGACCTCTTGCGTAAGTCGCCCGGCACTGGAAGTACCGGGCTTTAGAAGTGCAGAATGTCCCTCCAGGACGGAAGAAATGCGCCGAAAGTCTTGCGTCTGCGAAGCAGACATATTGCTTTAATAAAACCCCGGACTTTAGTCCAGGGCTTCTCGCGACAGATATTTTATTTGCCGCCCGCCGGCGCGGCTTCGGCTTCTTTAGCTTCCAGAGCCGTCTGAACGCATTCGGCGACCAGTTTTTCGACCATACGTGTCGATTCGCCCATAGAATTGGATGCTCCTTCGATCCTCTTCTCCGTGACCGGACAGATCGCCCAGGATTTTACTTTGGCCGGCTTTTTGACGCCGATCTGATTGGTGCCGCCCTGCTGGTAGTTAATGGTAACCGTGTAACCGCTGATTTTTGCCTCATAAGACGCCATGCTTCTGATCTCCCCGAATGATAACTGATAATTATATACACCCTATAATACGCGGTCATTCATAGAGAATCCTCTATTGTTTTTCGCAGAATACAAAAGCAGCCCCAAAAATGTTCGCATCCACTCGCGCTCTCAATAGGAGGCAACTTTTTATAAGACTACCACGCAGGCTTTACCTTGCCAAACCCCGTCTGAATATGCCATAATAACCGGGCGCGTTGGTTCTAAACGAAACTTCCTTGACCTTCGCCGCATCCCCCGCGCCCCCATTTATTCGTTTCTGTTCCTGTCAGGAGTCCTATGTCTACCCAGACCACTACTAAGTCCAGTTCTACCACCAAGTATATTTTCGTCACCGGCGGCGTCGTGTCGAGTATCGGCAAGGGCATTACTACGGCCAGCTTAGGCCGCTTGCTGCGAAACCGGGGCTTCGGCGTCACCATGACCAAGCTAGACCCGTATATCAATGTCGATGCCGGGACTATGAACCCCTACCAGCACGGCGAAGTGTTTGTTACCGACGACGGCGCGGAAACCGACTTAGACTTAGGGCATTATGAGCGCTTTGTCGACATCAATCTGACCCGTGACTCTACAGTCACCACCGGCGGCGTCTATTCCACAGTCATCGCCAAAGAGCGGCGGGGCGACTATCTCGGCGGGACGGTCCAGATGATCCCGCATATCACGAACGAGATCAAAGAGCGGGTTATCGGACTGGGCAAGAAATCGGGCGCGGACGTCGTGATTGCCGAGATCGGCGGTACGGTCGGCGACATCGAAGGCCTGCCATTTTTAGAGGCGATCCGGCAGTTACGCAAAGATGTCGGCCATGAGAATGTACTTTATGTCCATGTCACGCTGATCCCCTATGTCGGCCCGTGGGGCGAGGTCAAGACCAAGCCGACTCAGCACTCGGTCATCAAGCTGCGCGAGATCGGCATCCAGCCGGATATTCTGATCTGCCGGACCAAGCTTGACATCGACAATGAGATGAAAGAAAAGATCAGCCTTTTCTGCGATGTCGACAAAGAAGCGGTCATCGAAGCCAAAGACTCCGAAACCATCTACGAGATCCCTATGGTCTTCGAGCAGGAAGGCCTCGCTGACCTCGTCGTTAAGCGCCTCGGCCTGCATGACGGGCCCGCGAATATGGCCGAGTGGCACGATCTGGTCCGCCGGGTCAAGCAGCCGAAGCACGAAGTCAATATTGCCGTGGTCGGGAAGTATACGGGCAACGGCGACGCTTACATCTCCATCGCCGAGGCTTTGAAGCACGGCGGCATCAGCAGCGATGCTCGTGTCAACATCGAATGGATCGAAAGTGACGACCTGGAAGTGCCGGGCCTCGACATGGCGACTCGCTTCGCTCACACCGACGGCCTCATTGTCGCTCCCGGCTTCGGCGAGCGCGGGGTCGAAGGCAAGATTGCGGCCATCCAGTTTGCCCGCGAAAGTGGCCTGCCCTTCTTCGGCATCTGCTACGGGCTGCAAATGGCCGTGATCGAGTTCGCCCGCAACGCCTGCGGCCTCCTTGGCGCCAACACGGAAGAAGTCGATGCCGACACGCCCTATCCTGTTGTCCATATCCTGCCCGAGCAGAAGCATGTCACCGAAAAAGGCGCATCCATGCGCCTTGGGGCGTATCCCTGCCGCCTGACTCAAGATTCGATGGCTGCGCGGCTTTACGGCGGCGGAAGTATTTCCGAGCGCCACCGTCATCGCTACGAAGTCAACAACGATTTCCGCGAACAGATGGCCGCCGCCGGCATGGTCTTCAGCGGCGTCTCGCCCGATTACCGTTTGGTCGAGATCATCGAGTTGCCCCAGAGCGTCCATCCCTACTTCATCGCTACCCAATTCCACCCTGAGTTCAAGTCCCGCCCCAACCGCGCTCACCCTCTGTTTGCCGGACTGATCGCTGCGGCGTTGGCCGGCAAGACAGCGCAGAGCACGGAAGCGAGTACGACAGAAGAGATCGGGCGACAAGAAGCCGAAGTGATGGCGGAAATGCTGGCGTAGTGATAGAGGAAAAATCAGCCATGCCGATTGAGGAACTGCTGCCGCCCGGCGTTTATCCTAATCTGGTCGCCTTACGATTCTTACGAAGCTGCTGAGGCTCTGATGAAGGCATTTCAGGCGGATCAGGAACCATGTGTTAAAACACACGGCTAATCGGCGCAGACGCCGGGAAGTACCGCTACGCGGCACTCAGAAAATGCATGATTTGAGTGTAGGGCTTGCCCCTATACAAACTGTATTAGCCCCGCGAAGCGGTGCTTTGTGGCCGTAGGCCGAATAGCCATGCCATTCAGGGCATGGTTCCGACAACATGTGACGATACACGATGTTTACTAACACGAAAGAATTGCAAATCGCGCTTCGTAGTCTCCATATCCTAGAGGAAACGCTGACGGCTCTGCACGAACAGCTCACAGCAGCCAACCCTGAGTTGCTGGCAGCAATCGCTCTCTCCTATACTCAGCGTATCACGCTTCTGCAATCGGAAGTCGCAGACTACTTTTGCGCTCACCCTGCCGGCTTCGTTGCCCGGCCCGGTGGCTAACTTCTATTGCTTCTCTACACTGCTATTCTGACCGCCCTCGCGCCGCCCTTCCTGCTCATTATTTTAGGCTACGGCCTCAAACGCCTGCGGGTCCTGCACCCCTCCCATGTTCCTATCTTCAATAGCCTGGTGCTGAATGTCACGCTGCCGGCTCTGGTCCTGCTCGGGCTGCTGCGGGCTCCTACCCTCTCGCCGCGTTTGGGACTGCCGGTGCTGGCCTTGTTTCTTTCACAGATGGCCGCGTTCGGGGTGATTTACTGCCTCGGGCGGCTGCTGCGTCTGCCGAACCGGATGCTCGGGGCGGTGCTGATGGTGGGGGTCTTCAGCAACACCAGCTTTATCGGCTATCCACTGACTTTAGCTCTCTTTCCAAAACAGTTTCCGACGACTATTCTGCTGGACCAGTTCGGGATGACTCTGCCAATGTATCTTACGGCAGCGGTGGTCGGCGCAAAGTTCGGCGGCGGGGACGGCAGCGGCGGCCACGGAGCAGCCATTGGACGGTTCTTTCGGTCGCCGATCTTCCTCAGCGCCGTGCTGGGGTTGGGGCTGCACTCACTACCAATCCCGCTTGTTCTCTCCCAAAATATGCTGCTGCACCGGCTGGGCGCGATTTTGCTGGAATGCCTCGGGTATCTGGGCCAGGGAACGACACCATTAGTTCTGCTGGCGCTCGGGGTGGCACTGCGGCCTGGCGCGGCCTTGAAGAAGCCGGTTCCGCTGCTGCTGGCCTGTGGCATGAAGCTGCTTTTTTTGCCATTACTGGTCTGGGTGCTCTGCCGTGCGTTTGGGGTCACAGGGGAAGTGCGGTCAGATACGGTGCTGGAAACGTCGATGCCGACTGCTGTGCTGGCGTCTGTGCTTTCCGGTCAGAACGAAATGGAAGGCGACTTTGCGGTCGGCGTCGTGTTTGTCGCCACTGTGCTTTCCGCCCTGACTATTCCCCTGCTGCTGACGCTGCTGCGCTGAGAAAATCACAAGACTAGAAATGCCACAGTCAAGGCGGCGGAGAAGGTAAAAGCCAATAAGATGATATAGTTCAGGGCCAGCAGAGTGTACTTGACAAATGTCTTGCCCCAGCCCTGCTTGTAAACGGTTCGCAGAGCGAAGTAGGGGTAAAGGAGTGCGGAAATAGTCACGACCAGATCGATAAAGCTCGCGTGGGGCAAAAAGGCTTGAGCCGCGATCAGCAGTGTCAGGAGCAGAAACAAGAAAGCGTGCAGGTGCAGGCCGAAGATCAAATGCTCGACATAAAGCCGTTTTGAGCGCACATACACCAGTTTGAGCGAAAGCGCGAAGGCAGGAAGCAGCACAAACATCATCTTTGGAATATAGTTCAGCAGAGCGGCTGAAAGCAAATGTGGGTTCTGCTTGACTTTGATCACCTGACGCTTGAAATACTGAACTATATTTGGGTTGGCGGGGTGTCGCGGGTCGCGCTGCTGGGCATCGTATACCTCGACAGTCGCCGGCAGATGCGTGAGGTCATAGGATCGACCGCCAGCCAGGAGCCTGCTGTGATCGATGATAGCCGGTGTTTTCAGGCCGGGCGCATCGTCATGAAGATCATCTTTGAGATCGGCTTGAGCGTCTTTGAGATCGGCGTCTGCTTTTATCCGGGCATCGGCATTTTGCTGCGCGGTCTTGATTGCAATGCCGGCATTGGACGCATCAGAAGGATTGATCTTTACCAGCGAATCCGTGTGAGTCAGCGGCACGACAAGAAAGAACAGAATGCTGAAGGTCAGATAGAGCTTGAAGGGCGAGAGGTAGCGGACACGCCTGCCGAGATTGTATTCGTTGGTCAGAAAGCCGGGCCGGATGATGAGGGGAACCAGGGTCCGAAAGAGCTTGGAGTCAAACGAAGCCAGATCGGACAAAAGGTCTTGTACCAGCAGCTTCATCGCGATTGTCTGATCTTCGTTCTCCTGACCGCACTCCGCGCAGAACTTTCCGGTCGCCGCCGCGCCGCAGTTGAGGCAATGCTCAGGCTTAGGTGCAGGCGGCTTTTTCGACCGCGTCCCAGTCTGTGGCTTTGGCGGCGCTTGTTCGGCAATAGCAGAGTGCTGTTCTGAAGACATAACACTTTCTCCGCAGTCTGGATTAAAGCCCGCAGTCTTTGAGGACGCCTTGGACAAACTCACGGGCAGCACGCATTTCGTCGATCGTGGTCACGTTTTCGATGACCAGTGGGACTTCGGACAGGAACTGGGAAATGGCGCGAAGCTGCATCCCGAAGTCCAAGACGCCTTTGCCGGGTGCGACAAAAACGCGTTTACCTTCGGCGTCGAGCGAGAAGTCTTTCAGATGAACCAGGCCGATAGCCGGAGCCATGCGAGCAATCAAGTCAGGGATGAGCGCTTTTTGGGCTGCGAAGCCACGCACCGTCAGAAGGTTCGGCGCATCCAGTACAACCTTAACGTCCCCGCTGGGAAACTTGCGGGCCATACGGACGCACGCGGCAGCATCGTCGAGGACATGGGAAACAAAAGGCTCCAGCAATATTTGCACCGGCAGACCGCGCACCTGTTCACGCATTCCGCTCAGCGCGATATACAGGCTATTGAACGTCTCTTCTTCCGCATTCAGGAGATTAGGCGCGTCCAGAGTTTTGCCCAGGGTGCCGCTCCAGCAGACGATCCGCTCCACTCCGTTCATCATGCCCATGTTCTCGGCCAATGTTCGCCAGTCCAGGCCGTCGACACCGTGGAGGCTGGAATCATCCGGGCGCAGCGGGTTGATATAGCAGCCGACGGCATCGACATGGAACCCGGCATTGCGGGCCGCAACCCCCATCTGCCGCACTTCGTCGGCAGTGACGCCATGAATAAACGAAGTCACCTGTCCGCGCCGAAACCCGGCCTCGGTCGCATACCAGAAGGCCGCCGGGATGTCGGTCTCCTCGTAAATGTGGATCATCGTGCCAAGTTCCATTGGGCGAACATCCTTTCTTAATGCGGCGCGGGCGTATCGCTGAAAAAGTCGACGACTGTGTCCAGCCGTGCTTCTTCCGACTGGCAGTTCTCAGACAGCATCGTATATTGGCGTTTGGCGTTCTCGATGATCGCCTGGCTTTTCGCGATCTCTTTTTGCAGGTCTGCGAGATGCGCCTGCGCCGCCGATGTCAGGTCAGCCAATTGATCGCCGCGTGTCTGCCGGAATCGCTGCAAAGCCGCCTGCTTGCGCGTAGCATCCGCAACAATGGCTTCAGGCGTCCCACCGACGGATTTCCCCAGCGCGGATAAAGTGACGTTGATGATCTGCTGGCGTGTGTCTTCAGACACGCCGCTCGGCATATTGTGCAGCATATCCAGCGCCTGCTCCGCCGTGAACGGGACAGTGGGAACGCCGGCCTGACCGTAAAGCTTCTCGAAATCGACCAGTCCGTCGGCATCGACCGGGCTGGACGCGTCTACCGGCGCAGCCGCAGCGGTCGGCACCGGATTAAGCCGCTGACGCGACTCGCGCCGCTCCTGCATCTTGAGCGCTCCGTCCAGCTCATCGTAAGACGACTGCGGGCTCGGCTCAGGCGGCGGCGGAGGGGGCGGGTCTTTAATTTCAACAACGGCTTTTAACGCACGTTTCCATAACGGATCATTGAGCATATCTGTCGGTATTGTACCATTGCGGACTGCCGTGATGAGCAGATGACGCGGGTTCATCGTCCTGCTTTGTCTGCCAGCCGGGCTGAGCGGGCTGCGGAAGCGGACAGTTCCACCTCAATCAGAGTGTCCAGTTCCTGCTGCTCACCCGTAGACAGGACTGTTCCAGCGTCTCTCGCCTGACGCCATGCAGCCATTAATTCTTGAAGACGGCGCTGCTGGTCAGCAATGAAAAACTCATCTGGGCGTGACAGCATCAGGCTATTCTACCATGTTCCGTTGTTTGCACATGCCTAAATTATTTCATCTCAGTGCGCCACTGGGCTGCCGCTTCATTCAGAGCATCATACGGCGGAAGATCTATCGACGTATAGGACGACTGGTACTGGGCGCGGACTGCGGGGCTGAGACGGGCGGCAAGGGTTTGAGCACCGTTTTGGGCGGGACGGAAGTAATACTGGACACCGTCATCCAGCGATTCGGGCTTACTCAGAAAATCTAAGAACGCGGAGGCAGTCGTCTTCTGGCTGGCTGTCACCCAGGGACCGGAAAGCTGATAAATGGTCTGATCAGCGTTGGCAGTCGGGCTGGGATAAATGATCGCAAGTTCGGAGTTCTTTTCGACAGCAGCAAGTGCGGCACTTTCGTAGGCTGTGATAAAGTCGCGCGAATGGGGGCTGCTCGTGTACGCTTTTTCCAAATCACTCGACCCGGTGGCAGCAGGATCGCGGACAAACGCGCGGTTGATCTGGCTGAGATAGGTCGCGAACTGAGAGGAGGAAGCAGCAGCCACTGGGTCCCCTTGACCATGCGCCTGAACATAGGACGTAATGATTAGCGACATGGTCAGCATCCCGCTGCTGGCGTTCAGCGGGTCAGCATAGGCGAAATGGAATGCCCCCCAGGGCGCTTTACGCTGGCCGAGACTGAGCTGCCGGATGGCTTCCCACGGAGCTGGCCCGGACAGAATAGGCTTTAGAAAGCCGACTTTCTCTTTAGTTGTCACAAAGACCAGCGGGCTTTTAAACAGAGCGCGGTAGTTCTGGGAGCCGTTGACATCGACCACCTGCGCCCCGTTATGCGCTCCCGGCCAGACGTTGGCAAGCTGATAGACCCAGACCGGACTGGACGGGCTCCAGAGAACCGGCTGCATCTTGCCGTCCAGAATGCCGTGCATGGCATCGCGCGACTCGGCAAGCTGAAGAGTCACTTTTCCCGCAGCACTCTGCTGGTTGAACTTGTCGATCTCAGCCTGCATCCACTTCTGCTTGGTACCCGTAGTCGAGACAAGAATATCACCGTTAGCCGCCTGGGCACTTGTCGAGCCACCGCTGCTGGAAGCCGACATATCGCCATTGCCGCCGGCAGATTGACGCGAAGCCATCACGTTATGGCAGGAGCGCACACCGAAAAAGATTGCTGCCAGGACAATCAGAATAATGATCCATCCACCGGGTTTGATACGGGTAATCTGCACGAATTTCTCCTTGACGCCATGCTCTGTCAGCAGCGAGGTGAATCATGCTCTGTAAAATCAATGAGCATAGCTGTTCGTATTGTACCACGGCAGACGCCAACCTGCTTCGTCCAAACAAAAAGACCGGAAGCCAGCGCTGGCTTCCGGTCTTTTGCGTTGTAATGCAGACTCGCTTAGATCGCGCGGCGGCCTGCAATGGCCCGCTCGATCACGACGACGATGACTGCGCCTAACGCAGCCCACAGAATGCTGGGAATGTCGAAATGGGTACGGAAACCGGAGTTACCACCGGAAACCAAGTAGTAGATAAACCCGCCGACAATCGCACCGACAATGCCGAGAATGGCAGTGCCCCAAAAGCCGCTTGGCTTCTCCGCCGAGCCTGGAACGATGGCCTTTGCCAGAAGGCCAGCCAAAAACCCGACGACGAGCCACATGATAATTGTGCCGATCATTTGATATTTCTCCACGTAAAATTGACAACCGTGTCAGACGCTATGTTTGTGTTTTGTCTTTGCCTAAACCAGAGCACCGCTCTGTTACTGCATATATATCCACTGCCTGCCTGCTGTTAAACATGATAAAATACCGTGTTTTTTGGAACGACTTACTCACACTCGCTGTTTAAATTTGTATGAGCACTTTACTTCTGGATACCCCCATTTCAGCCCCGGCGAAGCCCCGGCTCTGGATGCCCCAGCAGGCACTTTTCACCCCGGCGGCTCTTGAAGAGTCCTGGGGTCAGCAGATCTACCGCCGGGTCGAAGCACTGGATATTCCGATTGAAATCCTGAAGAATAATCGGCTGACGGGGCTGCGAAGCGAAGATGTCCGCGCGACTTATAATAAAGCTAAACGGACACTCGCCATTGTCAATGCCGCCCCCGGCGCGGCGAAGCTTCAGCCGATCCCGCCAAGCGCCGACTGGCAGTTCCATATCGCCGAAGGCTGCCCCGCTCATTGTCAATACTGCTATCTCGCGGGCAGTCTGGCAGGCCCTCCGGTCATCCGAGCATTCGCGAACTTGCCCGGTATTCTCAGCAATCTCGCGAATTACGAGACTGCCGGTGCAGGCCGCAACGAAGCTTTGGGGACCACATTCGAGGCGTCCTGCTACACCGACCCGCTCAGCCTGGAGCATTTGACCGGCAGCCTCGCCGAGTGTATCCGCTGGTTTGGCACCCGCGAGAACGCTTACCTGCGCTATACCACCAAGTTCGATGCCGTCGAGCCGCTGCTGGACCTGCCGCACAATGGACACACCCGGCCCCGCGCCTCAGTGAATGCCGACAGCGTCGCGCGTCGACTGGAAGGCGGGGTTGCGCCGGTCGCATCGCGTCTGAATGCTTTGCGCCGACTGGCCCTGCCGCGCAGCGAAGGCGGCGGGGGCTATCCCATCGGCCTAGTCATCGCGCCGATCATGCCGGTAGAGGGCTGGGAAGCACAGTACACGCAGCTTTTGGACGATGCTGAGGCGGCGGTCGGCTTCGCGGAAGACATCACATTCGAGATGATCACGCATCGCTTCACGCCGGGATCTAAAGAAGTGCTGCAATCCTGGTACCCGAAGACGTCGCTGGAGATGATCGAAGAAACACGGAGCGAGAAGCGGAACAAGTTCGGCGGCGTCAAATATGTGTATCCTGCCGATGTAATGAAGTCCCTGCGCCGCTTCTTCGAGGCCGAGATCACCCGCCGCTTCCCGCAGGGCCGGATTTTGTACTGGACATGAGTAGGAAGCAGGCCAGGGGATCAGGAACCGGCACTTCCAGTGCCGGTGCATTCGACTTCGCTTTCAGGGAGGTATCATATCTCCACAACTCGCCCTGCGAGAAGGAGAGAAAGATGAGTTTGCGACTGATGGCGCTAGCCCTGCCCGCAATGGCGCTGCTGATTGGGCTGACCTGGTCGGCACGCGCGGACAGCACAGACGACTACTTGAAAGCGCAGATGACCGCGCATTATATTCCCGGCCTTTCCGTGGCAGTGGTGCAGGACGGCAAAGTCGTTAAGTCGGCAGCCTATGGACTCAGCGACGTTGCAGCCAAGACACCGGCGACGGTGGACACGGTTTATGGGCTGGGGTCCTGCTCCAAGCCGATCACGGCAGTCGCCGTGATGCAGCTTGTCGAAGCAGGCAAAATCTCGCTGGATGCGCCTGTCAGCCGCTACTTGGACGGTCTGCCGACGGCATGGAGCGGCATTACAGTCCGTCAGCTTTTGACCCATACGTCCGGGCTGCCCAATTACCGGAAGTTCTTAAAGCTGGATCAGCTTTCCAGTCCCAGGTATAAGATGCCTGATGCGGTCGTTTCCCTGCTGACACATGTGACGCTGGACTTCCCGCCCGGCACGAAATACGAGTACAGCAACACGAATTATCATCTGCTGGGCCAATTGATTGAGAAAGTATCCGGGCAGACTTACAGCGCTTATCTGGCGTCCTATCAATTTCAGCCTGCCGGAATGACAGAAACTCGCCTGTCTGATGCGCCGACGACGGCTCCAAATCAGGCGACGGGGTATAATTGGGACGGTAAAACGCGCCTGCCGAACGCACTTATCTTCCCCCCTAATCTGGACGGTGGCGACAGCGGCTTGCTGTCCACCGCGCCGGACCTGGCTAAGTGGGTCAACGCGCTCAGCTCTGCCCTGCTGCTGACGCCGGAAACGCTGCGTCAGATGATGACACCGGGAACGCTCACCGATGGGACACCTGTCAACTACGGCCTCGGGCTGGTTGTCAGCGAATGGAACGGCCACCCGCTGGTCGGTCACAGCGGCTCGGTGCCGGGGTATTCCAGCAGCATCTTTTATTTCCCCGACAGCCATCTGGCCGTGATTCTGCTCTGCAATCTTTTCGACACAGATGGAACGCCCCTGACGGATTTAATGGCATTAGAAGTCGCCAAACAGTATTTGCCTGCCGTGCCCGCTGAAGCCGCCGCGCCTGACACAGAGCCGGAGGTCACACGCCTGCTGCGCCGGACCCTGATCGACATCGCATCCGGCAAAGTGTCTGCGGACACGCTGACACCTGAGATGCACTCGGTCTTGACGCCGGAGACAATCGCGCAGGCCAATCGGAGTCTGGCTCCGCTCGGCGCGATAGGAACGATCAGCTTTCTCACACGCACCGACGGCAATGGATTGAGACTGTACCGATACCGTGTCTTCTACGGCACTACTCCTGTTATCGTCCTAATCGCGCTGACACCCGGCGGCAAAATCGCAGGTCTGCGTCCTATGCCGGAGTAGAACCCACCCCTGCTCGTTCCTCGCTTTCCCCTCCGATACGCAGTAATGCCGCAGGCATAAACGGGAAGGGTAGGAGTTTTGGGCGGGCTTACGTTCGCATGTCTTAAGAACCTATTTCAAAACACCCCCCGCCCCCCAATAATGGGGGAGCAAGTACGAATTTTCTTCGACTGGTTCCCCCATTATTGGGGGCTAGGGGGCCTCTTTCGGAGTTTTGAAATAGGTTCTAATTGTCTTTGTCCTGCACTTACTCTTCGGCCTCCCGATTCGGGAGGACCCCTGCGAAGTGACTTGTCACGAAGCAAGGAGGTGGGTTCCATAAAATACCCGCAGACACACGTCCCGCGCCGCCGCCATCTGTGCCTCCAAAGCGCCTGAGATAGCAGATGGAGCATTGGCAGCAATGCCAGACTTGAGATACAATCGGTTCCGTAAATGGCTGTGAGCGAGATAGGCTTGGGACAAAGTTTCCCAGTCGGCCTGAGTGAGCAGAGCATCATCACGCAGACGGCGCAGTGCGTCCAGAGTGCTGGGAGACCGCAGGCGAACGCGGCGCGGGCCGTGACGCAATTGAAGCATCTGAGCTGTCCATTCGATGTCGGTCAGGCCGCCGGGGCCAAGTTTGAGGTCGTGGGGATCGTGCAGGCGCTCCGTCTCGATCCGCTGCTTCATGGCACGGACTTCCGACTGCTGCTCATCGCTCCACGGCGCGGCGTAGACAGCAGATTGGGCCAGCGTGATGAATTGAAGGCCCAGCGCTTCGTCCCCAGCCACAAAACGCGCTTTGATTAATGCCTGCCGCTCCCATGTCGCGACAGAGTGAGCGTAATAGGATTTGTAAGAGTCTAAGTCCAAAACTAGCTGCCCGGCCCGGCCTTCCGGGCGCAGGCGGGCATCCATTTCATAGCGGAAGCCGTGGCGGCTGAGATCGTCTTTCAGCAGACGCTGAGTACGTTCTGCGAGACGAGCGGCCTGAGCCAGTGTGCCAGGAGAAGCGACATAGAGGACATCCAGATCGGAGCCGTAGCTCATCTCCTCGCCGCCTAGTTTGCCGAGGCCGATCACGGCAAATTGTCCATCGAAGTGCAGCTCCTGCCGGGCAAGCGCCAGGGCGTTGGAAAGCGCCGAGACCGCCGTTCGGGTCGTTTCCGTCATGACCTCCGCCGTGTCCGCAAGCTCCCACAAATCCCGTGCGCCCGTTTGAAGCCGGGCTCGGCGAGACTGAGCGGCGATCTCCGGCATGGTTGAGACAGGCCGAAATGACGGCGGCGTGTCCATGGTTTCGTCATCGGCCAGCAGGTCCAGCAGCTCCAAATGACCGAGCAGCATCTGCCAAAGGTAAGCGCTTTCAGCGGATAAAACGGCCAGGCGCGGCAGCAGGGCGGGATTGTCGGTGAGCATTTGATAAAGCGCCGTGCGGGACGGCATCGCATCAGCCAGAATATCCAAGCCATGCAGGGCGGCATCAGGATGATTGGTCTGACCGGCAGAGGCCAGCAGGGCAGGAACCAGGGCTGCGAACGCGGCGCGGGCTTCCGGGGTGATGCCGCCGTACTGAGACCCGGCAACACTCTGCCGCAGCCCTGCAAGCGCCAGGTCGGGATCGGCGAATCCATACCCGGTAAGTGCCTGACGAAGCGAGGCCTGCGCGGATGGATCACTCTCGGCCAGCACCCATTCGGAGATCGGAGCGGGCGGTGCGGCAGGCGTTTCTAAGCCGTAAAACAGCCGCTCAAACAATGCGTGCGTTCGGGCAGAGTGACGCTGGTAATCGGCCAGAAATGCAGCGCCGTCGGCATAACCAAGACGGCATCCGAAGCGCCGCAGCTCAGCGGGATCGCGCGGGATGTTCCGAACCGGCAGCTCATCGCGTAATTGCAGCCGGTGCTCGACGTTTCTTAGAAAGAGGTAGGACTCAGTCAGCGTACTGCACTCAGTGTCCGTCAGCAGTCCAGCGTCTGCCAGAGTTTCCAAAGCATGAAGCGTATTGCCGCCGCGCAGTTGAGGTACGGTCCCACCCGCGACAAGCTGCATCAATTGAACGGTAAACTCGATGTCCCGGATGCCGCCGATGCCTTCCTTGACATTGACCTCGGAGTCGCCGGACCGGGCGATCTTCTGTTCCAGCCGCCGTTTATTGGCCCGGATACTCTCGACAAACGATTCTTCGACCCGCGCACGGTAGATAAATGCTTCGGCCATTTCCGAAAATGCTACGCCGACAGATGCATCTCCGGCGACAAACCGGGCTTTCATCAGAGCCTGCCGCTCCCACGGTTCCGCCCAGGACTCATAGTAGGCCCGGCAGGATTCCAGCGAACGCGAGACCGGCCCGAAGCGGCCTTCAGGGCGCAGGCGCAGATCGACGCGGAAGACAAACCCGGCATCGGTGACTTTCGCCAGCGTGTCCCGCACGGTCTCGCCCAGCTTGATTGCTTCCGTGGCCGGCATGGTATCGCTATGCACGAAGATCAGATCAATATCAGACGCATAATTCAGCTCCCGCCCGCCCAGCTTGCCGAGCGCGAAGACCGCAAACGCCGGGTCGGTCAGCTTCCGTTCTTCCATGCTGATCTGAAGGGCCATACGGACACAGACATCCGCGAAGTCGCTGATCGCCCTAATGGTTTCGGGAACATCCGCAAAGCCCAGCAGATCCCGCGCACCGATCCGCAGCACTTCCGGCGGCTTGAACCG
The DNA here is from genome assembly GCA_050954545.1 of Janthinobacterium lividum. Classification (GTDB taxonomy): domain Bacteria; phylum Armatimonadota; class Armatimonadia; order Armatimonadales; family Capsulimonadaceae; genus JANXMY01. The sequence goes on along the minus strand of JBPBQB010000133.1, from coordinate 4,326 downwards.
GCGCAGGGCATCCCGCCGGGCGTTGGTCGTCTTCGCGATCCCCACCCGCCGGATCAAATCCGACCACAGCGGCTCCGCATCCCGGCCTCGATCACGAATAGCCGGATTGGTCAGCACTTCCAGATATTCCGGCGTGTGAATGAGCAGGTCCGCAAAGAATTGGGACGCCGCGAATAAAGTCAGCAGCATCTCCGCCGCCGCCGGATATGACGCCAGCAGTCCATACGCCGCCGCCCGGCTGCCCACCGCATCCGCCCATCGCCCCAGGTTCGCGACCGCCCGGTCCGGGTCCGCGCTGACTGCCAGTGCCTGAATCACCACCCGCAGAAATACTTCAAACGCCGAATCCGGCACATCGAACCCCGCCATGCCCTGCAAGATTCGGCACGCCTGCCCTGCCTCTTCCAGCCCCAGTTCTGCCAGCGCTTCCGGTGTCAGATCATCATAAGTCGCAATCACAGACACGCCCATACACCGATTGTACCCGCGTGATAGATTGACTGCAAATATCGCACTTGACACTGTGCGTAAGCCGTGATACAATAAGAAGACGCTGAACGCATGGCGTCTTCACGACCTACTGGATAGAGGAGCCTTATGAAATCCCTTTCTGCGCCCCGTCGTCTCTGCGCCCCGTCGTCTCTGCGCCCCGTCGTCTCTGCGCCCCGTCGTCTCTGCGCCTGCTTGCAGTGTTTAGTCTGATGCTCGGCACACTCTTCTTTCCCTTGGCTGCCCATGCTGGAACCTATGTCTGGCAGGGTACCGATGCTAACGGCAATCCCATCAAAAGCCCCACCATTTCCGGCACCGGAGCCGAAGCGATCACCAGCCCCAGTTTCACCGGCAACCGACCTTATATCTCTGCAATCGCCTATCTTGGCTATATGTACGGAGGCTACAACCTCCCCAGCTCCTCCGGCTCGGCCAGCGACACCCTCAGCGGCACCATTGTCACCACGTATACCTGGCAGCCCGACCCGAAGTTGCCCAGTGACCCGGCTCCCACGTCCGTGATCGTCGCACAGTCCTGCGGGATCAATTGTGCGATCACTGGCACCGGCTCGGGTACGATTACAAATGGTCTGGGCGCTTCAGCGTCTGGGCCAGCGCTCTCAGGCTGCAGCAGCGTTCAATATGTGGTGAGAGGGGGTACCACGTTTTCGGTCAGTTGCAGCCCGACGATGAGCGCAACTGCTTCGGCTTCGGGAGTTAACGGCAAAATTTACGTTCACATCGCCTACAATGCGACTGTTTACCCCGTCACCCTCTCCCTCGGCGGCACCACTCCCGATGCCAACGGCGGACTGAACATCTTGATCGGACAGCACTGCTCTTCCAGCCTTAACGGCATCCCGTCGGCCCTGTTGAACAACACCGCAAACCCGCCGACTTATGCCTGGTCGGTCAGTGGCTCCACGTTCCAAACTTGGAGTGCTGACACGCCGTCGTTTCCAGTGATTGTAGGAGGCGTCCAGATAGGGATAATTCCTGAAAATCCAGATGCTACCTATGAAGTCGACGGTCCCATCCCGTCGACTAACCCGACAGGTTGGTACTGGAATGACCTTGCTAAAGGGACGGGGAACAGTACTCAGGAAACGGTAAGCTGCACGGCCACGGTAACGCCACCGGCAGGACAAGGCTCGGCTTTCACCGTGAGTGCAACGCAGCCGGTCACCGTTTGGACACCGGTATGGACTGCCACAGGAAATGGTTCAGCGATTAGTGTTGATAATAAATACCAACCGCCGGACTTCTGGCTTCACGCTGGTTATGCGATTACAGGCTTAGGTGCATTCAGCGGCATGGCTTGGAAAGCAAATCTTGCAGCACCCCCGGCTCCTGTTCTTTTTGGAGTTGGAAGTCTGGCGCTAGTGCAAATCATCACGAGTAATGATTGCGGTTTCATGACCAATACTGCTCTTTCTGTTCCGCTTCCCTATTCAAGCAACGGACAAACGGGACTGGACCTCAGTTGGCCGTATCCATGGGGAACGTCATTGCCAACTTCTGTGGGCGGCATGTATTACACTGCAGGCGACTCTCCTGGCGTTCCGCTGATCCTCGCCCGATCGGCGCACGACAATGTTTCGTTCGAGGATCATCTCATGTACTGCCCGCCTGGCTCCCTTCAGTATGTATCCGTGGCAAAATACATCTGGAGCGTAAACATGAGTGCCACCCTGCCGGCCACGGGCAACTGGATTAACTTCACCGGCTCGGCGGGAACGATCACAGATTCCCAAAACGCTGGAACGTTCTTACCAAACAATACGTTTCCCGCATGGACGCAGATAGTTCAATAACATGAAGGAGAACAATATGAACCTACGAATCTTATGCGGTGGCCTATGCGTTGCAGTTTGCACGGCTTCCATTGCACTCGCTCAATCTTTTGGACAACAGGCCATCACTGGGTATTCCGGCATGAAAGCTCGTTCCGGCCCCAGCACTGTCGTCTTCACACCAAAGATGAGAGCGGATTTCCTGCAAGAAGTCGCCTTAAACGATGCGGCACAATTAGCCCTGAACGAAGGGGATTATGACGGGGCGGAGACAAATGCGCGGCAGGCTTTGTCTCTGATGCGCGGAGATAGTGAGGCCCCGGAAATTCTGGCAGTGGCACTGGACGCGCAGGGCAAGACGCAAGAGGCGCTCCAAGCCTACAAAGCGCTTCATGATGCGGGCGCTGTCACTCCGGTGGATGAACTTCCCTATGCACGGCTTTTGCTGGAAACAGGACACTGGGCGCAGGCCGTCGAGGCGTACAACAAACAGTTGCCTTATTCCGACGGCGACTTGATGCAGGCGCATAGCGATTTCTCGCCCGACGTTCCGCGTTCAACGGACATGGCGACAGCAATCCATGTTGGCATGGGTCAAGCGTTGGGCTGGCGCGGCTATCACGGAACATACCAGGAGCGCACCCAGCAGGCGCAGGAACAGTTTCGGCAGGCTCTAGCGTTGGAGCCGAAGTCATCCCTGGCGAACTACTATGTCGGCTACGGCTTGAAGCGCATGGGACGGCGGGCGGAAGCGCAGGCGGCTTTCAAGAAGGCTGCCGCGCTGGATAACGGCGATGTTCAGAAGGCGGCATTGAAGGAATTACCGGTCGCCATGCAGCCTCGGTAACGAGTTGCCGCCAAGACGCAGGTAGAAACGCCCGGTCTCAAAGGAGGCTGGGCGTTTTGTTTCTCAAGTTGCAGCTCAGCGAGAGAGCAGCGGCAGGTAACTTCGGCGAACGGGCGCAATCGGGACGAACAGCGGCTCTAAGTCGGAGGCGCAGGTGGAGCGGGGAGCGGCGGGCAGATTTTGGACGTAGTCGCGCAATGTTTCCTGCTGAATGATGGGGACGGTGGGGCGGGTCAAGTCAAGCTCGACCCCGGCGCGGAACACGGCGACGGTGTGGATGGGAACGGAGATGTCGCAGTCGACCAGATAATGAGCGACGGATTTTCCTGCCCGTTTGAGCTGACGCGAGACACTGCCGCGCAGGGGGCAGCGGGTGCCGTCGGGGTGGACGGAGAACCAGGTGTCGCCGTGGCAGGCATAGCGGCCTGTGTAGGATTTGACTTCAATGACGAGAACACCGGCGGGGCCGAGGACAAGCAGGTCCATGTCGCCCTGATGCGTGCCGGGCGCGACAAAGTTTGCGATGGCGGTGTAGGCGTCCGGCAGGCCGCGCAGGGTCTGAAGCACAGACTCTTCGCCTTCCGAGCCGCGATGGTAGCGGTTGTAGTTCCGCAGGGCACGGACACCCGCCTGCACCCCGCCGAGGCTGAGGAAGGCGGCGGCGGCGAACGCATAGCCGCCAAAGTGAGCGGCCTGGGTCCAGAGCAGTGTCCCGCCGCCAACACCCGCAACAGCGAGGGTGCCTTCGATCCGCATGATTTTGTCGGCGTGCCGTGGGTGCCGAAGGACTTTCATACTGCTATTATTGGCGGGAGTTCGATAGCGCGTTAGATATAAATCAGGTCTACAAACAAAAAGTCCGGCCCCGCTCTAGAATGGGGTCGGACTTTCTGCGTATATATTGATGCTGTCGCACTTTCGGAAGCAAGGCAGCCATGCACCAAACTTCGTTTGGATATTTAGTGCGAAGGCCCTTGGCTTTGCGTCCCTGCGTTTCCCCAGGTTTGCCTTTGTCGAGCAGCGATTGGCGTGTCAGACATTCGTATTATAGGCAAATCTGCGGGCGTCGTTACCGTCAAAAATACGGGGTTTGTAATTAGCGTCCCCGCGACCTTATTGGCCCTAGAGCCTGTTATGCACTTTGTAGGCTTGTTTGGTCTGATTTGCCCCTGGCGCGGCTGAATTTAGAGTATT
>JBPBQB010000131.1:0-18492 GCA_050954545.1 Janthinobacterium lividum | reverse complement strand
CCCGCGATGCCCCTGTCGCTCTTCAATGTCCCGCACGGAATCGAAGGCGAGGCTCTGAATGCCGTCGCGACCGGCGGCGGCGCGGGCCCGCAGGATATGCGCAGGTTCGGCACGCTGTGGAGCGGCAATTGCCATCTCTTTTGGGACGCATCGAAGCTGGGCGACACGCTCACGCTGACCCTCCCGGCGCAGGCGGCGGGGAGCTATGATCTGGTCGGCTATTTCACGAAAGCCAGCGATTACGGCCAGGTTTCATTTACGCTGAACGGCAAGCTCCTTCCCGTGAGCTTTGACGGATTCGGCGCCGAGGTGGTCCCGAGCGGACCGGTAGACCTCGGCAGGGTGACAGTCCCTGATGGTCCTTCGACGCTCGTCGTGACCATTACCGGCAAGAACGCGCAGGCACGCAGCACTTTGTTCGGTCTGGACGCGCTTGCCTTTAACCAAGTAGGATCTGTCCCGACGCCGCTGCCGAACCATTAGGAGAGATATGCGAAACTTCTTTTCGGCCCTTGCAGTCTCGGTTCTTTCCATTCTGATCCTCACAGGAGCGGCAGCCGCAATGAACAGCAATCTTGCTACGCCTTACAGCGACACCTGCTCCGGGCCGCAGACACCTGATTTGTCCTTCTACAGCCCGCAGTCGACTGATCTTCTGTTCAGTCCAGAGATGCTGCGTCCGAAAAAGGCGCCGATCGAGATATTCTGCCAGGCGGGTCTGCGCTGCGTCGGGATGACCTGGACGCTGCACCGGAACATGATAGACAAGCCGTTCCGGGAAGGTCAAGCCGAAGCACTGACTGCGAACCGCTTCCATATGCAGATCGTGCCGGACGGTCTGCCGCCGGGTTTCTATGACCTGCGTGTCGTACTCGATACCGGTATGCCCCCGGCTCCGAACGATCCGCGCCCGGTGACGGGTGTCTGCGTCTTCGGGTGGCGCGTCCCGCAGATGGCGATCCGCGACTCGCGCCCGGCGGACTTTAAAGCGTTCTGGGACAAAGCGAAGGCCGATATCACAAAGGTCCCGCTTGACGCTCGGAACGAAACTCCCATGGTGACTTTTACCCATGATCAGATCAATGATTATAACGTAAAGAGCGCCGCGCTGCCGCCGGATTATGATCCTGCCGGCCATAGGGCCGAGGAAGTGGAAAGCTGCAAGATTAGCTTTGCCGGGCCGGACGGCGGCCGTGTCTACGCCTGGCTTGCGAAACCCAAAGGCCCCGGCCCCTTTCCCGCTATGCTGGTGCTGCCTGGTGCGGGCTTTAACGCTCGGCCCCGTCCTCTGGAACACGCCCGTCACGGCTACGTGGCGATTGACATCCAAATTCACGGGCAGGATGTCGACTTAGCAGGGGAATATCCGAAACTGCCGGGCTATTATGATCCGGCGCAGTTCCAGCCGATCGATGCTTATTACTTTTACAAAGTGCATCAGCGAGTTTTGCAGGCAGTCAGCTACCTGCTGTCCCGCCCGGATGTTGACCCCAGACGCCTTGCGGTGGCAGGCGGCAGCCAGGGCGGACGGCTCTGCATCGTTGCCGCCGGCCTGGACCCACGGATCACGGCGGTTGTCGCGGGGATCGCGAACTCGCCCAATCATCCGCATCTGGCGTGGGTCGATGCCTGCAATGGAGCGAACGGCACGCCGAAGACTGACGGCATGGAACTGACCGGGGCACCTCCGCTGGAAACAACCCCAAAAGGGATCTGCTGGGCCTATTATGACCCAATGAACTACGCGCCGGACATTCACTGTCCGGTGTATTGTTACGGCGGCCTGATCGATCCTGTTTCCCCCCCCTACAGTGTCTATGCCGTGTATCACCGGCTCGCAAGCAAAAACAAGATTTACGTCCCGCTTCCAGGACTCGCCCATGACTGGTCAGGCGAGAACGATCGCCGCGCATGGCGCTGGCTGAATCAAGTCTGGAAAGATGCCGCCAAGTAGATACAGACTTCGATAAGACTTCAATACAGACTTCAATAAAGTTAGCTTTTCTCGGTAAGGATAGACAAATGACACGTAAATGTAAATGTTCAGGCCCCTGCGGACCGCAAGCCGAGGGCGTGACACGCCGGGAGTTTATCACCCTCGTGGGCGTCGGCACAGCCGGCGTCCTGCTGACACAGCCGGGGAGCGCTTGGGGCGAGACGTCGCCGGTCACCGATGCCCAGATCAAGCAATGGCTGCGGGACGTCCGGCAGCCCGGCACGCCGCGGGTATACCGCTCCGACACGCACACGGATGTCGGACTGCCCCTGGGCGGGATCGGCACCGGGAACATCGAGATCGGGCCGGAAGGGCAGCTCAAGAACTGGCAGCTGTTCAACACCTTGACGGATGGATTTGTCCCGCTGGTGTTCGCTGTCAAGGTCGGTGATACGGTTCGTATGCTCCAGACAACCGGTGACCTGGGGATGACGCGGATCGCGCGGATCGAGATGACCGGTCAGTACCCGGTGGCAGATCTGAACTACATTGATCCGGCTCTGCCGGTCACGCTGAGCTTGACCACTTTCACTCCATTTGCCCCTTTAGACACGGCCTTTTCTTCCCTGCCTTTGATCTGCTTCGTGTTCCGGGTACACAACCCGACGGCACAGGCACAGACGGTTTCCCTGGCGGCGCTGATGCAGAACCCGATCGGCTACGAGGCTCAGGGGCAGGCCGCCCTGACCTATGCGACGGTCGAACATCCGAGCGTCGGCGCAAATGTCAATACTATTCTGCACGAAGGCGCGGCCCCGATCCTGTCCATGAGCGCCGTGCCAAGCCCGCTGCCGGTGCTGGGACGCCGCATTCGTCTGTATACGAATGCCAGCCCAAACATTCTGACTTCCTTTAAAGGTGAGCGGCCGGAGCAGCTTCTTATCGAGGATGTCCAGCATTTGGCTGATGCGGCGCAGCCACTCGCCCATCCCGAAGAAGCCGTGATCTGGCTGGAAGAGGCCTCTGTAGACTTCCCTGAAAAAACCCTCCTCAAAGTGCAGGACGCCGTGACGGCCGGGGCGACCCTGATCTTCTCCGGCAAAACGCTGCCTCTCGTGCAGGCGTACCAGGAAACGCCAAAGCCGAACGGCAAGCAGGTGACCACGACTGATACAGTGTTTGAGGATTTCGACGGGGGCTATGACCGCTGGACGGTGGAGGGAACGGCCTTCGGACAAAAACCGGCTGCCGGCACGGAGGCTAACCAGCAGCCTGTCGGCGGGCTGCGCGGCACGGGTCTGGTCAATTCTTTTCTGGGCGGCGATGCCTCGACGGGACGGCTGACCAGCCGGCCATTCACTGTCTCGCATCGCTTTATTCGTTTTCTCGTCGGCGGCGGCGATCATCAAGGAACGCAGATCCGGCTGGTGATCGACGGCAAGGTCGTGCGTGCGACTTCCGGCCAGAACTCAGAGATGCTGATGCCTGAGCAGTGGGTAGTCAGCGAGTTTCACGGTCAGACCGCACACATTGAGATCGTTGATCAGGAGACCGGCGCGTGGGGACACATTCTTGTAGACCAGATCGTTTTCTCCGACGTCGCCCTCCAGCCTTCCATGTTCGTCATCCTGCAGGCGCTTCTTGGCACACTGCCGGCGAAATTGCCTGATTCCCTGGAACGGGCCGCCGGCCAGGGCAAGGTTATCGTTCTCAGCAGCGCCCTGCTCAGCTCTGCTGATGCCAACTTGCGCGGGGCGCGGCAGCAGGCTTACAGCCGGATCGCAGCGCTTGCCGGCGCAGAGTACGCTGTCCCGCGCAGCGTGACCGCGACAGCGCCCGGCTATGGGACAATAGCGCTTGGGACCCTCGGCGGCAGCCCCACTGCGGCGGCATCTTTCGACGACTTTTCACACGCGCTGGGCGAGTTCGCCGTGCAGGGCAAGTTCGGGTCACCCGCTGGAGGAGCTCCAAACCCGCCGACGCCGAGTGGCCGGACCGTGAACGGGGCACTGGCCTCTTCGGTACAGGTGCCGCCGGGCGCGACGGTCGAGGTGCCGTTTTTTCTTGCCTGGCATTATCCGAACAACTACAACGCCGGCGGGACGCCGATCGGCAATCAATACACGCAGGCGTGGCCGGATGCCGGGGCCGTGGTCCGCCATGCCGTCGCTGCCTTTCCAGAGATGCGCGAGAAGACGGAAGCGTTCCGCCGCACCTTCAACGACAGCACACTGCCGGTCTGGATGCTGGACTGCATTTCGTCGCAGATCAGCACCATTCGGCATATCGGTGTCGTGTTTCGTATTGCCAGCGGCGACATTTATGGCTGGGAGGGTGCAAACGGCTGCTGTGATCCGACCTGCACCCATGTTTGGGGCTATGAGCAGACACTGTCGCGCCTGTTCCCCGACCTGGAACGGAACATGCGCCGAATTGATCTCTTTCACCAGCAGGGACCGGACGGCGGTATCAATAATAGAACCGACGTTCCCTCGCCGCCGCATCCCTCCGGCCAGGGGCCTTTTACAGATGGTCACGCCAGCACGATCCTCAAAGCCTACCGGGAAGTGCTGAATTCGACGGATCCGTCCCTGCTGCATCAGTATTGGCCTCCGGTCAAGCGGGCGGTCGACTATTTGATCGCCCATGATGCGGCGTCTTCAGGGGGGCATCCGAACGGGACGCTCAGCGATGATCAGGCAAACACTTACGATAACACGATCCACGGCGTCAACTCGTTCATCGGCACCTACTATCTTGCGGCCCTTCGCGCCGGGGAAGAAATGGCGATACGTGTCGGTGACACGGCCACGGCGCTGCGGTTCCGCGTCGTGTTCGAAGCAGGTCAAGTGAATCTGGATGCTCAGTGCTGGAACGGTGAATACTATCAGCAGAATCTGCCGGATTACCTCACCCGCGAAGGGGAATATGGGCCGGGATGCCTCGCCGACCAGCTCCTGGGTCAGTGGTGGGCGCATCAGCTGGATCTTGGCTACGTGCTCCCCAAACAGCATGTGCAGTCCGCTCTGCGTGCATTGTACAAATACAACTGGAAAACTGATTTTACGAACTTTCAGCATAACTGGCGGCATTTTGCGGGCGGCACGGATAAAGGCCTTTTGATCTGTACGTGGCCGAAAGGCGGGCGGCCAGCCAGCACCATCCCCTATGTGGATGAGGTCTGGACAGGAGTCGAGTATCAAGTCGCGGCACATATGCTTTATGAGGGACTTGTCGAAGAAGGATATGCAGTCGTCAAAGGTGCCCGAGAACGCTATGACGGTATCCCGCGTGCGCCGATGCCGCGCAACCCCTGGAGCGAGATCGAGTGCGGCGGCCATTACGCGCGTGCCATGTCGTCCTGGTCCCTCCTGCTGGCGCTCTCCGGGTTCCATTACGAGAGCCGTTCGCAGACGCTGCACTTCCAGCCGCTGGAAAATCCCGCAGAGTTCAAGTCGTTCTTCACGGGCCCGGAAGGGTGGGGCAGCTTGAGCCAAACGCAGCACGGCGCTATGCGGCGGACACAGGTGCAGGTCGTGGCAGGTCAGGTTGCCGTCACCCGCCTGCGTCTCGCGGCAGCGCCGGGTGCGTCGAAAGCGAAAGTGACACTCGGCCATGCTGCTGTTTCTTCCCAGCTGACGCATGGTCCTGACGGCGTTCTGCTCATTTTTTCGCATCCTATCGAGGTGCGGCCAGGCAGCTTATTGACAGTGGAGCTGTCGTGACCCCCCTATATTTAAGTGAAAAAATTATGAGCAGCCGATTTACAGCGACTTTAAGCTTTCTCTGCCTGCTTGGGCTTGCGCTCACACCGCTGCCGGTGCCGGCCGCAGAACTGCGCGGGTTCGGGGCGGTCCAGGCGTCGAAGCTGCCTGGCGGCGGAGGCATGAAGTTTTCTTGCGACAGCCCCGCCCATGCCGTCCAGCTCATCCACAAGCTGGCACATGATATGGCCGCAAGCGCGACTATCCCCAGCCACTGGGTAGATGTCACGCTTGCCGGCCGCACTGCGCCTGTTTTAGTCCGTCCAGGTTTGGGGGCGTATCTGGTGCTGGCACAGGGCAGTGATGCTTACTGCTTCACCGTACCGCTGCCGGCAGGACAGGGCGAAAGTGGTTTGGGGGAGTCTTTTGCACCGGCAGCCTCTCTGGTGCCGGGGGCACAGTTCTACGATGCTGCCTATGTTTATCCTTTCTACCTGGACAAGTGGTCAGATAAAGGCATGGGAACCTGGTACACGCCTTATGATTCATTCGACGATGATCCCAAGGGCATGAAAGACGTCGTGAACCCGCACTTTCAATATCTTTCGAAAAACGGGCTGACCGTTCACGTGATGGATGGGACGAAAGCGGAGACTCTGCACTTCGTCCACAAATACGACCGCCCTTACCACTTCGCACACTGGCTGAAATGGGACGACGACATCGCGCGTCTTGATCCGTTTGACCTCACAGTCCCCAGCAACCTCTTTACCGGTGCCTCGGATTACTATGGAGACATCAGCAACGGCGGTGCGAAGCTGCAGCAGTTCCGAAACTGGGATTTTCAGAATGTGATGGCCCCGGCTGTCACCGATCCCAACCTCGTGGACTGGGATGAGCCCCATGGCGAGATGAGTGTCGGATCTGCACAGTCCAGTGATGATCGGGGAGAAAATAACCGGTCGAATTTCGTTCACTGGCTGCAAACCGAGCGAAAGTACACGCTGACCTCTCTGGGTCAGGCCTGGCACCACGACCCAAAATTCTTCGCAGGGTGGAGTCCGGTCCCCATCCCTGACGAATATTCTCTGCTTGGAGCCGACAAAAACAGCGTTTTCGCCGATCGCACCTGGCGGCTGCACAACGCAGACCTTCTACCGGGCGTCGCGGCAGGATACACGCGGAGCAAGTTTGATGACCGGCGCTGGTTCTCACTCCAGCTTCCGGGCGGAGAAGTCGGCGCATTGATGGAGTATGTTTACAAGCCTTTCTGGTATCGCGGGACAGTCTCGGTCACTCCCGCGTACCTGGCAGCCCACAAAGGCCCGCTGTATCTGATCGTCGCGTCAATGACTCAGGCAGGAGGACCGAAATCACCGGATCATGTGTGGTTCAACGGCGTCGATACGGGTGCCCTGACCGGCCCGGGCGGCTGGGGAATCACCGGAACCAAAGACGTCACCGGCCTTGTGCATAGTGGGGCCAATCATATCAGCTATAAGCCGACAAGATCGTACATGCCCGGCACGTTCTTCCTTTCGACCAAACCGATGGAAAGATACCCGCACAAGGACTCCGGGCTGAACGCCCGGACCGTGGACTGGAGCGACTACCTGGTGGCTATGGCAGTCGATCAGGAGCGGGAGACCATCCAGACGATACGCGCGACTGATCCCAATCGCCCGATCAAGAGCATGGCTGTCGGTGACAAGAGCGCCTATACCCCCATGCTGGCCGATTACGGGGCGTTTGGTCACAATACCGGGGATGAAGCGTTCTTTTTCCCGTGGGATAAACGCCTGGGTTACCCATACGGGATCCGCGCTTCCGCAGAGTCCTCGGGGAGCATGGTGGACCCTGCCTCTTTTCAGCGCTGGTTCGGCTGGTTCATCTTTTCCGGCCTGAACGCTTTCGACAACTTTATCGATGTCGAAGCCATGATGTATTCTAAATCCACGCCGTACTGGCAGGCAGATTTCCCGTATCTGCACCTTGCCAACCGCTACAACTTGAAGAAGCCTGAAATCGGCCTGATCTGGTCGGGCTTTAACGGCCGCTTCTCACCCGGTGAAAACGGAGCAAACCCTTACGTGTTCGATCTGGGCCGGGGGGATCTCCAGTCGCTGGGATACAGCTATGCCTATCTGGACGAGCCCGGCCTGCATCGGCATTTGGGGGACGGCTACAAAGTCCTCTGGGACGAAGGCACCAACGTGATGTCGCTGCAGACCGTGCAGGACATCAAGCATTATGTGGAACAAGGCGGCACTTTCGTGGCGCTCCAGGAAACAGGCCGTCATACCCCGACTCAAAAAGATGCCTGGCCCATCGAGTCGCTAACAGGGTTCCATGTCAAACAGATCCGCCCGATGGGCGGCTTCGTCTCGATCCTTCCCGATCAATCGGTGTTCACCAAGCTGGCCGGGCAGAACTTTGAGAACGAAGGCCGAAGCATCGATTACTCCGGCTATAATTTCGCCGACAAATGCCTCGTGCTGGAAGCTGTCGCACCCGGCGCTCAGGCGCTTGCACGTTACCGGGATGGCACCATCGCAATCGGAATGCGAAAACTGGGCAAAGGCCGGGTCATTGTCCTCGGCAGCCCTTTCTGGCGCGACTCTTATGATAAGTCCGGCATGTGGTGGCCTGGCGACGGGCAGAATGCGTTCCTGCAGGATTTCCTGACGGGGCTTGGCCTGCCGCCGGATGTGCCCGCGGACACGCAGAAGGTCTGGCGGGACCGGTATATCGCCAACAACGGGACAGAAGAATACCTGCTCCTCTTCAATCCCGGCGACAAAGACCCGCAGACCTTCACGACTGACTGGAACGCTTCTTTTCTGATCACGCAGGTCTACGATCCTAAGACGGGGCAGCCGGTCGCGGCGAAGATCGACGGCAATACGGCTCATTTGGCCCTGACCTTGCAGCCGCTCGAAACCAAGATCCTGGCTGTGCAGTCGCCGCGCCCCCCGGCGGACACGGTCTCGGATTGGTACGCGGATCTTGCGGTAGTCTGGAAAAAGTCCCTGCCGGGCCATGCCGCGACTTATCCGGCAGGGCTGCCGGTTTACTATGCCGACTTCACGACTACCGGTGGAAAGATCGTGGAGACTGCGTCGGTAACGCCGGAACATCTCGCTGCGCTGACTGCGTCTGCCGACAGCGAACCTGGCTGGAACCCGGACCTGAACGACGTCCGCCCCCAGTACGCCGAGCTCCCGACTACTTCGAGCCAGTCTGTTCTTTACCGCTGGCAGATCGCTGTGCCATCGTCCTGGCATCCTGGCGACAAATATTACCTGCGCCTGGGAGACGGGGCAAGGTCTGTATATTTGAACGGACAGCGTGTCGGCGAGCGTGATGAAAATGGCCGGGACGTTTCTTCCCTGCTTCGGTTCTCCGGATCCAATTATCTGATTGTTGCCGCTGATTGGCAGGGCTACAATGGCAGGGCAAGCCTCTGGCGTCAGCCGCACGCAGTTTCCAAGCTTTCACTGGCAGGTCCCTGGAAAGTCTGGGTGGATGAAGACCATGGGACAGTGACCAGTCAGCTTCCGGGCAGCTTCAACGGAATGATCGCGACCCGGAAGATCACTGTCCCCGCCGCTTGGAGCAAGTCGCACGTGTTCCTGCGTTTGAAGTGGGACGGGCAGGCCGCTCCCCGGTACCTGGCGGTCAATGACAAAGTGATGTTCTTCGACACGGACCGTCCTGGATACATGGACGTCACGCCCTGGGTCAAATTCGGCCTTCCGAACACCTTTTTGATCCAGTCGCAGGGCATGAACAACTGGCTGCCCGCCAAAGTAACGATCCAATCTGTGCAGCTTGAGCAGGTGCCGCATTTGTAGAGCGGGCTTTTTGTAGAGCGGGCTTTTTGTAGAGTAGGATTTATCTGATGAACATCTCCCGCCGGTCTTTTCTTGCCCGAGCCGCCGGCCTCCTTTCGGCTTTAAGTTCGCTTGACCTGCTCACGATACAGGCAGAGGAGGCAGGCGCGAGCGTTTCGCCGGCTGGACCCGTGATGCTGCCGCCTATTGCCCTGCGCGGGTATGGGACGCTCTCAGGAACGTTCCGTCCGCTCCATGCCGAGCAATCATCTTTGACACATATTGTCTGTGATTCGCCGCAGAAGGCGCATCTGGTGCAGGCCAAATACCTGTCCGATCTGGGGCTTTTGCCGGGGACGCACGAAGGGACACTCTCTGTCGAGGGCCGCGCGATACCTCTCTGCCGGACGTCTGAGCGCGGCGGGATTGCCTGTTTTGTGCATGGCACCGATGTTCTCATTTTTGCCGGGAATTCGGATGAACATCTCGGGGACATGGTCACGGCTGCCCTGCCGCAGGCGTTCGCCGCCGCAGATTTCCAGTCCCGCGTTTCCGTGCCTCTGTGGCTGGATCGGTGGGATAAATTTGGGGTCATGTCATACTATGGGCCGGGTCAGACACCTCCCAATGCGCCCAATTCCGGGGCCGATTACGACTACGATACAGATCTACAGTTCGCAAAAAACAACGGGCCGCTGGGACTGGTACTCTGGACCACGCCGCTGAACGTAGACACGGCTGAAGGCATGGGAAACGAGCAGACATGGAGCTATGTTCTGGATCGGGCCAAACAGACAGGTGTGCCGGTTCACATCAATCTGTCAAACTCCTGGCCCATCGTCTGGCTCAGCAACCGGTACCGGGATGAAACTCAGATCAAAGCTCCGCAATTTCTAGGCGGGTTTTATGGCGTCGCTCACGACAGCGCCCCGCTCGGGCCGCTGACCTGGAGTTCTCAGGCCGGCGAAGACGCTCTGCTTGGCGTTCTGCAGGAAACCGTCCGCCGCTTCGTCGATGAGCCGAACGTCGTCGGCTGGCTTGAGCCCCATGCCGAGACTTCCGACACGCCGCAAGGCGCGTTCACGGAATACGGGCCGGTCGCCGATCGCTCTCAGCGCGAGTTCCTTCAAGAACGCTATGGATCACTCGCGGCCGTGTCCCGCCGCTGGCATGGCGATCCGAATCACTTCCAGTCCTGGAACGACATCCACGCGCCGGAAACCGCCGAGTTCGCCGGGTTTGGGCCGGACGCGATTGATCTGCGCGGAACGTGGCGCGTCAAGTATGCCTTAAAACCAGACGGTCATGCCTACACTCTGAGCGACCAGTGGGCTATTCCCTCGCCGCCCCCGACTGCGCCGGTCCCCCCTGAATGGTACCAGCCGGATTTCGACGACAGCCGCTGGGACGAATTTACCGCGCCTGGCAATGATCGGATGCTCACTATTCCTCGCAATCCGCTGATTTACCGAAGAGAAATCAGCGTGCCCGCAGGCTGGCTGGCTTCCAAGCCCCAGGTGACGCTGTGCTTGTGGGACATGTTCAGCCGGGACAAGGATGAAGTGGTCGTATATGTCAACGGGCAGAAGATCGTGGGACAGACGCGGGGCGGCAGCGTCACGCACTGGGTGATCTTCGACGTCACGAAAGCGCTCCATGCCGGCTCCAATCATCTGGCGCTCAATATCCCTCGGGGCATTATCTGTTATCGCGCTTACTTGACCGGCGTCAAGCCTGCCCAGTACCCCGATCTTGGCCCCCACATGAATGCGCGATGGGCCGATTATATTGACTGGTATCTCTGGTGCCGCAAAGCGCAGATGGCACGCGGGATCGAGATGATCCGTCAGGTGGACCCGGATCGGTCGATCAACTTAATGGCGGTCGCGTATGTGGCTCCCTTCAAATCCCTCGCGCAGGAGTATGGCTGCCGGTTCCACGATACCGGTGCGATGGCCGGGTTCTGGACCGATGAGCCTTCGGTGATGATGGCAGGGCTGCGATTTCCGACATCTGCCGAGCCTGGCAGCCCCGCGCCGGACGCGGCGCAGTTTCAGGCGTTTTTTGGGAGATGGATCACGGAAGGGGTAAACGGCGTTCATTATTTCCAGACCCTGGGAGACATCCAGTGGAATCCCGAAGCCCTTAAGACATTTGAGGCGAACCGCAAAATGTACGAATTGATCGGCAAGTACCACGTGCCTTTCGCTGAAGTCGGGGTTCTGTACAGCACGGTCAGCCAGCAGCTCGCCGGGTTTCCCTGGGACACGGACCGGCTGGGACACGGCGGATACTATTCCGGCGAGAATGCCGCCATGGCTCTGCTTGACTACTGCCCGCGTGCAGGGCTCAGCGAGGCTGATTTCGACACTGCCACGGCGGCGGGCTATCGAATGATCGTAGACACGGATACGAGAGTCATGAGCAGGAAGCTTTTAGAGGGTATCGAGGCCTACGTGCGTAACGGCGGCGTGTTCGTCACAAACGGTCAAACAGGGCGTCACGACGACGTTTATCCCGATACCTGGCCGATCTCCAAGCTGACCGGCTATCATGTCAGCGATGAGAATGTCTGGAGCAAGAATCTTTCCGCAGTGCCGGCCCCGGGCCAAAAAGTATTTTCAGGACCGGAATGGGCCACGCCCCGCCGCTCCGGGGGGCAGTCGCTGAAGAAAGCCGCCGCGGACTGTCAGGACCTGCTGCTCTGGACCGATGGAACAGTCGCCGCCGGGATGCGCCCCCTGGGCAAAGGCTGGATCGTTCATGCAGGATTGACCGGCAGCAATCCGCCTCCGATACGTCAAATCGCGGCACACTTCGGCGTCAAGCCAATCCCAGCCACTTATGTTTCCGCCCCTGGCCTGCATTTCCGGCACTTTATCGGAAACACGGGGCTGCAGGACATCTGGGTCTTGTTTAATGAGTCTTCCAGCCTGGTGACGACAGCGCTGACATTCCAGCCCGGCGTGCATCCTGCTTCCCTGACGGATCTTCTCACGGGGGAAGCGCGGGAGATCACGCGGGCCGAGACGGGTGATGCCGTTTCCGGCATTAATCTTCATCCCTGGCAGACTGTGATGTATGTGTCGCCCTGCGCAGACGTCAGCGCATCGCCGCTGGAATGGCTCGATTTACAGCGCGGCTGGTGGGCAGGGACAAAGAAACCACCGATCAAGCGGCTGCCGCGCCCCACCGAGATGCAGCGTTTCACGCTCGATTTGAGGGACGGCTGGGCGTACAAGCGCATTGACGGCCTCACTGATGCACAGGCGGCGGCGCTCGCTCAGCCTGCGGCAGACGATCATGCGTGGGAGCGGCGGACACTGGATCTCTGGCGTGACGAGGGCGCACCAAAACCGCAGCGGATCATGCTGCGACGCTCGTTTACCGTGCCCGCTCACTGGAACGCCGGGACTGTTTTGTTTTGCAGCCAGATACCGGGTGGTGTCTTTGTCTCGTCCGCACGCTCATTCGTGAACGGCAAGCCGATCCGTGGAGACTGGCAGGGAAACGGTCCGTACGACGATGCACTCGGTGGCATATTGAAACCCGGCACGACACACCATCTGGCCTATGATATAAGGAGCCCCACCTCGCTGATCGGTGTGCGGTGCCCTTGCTTTCTGACTTACGAGCCGGACCCGCTGGCCCGTCAGGACCTGTCCGGCGAATGGCAGGGCTACGCCGATGAAATGCGCACTGCCGGCCCCATCCAGCTGCCTGGGGTTGCCAAGAACATGCGGTTCGTCAGCCGAAGCGTGATCGTCAGCAAAGTGCATGAAGGCAGGAATGTCGTCGTTTATGCCCGGACAAACACGGGTGAGATGATCCTCGGCCTGCTCGTCAATGGGCGACGCTTGAACCCTGCGACAGTCGGTTATGAGCGTCACGACCTCATCCTCGATGTGACCCCGATGGTTCGTTTCGGCGCGGAAAACATGATCGAATTCGCGTTCAATTCCACGCCTGAAGGCACAGGAATTGTGACCGCCGAGATTCGCTACTACGCGAAGGGCGTTTACCCTTAGAATGGGCTTTGCCGGATGGCATAAGCCTGAGTCAGGAATAATGATGTCTTTCTATTTTTTGCGGCAGCGAGCATTGTGCATCTCTCTGTTTATCACTCTTACCTTCGCAAGCCTGCATGCTCTTAGGGCCGACGACGTCAAGCCCTTTCTGCATCCGCTGTTTACCGACAACATGGTCCTGCAGCGCGGCCTCGCCGACCCCGTCTGGGGCTGGACCACGCCGGGGGCGACCGTGACCGTGCGGATTGCGGGCAAGGGAGCGCGGGCGCTGGCCGGGGCGGATGGGAAGTGGGTGGTGTCCCTGCCGCCTCTGCCGGTAGGGGGGCCGTACACGCTGACCGCGTCGGGGCCTCAGTCTGTGACGCTTCGCAACATCCTGGTCGGCGATGTCTGGATCTGCTCCGGGCAGTCCAACATGGACTTTGGGATCGGTAACACTCCGACCGGGGCTGCGGAGATTGCGGCGGCTGACCACCCGCTCATCCGTTTCTTTTCAGCGGGTGCCCCGCTGAGCGTCGAACCGCGCAGTCAATTGACAGGCAAATGGGAAGTCTGTACGCCGCAGTCGGTTGCGGTCGGACATTGGAACGGTTTCTCGGCAGTCGGCTACATCTTTGGGCGTGACTTGCAGCAGGCGGTACAGGTGCCGATCGGCTTGATTCAGGTCGCGTGGGGCGGGACTCGCGTGGAGACCTGGATGAGCGCCGAGGCGGTCCAGACGATCCCGCAGATGCAGCCGGCGCTGGCCGCTTTCCAGAAGATCGCGCTTGAAGAGAAAAATGGAAAGACCTTCGATCAGATCATGGAGCCGTGGTACGAGAAGCATGATCCCGGCTCTGCGCCGGGCAAGGCCTGGGCAGATCCTGCTCTCGACACGTCTGCGTGGAAGACGATCTCACTGCCGAACTTCTGGAACAAGGCAGGTGTGCCGGAGCTCTCGAAATTTGAGGGGACAGTCTGGTTCCGGCGCACCTTCGATCTTCCGGCGGCTTGGAGAGGTCAGGACCTGGCGCTTCATTTCGGTCACATCGGAGAGCGCGAAACGACGTACGTCAATGGCCGGAAAGTGGGAGAAGCCAATGGTTTTTGGGAGGGGCACGACTGCACCGTTCCAAACGCATTGCTTCATCCAGGCCAAAATGTGATTTCCGTCCGTGATCTTGGTCTGGGGAACGACAATGGTTTCGCAGATGCCCCGGCAAATATGCATATCGAGCCGGCCGGCAATCCGTCCGCCGTTCCGGTCTCATTCGTTCTGATCTCTTTGGCGGGACCCTGGCAGTATCAGATGGGGGCGCCTCTGCCGGCCGATGACCCGGTTCCCCCAAATATTGAAACGGATGCGAATCAGCCGACTGAGGTTTTCAGCACCGCAATTTCGCCCATGCTTCCTTTCGGCATCAAAGGCGTTCTCTGGTACCAGGGTGAGTCGAGTGTAGGCGTCGGTAAGCTCTACCAGGTGCAGCTGACAGCTTTGATTAAAGACTGGCGCAGGCACTGGGGTCAGGGCGAGTTCCCTTTCCTGATTGTCCAGCTGCCCAATACGGGAAACCCGCCTGCGTTTCCCGGCGACAATGACACTGGCTGGGCGGAACTGCGGGAAGCGCAGCTGCTGACGGCGGAGCGGTTTCCAAACTCGGGCCTGGCCATCGCGATGAATTCGGGCAATGGCGACCTTCATCCCCCGAACAAGCAGGATACCGGCCATCGGCTTGCTTTAACCGCCGAAGCCATTGTTTATGGGAAGAAGCTCGAATACTCCGGGCCGCTCTACCAGAGCATGACTGTCGAGAGCGGCGCAATCCGCCTGCACTTCCGCCATGTCGGGGGCGGGCTAGTCGCCAAAGGGGGCGGGCCGCTGACCGGCTTTGCCATCGCCGGGGCGGACGGTCACTTTGTCTGGGCGGAGGCGAAGATTGTGGGATTTTCGGTGGTGGTGACGTCGCCTGCCGTGGCTTCGCCGTCTGCGGTGCGGTATGCGTGGGCGGATAATCCTATCTGCAATCTTTACAACCAGGCGGGGCTTCCCGCCTCGCCGTTCCGCACAGATACAAGCGGCCATTAAGAAAGTTCCTATGAAAAAAATACTATTCTTGGCTGCCTTCGCGCTGACGGCGCTGCTATGCGGGCCGCCCCTTCAGTGCCTTTCTTCCACGACAGAGCAGGCTGCTGTCCGTACCTGGGCCACGGCCGCATTGCTGAAGCCGCAGTCGACGGCGGCCTCCCCAACGCTCGGACTGCATCTTCTGCATCAGGAGTACGGAACTCTCGGGATACGGCAGTCGGTGCTGAATACGCCGCTCCAGATCGGGACTCAGCATTACGTGCAAGGGCTGGGCACACATGCCACCAGCGAGATTCTGGTCCGGCTGGCCCAGCCTGTGCAGCAGTTCACGGCGGATGTGGGAATCGACAACAATCATGACACCGCGGGCATTCATGGCAGCGTCATTTTCGCTGTTCTCTCCGGCGGCAAAGAGCTGTACCGCTCCGGTATCTGCCGGGGCGGAGACGCGCCTGTACCGGTGCGCGTCGCTCTCCACGGTGCGCGGGAACTGACGCTGCGCGTTCTAGATGACGGGGACGGACTGGCGTACGATCAGTCGGACTGGGCTGATGCGTCTGTGCAGACCGGCAGCGGCGAGCACGTTTTCCTCGACTCGCTGCCGCTGGACGCCGGGCCTCCCGGCTTCGCGCCGGATATTCCCTTTTCTTTCTCCTATGATGGAAAACCCTCTGCGGGCCTGCTGCCGCACTGGAAGCGCATTCAAACCAATTTCCCTTCGCAGGGGGGGCGGGAACGGCATGTCGTCGTCTACACCGATCCTGTGACCGGTCTGGAAGTTCGGTGCGAGGCGACACTCTTCCAGGACTCGCCGGCTGTCGACTGGGTCCTGTCGTTCCGCAACACCGGGCTTTCCGACACGCCGCTGATTGAAGCGATCCACCCGCTGAACCTGAAACTCAATGTGCCGGACGGGAAGACTATACTGCATTATGTGCGCGGCAGCAGCTGTGCCCCGAATGATTTTCAGCCGATCGATCAGCCGCTTAGAGCGACTGATCAGGCAAGCCTCTCAGGTGGAAGCGGACGCTCTTCAGACGGGACGCTGCCGTTTTTCAATCTGGAATGGCCCGGCGGTGGCCTTGCTTACGCCGTCGGCTGGTCGGGGCAATGGGATATGCATGTCGTGCGCGGGAGCGCCCAGGCGGCAGGCGCGGAAGGCCTGACACTCCAAGCCGGGCAGCAGACGGCGCATTTCGTGCTTCATCCCGGTGAGCGTATCCGTACCCCCCGCATCCTGCTCGTCGCCTGGCATGGAAATGACCGGTTCCGGGGCCACAATCTTCTGCGGCGTCTGCTTCTGGCGCAGTATGTCCCGCGTGAAGCTGGTCAGATCGCCATCCCGCCGGTCTCAAATAACACCTGGTTTAGTTACAGTGACGGGAACGGGGTCACGGAAGCCAACCAATTGACAACTATTCAGGCCCTCGCGCCACTCGGCGTCGAGTGCTACTGGCTGGATGCGGGCTGGTTCGAAGGGGGCTGGCCGTCCGGGGCGGGGAGTTGGGTTCCGCGCACGGATGCCTTTCCGCGCGGCTTAAAACCGCTGGGGGATGCGTCCCACAAAAGCGGCATGAAGTTTATTCTCTGGTTCGAGCCGGAGCGCGTTTCACCGGGCAGCCGGATCGCCAAAGAGCACCCGGAATGGGTCCTGCATTCCGGCGGCGGCGACGGCTTATTCAATCTCGGGGATCCTGCCGCATGCGCCTGGATGAGCAATCTCCTCACCAAAGTTATGAACGACGGCGGCGTGGACATCTTTCGCTGCGACTTCAACATCGACCCTCTGCGCTTCTGGCAGGCCGCAGATACGCCCACCCGTCAGGGTTTGACGGAGGCGCACTATATCGAAGGGCTTTATTCACTTTGGGACGATCTGAAAAAGCGGCATCCGGGTCTGCTGATCGACAACTGTGCCAGCGGCGGGCGACGTATCGACCTGGAAACGACCAGCCGCAGTTATCCCCTTTGGCGCAGTGATGTCGGCGGAGAAGGGAAACCGCCGCCTGTCTGGCAGCAGGTACAGACGGGCGGGCTGAGCCTGTTCGTGCCGCTCTCGTCCACCAGCCTGTGGAGCTTTGATCCCTACACGGTGCGCAGCGGGGCGACGACTGGCACGGACCTCTGCATGAACGTGATGGCCCCGGACTTTTCCGCTGATGACGCGCGTCGCGCGATTGCGGAGATCAAACGGCTGCGCCCGCTCTCTTTGGGAGACTACTACTCGCTGACGGAGATCAACCTGGATGAAACGCAGTGGTGTGCCTGGCAGTTCGACCGGCCTGAGCTGGGACAAGGGTATGCGGTCTTTTTTCGCCGCGCACAATCCCAATCAGCGTCCATGACCGCCGGCCTGCATGGCTTAGATCCGAAGGCAAGCTATGAGGTGACCTTTGTCGATGCCGGCACGAAGCAGAAGATGACCGGCGCAGACTTGATGCACGGCCTCCATGCGGCTATCCCTGTGATGCCGGGGAGCGCTCTTGTGATGTACCGGAAGATCGTACCAGCCGCCGGGCACTGAGCGCTGGCTTGGGGCAGGTCAGCCCGAAGCGTAGTTTGCCGGATGGTAGCTGTCCGGCGCCGGCATCTGGGTCAGCGGAACGTCTGAGCGCCGTTCGCGCTGCGGCAGCGCGGCACTTTGGAGCGGAGTGAAGGCCCCCACTTTGCGGAATTCGCGCGGCGAGATGCCTGTCTCCCGGTGGAACATCTTGTTGAAGACGCGGCGGTCGGGCATTCCCACTGCTCCTGCGATCTCATGGATCGACATATCGCTTTCATGCAGCATCTGCTGGGCGCGGGCAAGCCGCCGCCGCTGGATGTATCCATGGATAGACGTTCCCGTTGCTTCTTTGAAGATCCGGAGCAGCTGACTGTGCGACAGGTTCGTTTCAGCCAGCAGGTCCCCGACGCACAGCGGCTCGGA
>JBPBQB010000101.1:0-18569 GCA_050954545.1 Janthinobacterium lividum | reverse complement strand
GTACGGCATAGCTGAAAAGGTACAATCAAGCAAGACGATTTTACTCTTGCCCGGAACTGACACTGACTTGACCGCCATTTTCTTGATCCAGACGTTCCGCGTCCTGAGCCTCTAAAACAGAGTTATAATGCAGCGTCTTTTCCGCAGTCACAGTCGTTCCATGCGGGTCGGATCGCTGGAATTCGATATGGTCGGCCAGCTTTCGGACAAGTTCCAGACCGAAGCCGCCAAGACGCTCGGAGCCGTCCCGGTCGGGTCGGGCTGAGCCGGCTTCCCGGACATCTTTGAAGGGAAAACCAATGCCTTTGTCTTCCACCAAGACTGCGACTTTGTCGGAATAGTATTCCAGTGTGACCGTAAATCGTCCATCTTCCAGGGTCTGTGCATGGCGCACGACATTGGTGCAGAGTTCGCCGACAATGAACTCGATATCGGCGATGTCGCCTTCAGTGACACCTAAATCTTCCAGCAATGTATGACCGACACGTCGGGCGATTCGCAAATAAGAGCCGTCGCCAGGCAGATCAAGCGAAACTTTGAGTATCATAGTCGAAAGTTTTCCCTAAACCACGAGTATCAAACCATGACTATTAGAATTGGAACTGCCCCTTACTTAGACGCAAAACCGCTGACCCGCTGGTTTTCGCACACGGAGGAAGGCAAAGAGTCTCAGATTGAAGTCGTCTACGCCCTGCCGTACCAACTTGCCCGGATGCTGGCCGAAGGCGAAATCGCAGCGGCGTTAGTCTCGTCGTTCGAGTATTTCCGAACGCCCGGCTATGTCATTTCCCCAGACATCTCGATCTCAGGTCAAGCTGAGATCGAATCGATACGCGCTTTTGCGAGAGCTTCCTGGCGCAATATTGAGTCGCTTGCTCTTGACCCGTCGGCGCTCACTTCGGTCGCACTGCTGAAAATCCTGCTGGCGGAGCAGTTGAATTCGTATCCAGCCTTTCTTCAGACTGCACAGGGCTTAGAGGCAATGCTGTCTCAGGCTGATGCCTGCCTTTTGACCGGCGATGCCGGGCTGACTGCCGATGGAACAGACCTCAATGTGCTGGATTTAGGACACGCATGGCGGCTGACAGGTCTGCCGTTTGTCTATGCCCTCTGGCTCGGTAAGCCTGAGCGTCTCACGCCGCAGTTGATCGACGCGCTCACGACAGCGAAAGCTTGGGGGCTGACCCAGCTTGACGCGATTGCCGAAGAAGAAGCGACTCGGCTTGGGATTTCATTCCGCAAATGCAGGCGTTATCTGACGGAAACGATGGACTACGATTTTGGGGAAGAACACTATCAGGCATTGGAAACATTCGGCGCAAAGGCCTATTCGCAGCAGCTTTTGATCGGGCCGCCGTCACTGCTGCGTATGGTATAATTTCCTTATGGCTGGACACACACATGGAGCGACAAGCGGGCGAGGGCTGTGGCTTTCGCTTGGACTGACCGGGGCATTTGTCGCGGTGGAAGCATATTTCGGACAGCGAGCACACTCGCTGGCGCTGATTTCGGATGCGGGTCACAATGTCAGCGATGCGCTGGCTTTAGGTCTGGCCGCTTACGCGGTCTGGGTAGCGCGGCGTCCGGCCTCGCCGGGAAAGACCTTCGGCTACCACCGGGTCGCGATTCTGACCGCGCTTGCCAATGCTGCTGCACTCGTCGTCATTGCCCTGGGCATTCTCGTGGGTGCCTGGGCGGCATTTCGCCATCCTGAACCGGTCCAGGGCAACTTGATGATATGGGTCGCCGCAGCCGGCGTCTTTATGAACACTGTTATCGCCTGGCAATTGCAGGGGGCAAGCAAACACAGCTTGAATGCTCGTGCCGCGTATGTTCACATGGCCGGGGACGCGCTTTCGTCGCTGGGAGTCGTGATCGCGGGTTTTCTGATCAAGACTATGGGCTGGACTCTAGCAGACCCGCTTGTTTCGGTACTGATCGCAGTGTTTATTCTGCATTCTTCCTGGGGGATTATTGGGGAAGCCACCAATATCTTGATGGAAGGCACGCCGAAGGGGCTGGAGGTGGACGCCCTGGTCGCCGCGATTCGGGCGACCCCACCGGTTCGCGACGTGCATGACATGCATGTCTGGACTGTCAGTGACGGCCTGCACTTTTTGTCCTGCCACATTATCCTGCCGGGTGACTGCACCGTCAGCGAAAGCCAGTCCATCGTCGCGATCTTAAACAAGCGCCTGTACGATGAATTCGGGATCGGTCATGCTACAATTCAGACCGAGACTGCCGAAGGCGACACCTGTCGCATCGCCGCCGATGCCCTCTACTGCGCTTTGCATCCAAGTCACGATCATGCAGGCTGCAGCCATTAGGAAGAAACATCAAAGGCAAGGCGATGACCAATTGGCAGATACTTTTTGACCAACAGGAAGCTGTGTTTAAAAGGCCATTCAAAGAACGCCTCTTGTGGGGCATAGTCGCAATAGGCTTCGTCTCCCTGCTGGTCTTCTTCGTCGTTGCCGTTCTACCTAAGCGCGGAGAACCAGATCAAGGTCAATTACTTTTTGGGTGCCTTTGCTTTGCCATTGGAACGCCTATTCTCAGTTTGCGTGCCGGTCCCAAGGAGATGCACTTTGATTTCCGAAGACAGCAGTATTGGCTGCGAATGGGACTACCGTTACTGTCGCGGAAGAAGACAGGGAGTTTCTGTGAAATTTCTTGCTTGCGCATTGTGAACACCCGAGATTTCACAGGTTTGAGTATCGAGTGGGAAAGCAGTAATCGCTTGATTACCGCGTTTGTCTCGTGTTCCACCTATCATGAAGCACAGGCATTGGGGGATAAACTTGGGGAGCAACTTAAAGTGCCTGCTGTCAAATTAGGCGTACAACGAGGCTAAAGGCAAGCAAAACGCATCAAGCGCCCTTGAAAAAGTGATACGCAATGATCAGACTGATCCAGCAGGCCAGGGTGATCCAGTGAGCATTTGTGATGCGCTTCGCAAATAGTCCCACACAGACGGCGAAGAAGACGATTGGCAGGACGATAGTCATGGCAGGACACGCTCCGAAATGGGATCGGGAAGATCGGCGGACAGTGAGGTTCGTTCAGTCCGCACCCACTCGATTGGAGCACTGTCGCCTGACGCATCTTTAGACCGCTTGCGGCGCGTGAATAACAGAACAAACTTCCAGACAGCATAAAGCGGAGCCCGCAGCAGCGCCGCGTAGGCCTCCGGCGGAGCGCCGGCCACCCGCAGGCCGCCGAGAACGTAGACAATTAAGCCGGCCACGCCAAACGCTCCGGCAGAGATCCAAAAGCCGGGATGCGGCAGGGAGTGCATGACCGTTCCGAGCGCGGTTAGGCCCGCAAACGCCAGCAGCAATGCTCCCAGCTCGGCAAGCGGCGGGATCAGTAAATCCCAGGCGGCGTCGATCAGCAGAAGGCTTCGGCAGCGCAGGCCTTCCCAAAGCAGCGGCAGAGCCCGCTCACGCATCAGCCCCAGCCGCCCCCCTTCCCAGCGCTTGCGCTGAGAGGCAGCCTGAGAAGCGGTCACCGGCATCTGCGCCTGCACCCGCGCTTCCGGGGCGTATTCCACCCGCAAGCCAAAACAACGGGCCAGTTCCAGGCCGTAATCCAGATCTTCCGTCAGGCTGCCGCCGGGCCAGGGAAGAGCGGCAGCAAGTGCGCGAGTAAACGCCATGCCGTTGCCCTTCAGTCCGGCACTGAGCCCGAGTGCGTCCCGGCCCAGCGGCTTAACATGGTTGACCAGATCAAATGCCGCCGTCATCAGTGCCGCCCGCCAGCCCTCCTGACCGTTCAGGACGCCGTAGCGTCCCTGCCAGGCTCCGTAGCCGCGAATATCGTGAGAGCATGAGATACGGGCGCTCATACAAGCCAGGAAATCGGGTGCGACCCAGGTATCGGCATCAACGACGATAAAGCCATCCGCGACCAGCGGCTGTTCAAGCAGATAAGAAATCGCATGGTTCAGAGCATAACCCTTGCCACGTTCGCTGCTGCTCACCCGCTCAAGCGTCGTGACGTTGTGAGAGTAAGCGATCTGCAAAGTACCATCCGTGCAGTTATCGGCTACGACAACAATTTCAAAGCATTCTTTAGGATACTTTTGTGCCTTCAGGCTTGTCAATGTCCCCGCCAGAACAAGCTCTTCGTTGTGGGCAGGAACAATGACCGCCAGTAGAAGCGGAGCAGCGCTGCGGGACAGAGCAGGCCGGCGGCGCGAACCCGCAGCCGCCGCCAGCAGAACCAGCAAGGAGAGCGTGGCTGGGATCGCTGCGGCGCCGATCAGGCCGGAAAGGCAAAGTATCAGGACTGATATAAACGAAATCAACATCAACGCCTCATGCTCCGGCGAGTCGTTTCCGCAGCCATGCCGGCCCCGTAGACTGGATACGGTTGAGCGTGACGCCGATCACTTTATCACGTCCAAGTACGTCCAGCGCTTGATTGACCACGTCGCGTGGTGTGACACCCGCCCGTGCGACTACCAGCAAACCGTCGATATGCCGGGTCAGGGGGAGTGCGTTATCGGTTGCGACAGCGGGCATATCGACAACGACGACATCAAACGCTGTCCGGGCCGACTGGATGAGCTGGGCAACACGCGGCGATCTAACCAGTCGGGGCGCATTGGAAGGCACTTTTCCGGCAGGAATGATGACGAGGTTGTCGAGCCCCGCGATCTGCAAAGTCGGCACGACATGGCTGTTGTCTTCCAGCACAGGAATCACGCCCTCGCCGCGCACCGGAACCCCAAGCCGGGCTGCCAGGTCACCTTTTCCGAGGCTCAAGTCGATCAGGCACACCCGCTTAAACGTATCCCGCGCAATAGTCATCGCGAGATGCAGCGCGACGGTTGTCTTACCCTCGCCCAAAAGAGCACTCGTAATTCCTAACACATAGGGCCGGTCGGAGCCGAGCGTTTCCCCGCTGAGTAGTGTGACGTCCCCTACCCCAGCGATCTGACGCTCCAGGGCGGCATAAAGGTGGCTGAACTCTGCGGGGGTCTTTTCCACGTACAGGTTGATTGCCGGCGGGGCGGAATAGGTCGATTCGTCTTCTTCGTTATCTTCGGGTGCAGCCGAGGGAAACTCATCAGGACGCAGTGTCCGATCCGGACGGCCTAGAGCAGTACGGTCCATCATCATGGTCGTTTCAAAGGGAATCGTCTCGAAATCTTCTTTCCCGCGTTCCGCCTGCAAGTTAAATGCCGGTTTAGCGTTTTGCGCTTGACGCAGAAGGCTGGTCATTTCTCCGGGCAGCAAAGTCCGGGTGTGCAGCGATGAGGGGGGCTGGGTCGGCTCAGAAGTTGAAGCGTGTAATCGGTCAGTCATAATTGATTATCTTTCCGAGGGGCCGTCAGAAGCGGCAGCAGACAAAACACGGGCGGAGTGGCCGCTCAGGCTGCGCCGCGTCGTTGCAGCTTTCAGTTCCGCCGTCTCCGGCAAAGAAGCCAGAACAGGAACTCCCAGAAGGCGCTCGGCATCCGCTTCGTGGCGGAGTGAATGGTCCGACCATTCGCTCAGGACGATCAAGACCGCCCCGACCAGGCAGCCTAACAGCAGGCTTCCCAGGAACATGGCGATGAGCTTGGTTCGCCCGGTAGTCGGTGAGGCGTAGGTAACTCCAATCGGCAGCAGGCTGTTGCTGGCGGTCAGGCGATCTAAATTCGCCTGCAACTGAACCGTGTCCCGCTGCTGGCGCAGCCGCGTATCCAGGGTCTGAGCATCCGAGTAATCACGGGTCCTATCGGCAAGCTCACGCTGAGCCGCAGGAATCTTGTTCATCACTGCCTGGGATTTGGCGATCTGCTGACGCAGGTTCTGCGTCTCCTGCTGATCGGCGACTTCCGCGATGGAGGCATCCGCGATCTCATTCTTGAGCAGTTGATACTGCGGATTGTCCTGCATCTTAGTCTGCGTGTTGTGCTGATTTTCCAGGGAGCTTGCATTGGTCTTTTGCTGCTTTTCCAAGCCGGCAATCGTGCGGTCAATTCCGTCGTGGATATCAGGATGGTCCGGGGTCTCGCCACCTGCCAGCAAAGTCTCGCGCTTTGCCAGCAGATCGGCGATCTGACGCTCCACGGGTGACTGCTGCGAGACTGTCTGCTCGGCGATGCTCATCGGCTTCATCTCGGCAAGCTGTTTCTCAAGAATAGTCTTCTTACTGGCACTTTCACCTAAAGTGATCTGCTTGTCTGCGAGACTTGCCTGTAGGCTGCTGAGCTGACTGTTGTAAGCGTTGTCGGCTTCAGACAACTGACCACCATAGGAAGCTCGAAAATTCGTCAGCGCCAGCTCGGCACGGCGCATTCGGCTTTCCACTTCGTTGATCTGACCATCCAGAAAGCGGACACTGCTGACGGAAACAGCGGAGCGATCCAGCCCGACCTCCGTGATGTACTGCTGCTGAAGAGCGTCAACGATGTTTTTGCATTCGTCCGGGTTGCTCCAGATCAGCGTGATGGAAAACTGATTCGTGCTTTCGACTGCTGCGGTTAGATCTTTTTCCAGCAGCGCATAGCGCGGGTCGTCCGCCTGGGGATCAACATTGATCGGGTTGGCGAGGTGAGCATTCCGCAGGGCGGTGTCGAGAAAGCCGCCGGGCTGATCCTGTTTGGACAGCTCTAAGAAGCGGTCAACATTCTTCTGCGACGGCGCCGTCCAGGTAGTGGTATCACCGGTTCCCAGCACGGTCTCGACATTCTCGGTCTGCACCTGTGTCATAGCTGTAGCATGGTAAGTCTTGCTTCGAGCATACAGTAATCCCATGGTCAATCCGCTGACCAGCAGCAGGGCGCACCAGAACAAACGCTGATGGCGGAAAAACGAGTCCACAATTCGGAACAAAATCGGGGTGTTCTGGTACATAAGTGACAGTTTCTCCTGATAAACAGGCAATAGCTATACATATATCTGGTAGTTCTACCAGTGCATTATACTTCAAATCGCCGCAGAACGGCCAGAATAACTTTTAGTAAGCCCCTTCAGCCCGCAGCACGGCAGGGATAGTAAGAAGCAGGATCCGAAAGTACAGGACGATGGATTGCCGTTCAATGTAATACAAATCCAGCTCAATGCTGCGCTCGAAACTCAGGCTTGCCCGGCCGGAGACCTGCCACAGCCCGGTTACGCCCGGCAGGCAGATCAAGCGCTGACGCTGACGATCCGTATATTTGTCAGTTTCTTTCGGCAGGGCAGGACGCGGGCCGACCAGGCTCATATCGCCTTTGATAACATTGATAAGCTGCGGCAGCTCATCCAGCGAGAATTTCCGGAGCACCCGCCCCACCCGGGTGATTCGCGGGTCATTTTTCATTTTGAAGACAGGACCAGACCGCTCATTCTGCATTTCCAGCAGATGCCGCTGCGCCTCGGCATCGGTAACCATGGAGCGAAATTTGTAAAACCAGAACTCAACTCCATCTTTGCCGACCCGCGACTGTTTGAACAAAACCGGTCCGGGGCTATCCAGACGGATTAGCACAGCGATGACGGCGAAGGCCGGCCAAAGAAGCAGCAGAGCAATCGTACAGAACAAGACATCGCAGCCACGCTGCATTGCTCTCGCGGCGGTATGGCTTGATGACAAATTGGAAAAAAGCACCGTGTCAGTGTCCCGTTCCGCCAGCTCAGCGGCAGGCAGCGAAACAATCTTGAGCTTCGGTTCCTTGAACTCAGGTTGTTTAAGGCTCGTTTTCGAATAAATAGGTGTTTTCATAGCATTTGGCTGCTCGGACAAAGTTCTGTATACATTGTTACGCCACAGTTGTGTCTTCAGGCGGCGGTCTGTGATTCTTTGAAAGATCGCTTTCATCCATTTTGCAAGATTCATGCCAAACAGCACACTCTCATCGCATTCTGCGTTATCATTCGTTATCTTCGGACAATATCGCTTGAAACTGGAACGAGAACTTGCGAACGGCAGTTTACGTGTACCCCCGGTGCGGGCTTGGGACGACGACTTGGGATAACTTGTTCCCGTTTCCCGCGCAAAGCGGTAATTGCGGGTAGAATGAAAAGTGGCAGGCGGGCAAGCCAAACACGCACTGAAGGAGAACACACGCAATTATGGGAGCGATCCTTGTCACCGGCGGAGCCGGGTATATCGGAAGTCACACCAGCAAGCTTTTACTCAAAAAGGGCTACGATGTCGTGATCTTAGACACTCTGGAGCTGGGGCACCGGGAAGTCATGACGTATCTGCCGGGCGCAAAGTTCATTCAAGGCGACATCGGCGACGGCGCACTGGTCGCAAACCTTGTTAAAGAACACGATATTGACGCCGCAGTCCACTTCGCCGCGTATGCATCTGTTCCCGAGAGTGTTTCTCAGCCGGTCAAGTATTACCAGAATAATATCGTCAAGACACTGACACTGATGGACGCGCTCAATTCCCAGGGTGTCAAACACGTTTTGTTCTCGTCCTCCGCCGCGACTTTCGGCGAGACCAAATACGTTCCTATCGACGAGCAGCATCCTCAGTTCCCGACCAACCCCTACGGACAGACAAAATTAGACGCCGAGCATATCCTGCATTGGTACGATGTCGCGTTCGGCATTAAGAGCATTTCCCTCCGCTACTTCTGCGCTGCCGGTGCCGACCCCGAAGGGGAGCTTGGCGAGGACCATACGCCTGAGACGCACATGATCCCGCTGACCCTGTATGCCGCCCTGGGCCGCCGCCCGGACATCAAGATGTTCGGCTCCGATTACCCCACCCCCGACGGCACCGGTATCCGCGATTATATCCACGTCACCGATCTCGGTCAGGCCCATGTGCTCGGTCTGGAAGCCCTCAAAAACGGTGCCCTCACCACCGCCTACAATCTCGGTAACGGCAAAGGCTACTCCGTCAAAGAAGTCATCGAAACGGGACGCCAAGTGACCGGCAAAGAGATCGTCGCCACCGAGGCACCACGCCGCCCCGGTGATCCCGCCGAGCTTGTCGCCAGCAGTGCCAAGATCGAAAAAGAGTTAGGCTGGAAGCCCCAATACGGCGACCTGCCGACCATCATGCGAACCGCCTACGAATGGTTTGAGAAGCACCCCAACGGCTACGCAGGGTAAGGAGAAAACAGTGACTATCACACTCGATTTGGCCCCGGAAGAAGAAGCGCAGCTCAACGTTATTGCGGCCCGTCAGGGCCAAAATGCAGACACGGTCGCGTATGAACTATTTGCCTCTGCGTTAGCAAGCTCTCGCAAAATGGCGGCTCTCAGCCAGCCTCAGCCGGCAGGGGAATGGACAGCGGAGTTTCGGGCCAAATATCATATTCCGGCAGATGCACAGCCGCTTTCAGACGAGGAGCTTCAAGCATTAAACCCGGAAAATGAAGACGAAGCTATTTGCCTCGGTTTAGACGCCAGTTTTGCCGGGCGAGTGACCCCACTCGCTGAATGGAGCGCGAAAGTCCGTGCCCGTCATAATTTGCCTGAAGGTGGCAAAGTGATGTCTCATGAAGAAGTGATGCTTCTGCTATGAACACCCATACTGTCGTCGTTTCCGACCCAGCAGACGCTGACATAGAGCAAATTCTGAACAGGCTGGTCATGCTTTCGGTGGAAGCGGCGGTGGCCTGGCAAGTAAGTTTCGAGGCCACTTTATCTTCTTTGACATCGCTGCCACATCGCTACCCTAAAGCACGGGACGGCAGTCGATACCCCAGTGTCATCGCGCGTCAGCTTTATTTCGGAAAGTACCGCTTGATTTTCCATGTCCTCGAAGCAGCAAGCGATGAAACGGAAGGCACGGTGATTATTTTGCGTGTCCTATACGGGGCACAGTCAATGGAGCATAGGCCACAGGATCAGGCATAAAGAAGTCTGTGCTATAACTAATTTTTTGGGAGGCAGGCAATGGTACGCTGGAATGAGATCAAATACACACTGGTATTCAATATTCTGTTTCCTCGCTTCTTCTTGTTTATACTGATTCCGTGCGGCCTTCTTTTTGCTGCTTCATCTCCGCCGAGTTTCCCACTGCTTGTCGCAGTGCTCTACCCGACTTATGCTAAAATCGTTCTTGCGGCTTCTTTGCTGCTGTTTGGACTGAGTATCGCCGCTAACCTGAGCATCAGCAGATATCTCAGGCGGCATCACACGCAAGACTCACCCTATGATTACCAAGCTAACTGGGAATCTGGGAGTCGCAGCAGTTATTTCCGCATCCAAATCAAAGATAAAAAAGCTTTTAACCGTATGCTGGACGAGATAAGTCGGAATCATCCCAAAGAAGCGATCCGATTTTGGCTGTTATTGGACACAGTTCTCTTCATGTCTGCGGGGGCTGCACTGGCATTGGTTCTTCTTGTACTGATGCTGCCGTGGCTGGCTAAGTATCTCTGGGATAAGCTCACGGCGCGGAAGCCTCGCCCGGCGGCGCAAAGCTAGAAAGACACGGTACAATGACAGACTTAAAGCATTTTCAATTCGGTGTCAGTGAGTTTACGACGAACCCCTGGTCGTTTGAGCGCGATGTGGAGACTTATGCCCGGCTGGGTGTGCAGGCAATTGAAGTCTGTGAGTTCAAGCTGGACGAAGCGCGACTCGATGAACAGATGGCTCTTGTCGCTGCTTCAGGGATTGAAATCACTTCTGTTCAGCCGAAGACGCGGACGCTGTTTCCAAGCCAGTCTCAGCCGGAGCCGCTGGACATCGGCGAGCGCATGAAACTGTTCCGGCGCACGATAGAAATGCTGGCCCCGTTCGCGCCGGGTGTCGCGTTTGTCACCAACACCGGCAATCCGCCGGGCGGCAATATGCAGGAAGTCATCGATGCGGCGGCGCGGGAGTATCGAGAGCTTGCGAATTTTGCCGCTGACCAGAGTGTTCGGATTGCGCTGGAGCCGCTGAACGCCTCAATCGTGAATATCGAAACGGCGATTTGGACACTACCGCAGGCGATGCAGGTTGTCGAGGCAGTCAGGAGGGACAACTTCGGTATTTGTTTAGACTGCTGGAATGTCTGGCAGAACGCGAACATCCACCAAGAGATTGAAGCCTGCGGCC
Organism: Janthinobacterium lividum; assembly: GCA_050954545.1. Lineage (GTDB taxonomy): Bacteria > Armatimonadota > Armatimonadia > Armatimonadales > Capsulimonadaceae > JANXMY01. The sequence goes on along the minus strand of JBPBQB010000101.1, from coordinate 7,578 downwards.
CAAAAATCTTTGTGGTGCAGATCAGCGACTGGCGGACGCCGCGTTCCTTTTTGGACAGACTTATTCCTGGACAGGGTGAAATTCCACTGACTGAGTTTTTGCAGGCAGTCCATGCGAGTGGTTTCCGGGGGGCATACTCCGTTGAGATATTTTCGCAGGGTGTTCCGAACGCACTCTGGGACGGCGATCTGGAACAAGTTATCAAAGAGAGTCGAGCTGGAATGGAAGCGGCGTGGCGGGCCGGCGGCAGCGAATAGGATCTATGCTCAAATCTCAATATTACGGTGGTGATGGGCAGGCGGCAGTCGAAGTGCCGACAGAGCACATTGATCTTCGGCTCAAAGACAAAGACGACGGCGGGGTCTTGTGGCTTGACATCGATAATCCCGGTGAAGATGAGTTCCAGATGCTCACGTCCGAGTTTGGTTTCCACCCGCTTGCCATCGAAGACCTCCAGCAGCGCGATCAGCGGCCTAAAGTCGTCGAGTATGGGGACTATATCTTTGTGGTCGCCCATGAATGGCAGCCTGCCCCGGACCGTGACGATCTCTCAAAGCCGTGAGTCAGACGAAGCGCCGAAATTCACGTTTTTGTCGGACCCAACTACATTGTCACCCTGCACACAGGCGATTCTCAGGCACTGAAGACAGCCCGAAAACGCTGGGAAACGAACAAAGACATGCGCCGCCAGGGCGCGTACTTCCTGCTGTATCTGTTGTTGGACTCTCTGGTGGACGATTACTATCCGGCGATGGATGCGTATGACGAACGTACCGACCGGCTGGAAGAGATCATTCTGAAGCCGCTGACACAGGAGTTTCACTTGTTCGGACCACAGGTTAAAGAAGCAGAAGCCCAAAACCCTCTCGAAAGCATTCTGGACCTGCGCCGGGACCTCCTGGAAATGCGGCGCTATGTCGCCCCCCTGCGCGATGCCGTCAATGTCCTGCTCCGGCGCGTTGAGTCTGTCGAGGACGATGACAAGGCTGCCCCTCGCCGACGGGACCGGGCACGGGCTCTGTTTGCTTATTTCCAGGACGTCTATGATCATACGATTCGTGTCGTGGATACGATTGACACCTACCGCGATCTGCTTTCAGGGACATTAGACGCCCATTTAGCCGTGGCCTCCAATCGGCTGAATGAGATTGTCAAGGTGCTGACATCCGCTTCGATCATTCTGATGACCTGGGCTACTATCAGCGGCATTTACGGAATGAATTTCACGAATATGCCTGAGCTGCACTGGCGCTACGGCTATCCCTATGCGCTCGGATTAATGGCGGAGATGGGTGTCTTAGAATGGTTCTACTTCCGACGCCGCAAATGGCTGTAACCGCAAATGGCTCACACAGTCATTGGGGTACAATGCGCCTATGACAGCTTTGCTTCGTTTCTTTCGCGGTCTGAATTCGCTTTTTGTCTTCATTCCTATCAGCATCGTGCTCCATTATTCGCCGCACGTAAACCCGCTCTGGGTATTCGTGTCCGCAGCGCTGGCAATTGTTCCCCTGGCGGGCCTGATGGGCAAAGCGACGGAAGAGCTTGCGAAGCACTTAGGGGCATCGTGGGGCGGTCTGCTCAATGCGACTTTCGGCAATGCGACAGAACTCATCATCGGCATGTTTGCCTTGCATCAGGGGCTGATCGAGCTGGTCCGGGCATCGATTGTCGGCTCGATCATCGGTAATCTGCTGCTGGTTCTCGGCGCGAGTATTCTGGCCGGCGGCATTAAGCATAAGATCCAAACTTTTAACCAGGACCAGGCCGAATCACACGCGATCAATCTGCTGGTCGCGACACTTTCTTTGTCGGTCCCGGCACTCTTCGCTTTCCATTACCATCAGCCGAACAGCCCAGCCAATCCCTCTGTCGAAAATCTGTCGCTCTGGGTTTCCGGCATCCTGCTGGTCACCTATGTCGCTTCGCTCTTTTTCTCATTGAAGACCCACGAGGCTTTATTTAGAGACTGTGAAGAGGAAGCCGAGGACGATCCGCCGATCTGGAACAAGCGCACGGCGATGGCGGTTCTGGCCGGGGCGACTGTGCTGGTGGCGTTTGAAAGCGAGTTTCTTGTCGGCAGCGTCAACGGAGCCGCCGACAAGCTTGGCTGGAACCCGATCTTTATCGGCATAATCATTGTCGCCATTATTGGCAATGCCGCCGAGCATTCGACCGCCGTATGGATGGCGATGAAGAACAAGATGGACATCACGATGAACATTGCCATCGGGTCATCCACGCAGATCGCCATGTTTGTGGCTCCGGCGCTTGTCTTCGCCAGCCTTTTCCTCGGCCACCCACTCACCTATATCTTTTCAGTCCCTGAGATGACTGCGATCGCTTTCAGTGTTATCATCACAGCCTTTATCGCCGGTGACGGCAAATGTCACTGGCTGGAAGGAGCGCAGCTTCTGGCTGCTTACGCGATTATTGCACTGGCATTTTTCTTTCTTCCGCCGGGTTAGCGGACAGGCAAATTCGGGTAACAAATGTCAGGAGAAACCGCCATGTATCGCCCATTGATTGCCATGACAGCCGTGAGTATTTTGACCCTGACCGGAGCGGCTTACGCGCAGGCCCCCGCTCCGTCTTCCGGGCTTGTTCGCCCTGCGAAAGCCGCAGAGCGTCTGGCAGCGATCAATTCGATCCAGGCGCAGCTTAAAGCGTTTGGGCGGGACGATTACAAAACGGCGATTACGTACCAGAGCGAGGGCCTCAAGAAGAATTTTTCGTCCCCACTCGCGTTTCGTGCGATGATCATACAGACTTATCCTGAGTTCGCCCACTCGAAACGCGCTGTTTTCGGCCCTGCCCAGGCCAATACGTCAGGAGCGCATCTGGCAATCCCGATTGCTCTTACGGGGGCCGATGGTGTGACAGTCCACGCCGTGTATCTGATGGTTCGGGAAGGCAAAGTATATCGCGTGGAAGGTGTCGCAGGCGGCACACTGACACCTCCAAGCGACGATGACGGTACGCCAAGCAAAGATGTCTAAGCCAGTGCCATGCAATTTCGACCTGCCATTCGCCCCCAAGTGATTGGGGGCGTTTCTTCGTTTTGACAGTACTATCCTACGTGAAAGTAGACATATTGAGTGAAGAGGGAAATCTTATGATCCGGTCTTTATTTCCGATTGCGGCTCTGGCTCTGTTTTGTATTTCAGGCTCCCAAACAGGTTCCGCTCAGGCGCGTCCCACTCCTACGCTTCCCATCCCTCTGAGTGTTGGAAACAATGTCATTCTGCTTGAAGCCAAGGCCATCGGAGTGCAAATTTATATTTGTAAGGTCAAACACTCGAATACATTGAAATCAGGCGATGCTCCTCAAGCTTATGAGTGGGTATTTAAGGCACCGGAAGCAGACCTTTACGCCCCTGATGGCAGTAAGATCGGTCGGCATTTCGCCGGGCCGACCTGGGAAGCCACAGACGGCAGCAAGGTCGTAGGCAGCCTTCTGGGCAGTGCCGTATCGCCCGGCAGCATCCCGTGGCTTCTGCTGTCGGCGAAGTCTACGGCCGGCAGGGGGAGTTTCTCCAAAGTGACTTATGTCGAGCGGGTTTTCACTTCCGGCGGGGCGGCTCCTCTCTCGGGGGCTGATGCCGCCCATGTCGGAACAGAAGTGCGCGTCCCTTATACGGCGACATACATTTTCTACAGAAAATAGGGCAAATTCTGTCTATAGTGCAAATATTTGCAAATTACTTTGTGAAATAAAGTATTAAGCCGGGTATAACGTTGACAGACAATCGACGACTAGGTATCATAATCTCATGCCTCTTGCCCCGAACGGAAACATGGACCACGAAACCGCACAGAAAGAAGTGCCTCGCATGGAGAGTCAGACAGACACCCCCCGCGCCTTACTGCTCGATGGAATTAATAGCCCCGATGATGTCAAGCGGCTGACTTCCGAACAGCTCAAGATATTGGCTGAGGAAATCCGCGTCTATCTGACCCAAACAGTCGCTAAGACCGGCGGCCATCTTGCCCCGTCTCTGGGTGTCGTGGAACTCACTTTGGCTCTGCACAAAGTCTACGATATTCCCAAAGATAAGCTGATTTGGGATGTCGGCCATCAAGGCTATGTCCACAAAATTATCACCGGACGGCGCGACCAATTGCCGACCATCCGTCAGCATGAAGGGCTTTCCGGGTTCCTGCGGATCGATGAATCTCCTTATGATCTCTTCGGGGCCGGTCACGCTTCAACCTCGATTTCCGCAGCCATGGGCTTTGCGAAAGCGCGGGACTTCCGGGGCGGCAAACACTCAGTGCTGGCGCTGATCGGTGACGGCGCTCTCACCGGCGGCATGGCTTTGGAAGGTCTGAATAACGCGGCAGACGACGGGACAAACATCACGATTGTCCTGAATGACAACGAGATGTCGATTGCGGAGAATGTCGGGGCGCTAGCAACTTATCTTGCTAAATTGCGGATGGAGCCGCTGTATCAGGCAGGCGAAAACACGGCTAAGCGCATGATCGCGGGAATGCCCGTCGGCAGCCGGTTGATTAACAAAGCCGCAAAAGCGGCCAAGCATACGGCGACCCATTTCGCGACTCCCGCCCATAAAGGCCTGCTCTTCGAAGAAATGGGCTTTACATATATCGGCCCGATTGACGGGCACAACCTCGAAAACTTGGTTAATGTCTTTCAGCATGTCAAACGCCTCAAAGGACCTGTGCTGGTGCATGTGCTGACAGTCAAAGGCAAAGGCATCCCCTATGCTGAAGCCAATTCCCGGACCTATCATGGCCTCGGCAAGTTCAGCCCGGATGACGGCAAAACAGAAGCCAAGATAGCCGGTGTCAGCTTCACCGATGCATTTGTCGAGATGCTGAACGATATTGCAGAGACGGATGACAAGATTGTCGGCATCACAGCAGCTATGCCGGATGGCACGGGGCTGAACAAGTTTGCCAAGCTCCATCCCGAACGGTTTTTCGATGTCGGAATCGCCGAGCAGCATGCGGTCGTCTTTGCGGCGGGTCTGGCAGCAGAAGGCTTCAAGCCCGTCACGGCGATCTACTCGACGTTTTTGCAAAGAGCTTACGACCCGATTATCCATGATGTCGCCTTGCAGCACTTGCCCGTAAAGTTCTTTATCGACCGAGGTGGACTAGTCGGCGACGACGGCGGGACACATCACGGAGTCTTTGATCTTGCGTACCTGCGCTGCATTCCTAATCTCGTGCTGATGGCTCCGAAAGACACCGACGAAATGCGGGAGATGACCCGGTTTGCCCTGGATTATGAAGCCGGGCCGATCGCGGTCCGTTACCCACGCGGCGGGCAGGATTCGCTGGCACCTGAGTCCGGTCGCAGCGAGCCTATCGAGCTAGGCCGGGCGGAGACGCTGCGCCGGGGCGGCGATGCCGCACTGGTCGCAATCGGGGCCGGTGTCAAGATCGCCTTAGATGCAGCCGACATTCTTGCAGCTCAGGGTGTGGAAGCTACAGTCATCAATGCCCGGTTCTGCAAGCCGTTAGATGCCGAAACGATCTTAAGCGCGGCCCGGCGTTGCGGGTCAGTGGTCACGATTGAAGACGGCGTCGCCAAAGGCGGCTTCGGCTCGGCAGTCCTTGAGCTTCTCTCGGAAGCAGGCCTGACTGTGCCGACGACGGTCATCGGTCTGCCCGACCACTTTATTGAGCATGGCCCCATCCCTGTCCTGCGCGGACTTGCCGGATTGACTGCCGAAGAAACAGCACGTAAGACCCTTGCCCAGATGCCTCGGCGTCCTGCCTCATCAAACGGCAAATCGGGCAGCACGTCTGAGAAGCTGCCGGCGGGAGTCCATTAGGCATGGCGCGTAAGACACGGCGGGCCAGCCCCCCCGCCCCCAATACTGGGGGAGTGAGAATAGGATTGGCTGTCTGTGTTGCTACGGGGCTGGTCTGCGCGGCCCTGGGTGCCGGCAGCACCTACTTAGCGCTGCGTCCAGCACTGGCACAGGCTTCTATCAGCCGGACCATATCCGCACAGACCGCACGGGTACAGGGCGATCAGGATGAAGACCAAGGACAGTGGGCACAGGCGATCACTTCCTACCAGCAGGCTATCGCTGAGGGAATCGACAACCCGGATATTCGGACTGATCTCGGCGTGGCTTACTTCAAATCGTCCCAGCCGCAAAAAGCGCTGGAACAATATGTCATTGCCCAGCGGCAGAACCCGAACCATGAGAACAGCCTCTTCAACGAAGCCAGCGCCTATGCGGTTTTGGGAGACAGCAGCCAGGCGATCAATATCTGGCACACCTATCTCGGCAAGTTTCCGTCAGGCCAGCATGTCGCGGATGCCAAGAACTTTATTGCTGAAGTCCAGGCGCACGGGCTGACGCCTGCTCCGCAAAACGCCCGGCAGTGACGTGCAGACGCTCTGCGGGCTATCGAAACTTTATCTCTTCCCCTCGGGCCGGCAATATGTTATAATATGCCTGACCTGAAACTATGATGCCTAACCTCAAATCAAGGAGAAATACCCATGGCCGACGATTACCAGGACGATGACCAATCCCAGGATGATACTCAGGGCGATGCCACGCAGGCAGTCGCGCAGGCAGCGCCGGAAGAAGTAGACGCCCACCGGGGCCTCCTCAGTGAAGTGCTGGGACAGCTCGGCGGGCAGGGCGTGAATGTCCAGAGCCTTCTTGGACAGGCAGGGGTCGGCACGACCGATCCGAGCCAGATGTCACACGGCGATTTAGTCAGCACCACACTCGTCCTGGCACGGTCTCACCCGGAAGTAGTCACGGAAGTCGCCAACCGGTTCCCGGAAGCGGGCGGTCTGCTGAACGATGTTCTGGGCGCGGGCGGTCAGGGTGGTTCCGGCGGCGGGATGCTTGGCGGACTGCTGGGCCGTTTCGGGCTTTAGGACATTTGCATGCAGACATTGATAGTCACCGGCGGCGCAGGCTTTATCGGCTCGAACTTTGTCCGGTATATGCTGGATAAGTATCCCGAGTATCGGATTATTGTCTTAGATGCTCTTACCTACGCGGGCAACTTGGACAATCTCGCTGATGTCTGGAAGAACCCGAACTTTTCGTTTTTTCACGGCAATATCAACGATGCGATGCTGGTCGATAACCTGGCACAAAATGCCGATGTCATTGTCAACTTTGCTGCGGAAAGCCACAATGACCGGGCGATCCTAGACCCGGAAAGCGCCATTCAGGCCAACTTTAACGGCGTCTTCGTGCTGCTCGAAGCTTCCCGCAAGTACAAGCATGAGCGGTTCCATCAGGTATCTACCGATGAAGTCTACGGCACCACTGACGGCATCTTCCGGGAAGGCGATGCGCTAGAGCCGAATCAGCCCTACTCGGCAGCCAAAGCCGGGGGCGAGCTGATGGTCAGGGCTTACCACCAGACATTCGGCCTGCCGACGATAGTCACGCGCGGTTCCAACACGTTCGGCCCCTACCATTATCCCGAGAAGATCATCCCGCTGTTCATTACGAATTTGATCGATGACAAGCCCGTGCCGGTGTACGGCGACGGGCAGCAGGTGCGTGACTGGATGTATGTCATGGACCACTGCAAAGGCATCGATATTGCCCTGCATCATGG
>JBPBQB010000202.1:0-18573 GCA_050954545.1 Janthinobacterium lividum | reverse complement strand
GGGGATGTAGAGAAGGGGGGCGAAGAGGGCAGTGAGGGGAAGCTGCCAGGCGACTTGGCGGAAGGCGTCGAAGCCTGCGAACTGACGGCCATCAGGGCGGACGGCGTAGGCGGCTTGTTCGGCGTCCTCGAAGCGGACTCCGGTGGCGGCGAGGGCTTCGGAGTCGTGGGAGTCGATGAAAGTGATCTCGCGGAAGACGTCGAGGAAGCGGACGACGAGCAGGCAGGAGCGGCAGAAGTCACACTGGCCATCGTAGACTAATCGAAGCGCAGTCAGGCCGAGAGGACGCTTGGCCCAGTTCAGGAAGAACGCGATCTCGGAGGGCTGTAAGAAGTTGATGTAGGACGTGATCATGAGCGCGGAGAACAGCGGGATATTCATGCTGTACTCGATGCCGAGATGGAGCAGGACGCCCGAAGCCAGCACGTAGAGGCGCAGGCGGGGAATCCAGACGATGGTGCCGAGAGCCAGCTCGACGACGACAGTCCCCCAGGTGATAAGATTAATAACGTAAATATTGTCTTGGCCCCAGGTCGGGAAGCGCAACGATTCCGGCAGATGCATGGGGAAGTAGACGGCGGTGCCGTCCTGCCAGGCCGGGCCGGACGCTTTGCTTAACGCAGCGCAGAGGTACAGCACTGTGATCTGAAGCTGCATGACCCGCTGGGCCCAGGGTTCCATAAGAGGCGGCGTGTCGTCTTCAGTGCCCCGGAAGATACGGATGAGCCGGTCGACGGAGCAGGCCGAGCCGGCATGACTGAGAGCAAGGTACGCAGCCATGACAACCATGACGGTGTCGCCGCTGTTGTGGATGGCGGCGTTGCGGGCGTGCAGGGCGCAGATGCCGATGTAGACAAGGGCAGCGCTGCTGCGGCTCCAGAACCCGACGGTCAGGCTGATTGCGGCGAGGATGTAGGCGATAAAGAAGAGGGTCAGCCAGTGATCCGCACCCGGCAGCAGGAGCAGGTCATTTTGATGGATATAAGTCCCGACCCCACCGTTGTAATTCGCGGCTTCCGACGCTGTCATGACGCCTTTGTTGGAGAACCAGACGAAGCGGTCGCGGAACAGCAGGACTCCATAGGCGAGTGCCCAGAAGCCGTAGACCATGCGGAAGAGACCGAGCGGGATGGGAGAAGCCCGCTTGAAAAAGAACTCGTTCCATTCGTTTCGTAACTGCTTCATAGTTTTAAGAACCAATAGATAAGAACCCACCCGATTGCTTCGCATCGGCCCTCCCGAAACGGGAAGGCAAAGAGTTTGTGCCAGCGGCGCAACAAAGATTGACGGGCGCGGCAAGCAGCGCCCCTACAGCCTGGGGTTCGGTGGTTTTGTCGAGAGCGTGAGTGTTTTCGCCGAGACGGACAGTAATTATACCAGAATAGCGCGGCGGCAGTCACTGACTTTGGCGCAAAAGGCTCCACTGCTCTTGATGCTCTTTATGAGCAACTGAGCGCAATACGCAGTATACTAAGAATGTGCTGACGGTTCGTGACATTATTGGACTTTTTAATCCGCGCCGGAACATCGGCTGCTTGTGGGCGGCGGTGGGGATTGGCCTGGCGACGGCGGGGTTCTGGCTGCTGCGGCATTCATTGGATAAAGGGCAGGCATCACTGCTGTACCTGCCGGTCGTGATCGCCTGCGCCATTCGCTTCGGGTTCAGTCCGGCGGTGTTCGGGGCGGTGCTGAGCTTCTTCTGCTGGGACTTTTTTTTCCTGCCACCGCTTGGGACATTGACTATTGCCGATCCTCGCGACTGGCTTTCCTTGATCGTGTTTCTCGTGGCTGCCGTGACTACGGCACATCTGGCTGCCCTGACACGGAAGCAGACTGCTGAGGCGCAGGCGCGGGAGGCGGAGATCGTGCTGCTGTTCGAGGCCAGCGAGGCTTTGAGCCGAGAAGTGCGGGCGGATCGACTGCTGGCGGCGCTGACCGATCAGCTTCAGACTTTGTGCCGGGCGAGCCGCTGCCTGGTCTTTCGATGCAGTCCCAATTCGGCGCGTCTGCTGCCTCCGGTTCAGGACGATCCTATCCCCGATGCAGTCACTCAGATGGCCGAAAGTGCGGCGCGGCAGGATCAGGCGATCGGGTTCGGGGGACGTCGTTACTTGTGGGATCAGGCAGTGCGGCAGTCCCTGCGGGCGCTGCCCGAGGGAGCGGCGGAGACGCTTGGGGTTTATCTGCCGCTTCATGCCGACGGCAGCCAGATGGGGGTGCTGTATGTCGGGCCGCGCCCCGATGGTCAGGCGTTTTCACCGGCGGATGAGCGCCTGATCCGCACTCTTGCCAACCATGCGGCTGTCGTGATCGCCCGGGACGAGCTGGCGTCTCAGGCGGCGCAGGCGGAAGCGCTGCGGGAGGCGGACCTGATGAAAGACTCGCTGCTGTCTCTGGTCTCGCATGAGCTGCGAACGCCGCTGGCGGCGATCAAAGCGTCGGCGACAGGTCTGCTTCACCCTAATGCCGTGTGGGATCTGCAGGCGTCGTGGGAGACTTTGCAGGGAATCAACACGGAAGCCGACCGGCTGAGTGCCTTGGTGACAAACCTGCTGGATTTATCGCGGTTGGAGGCGGGAGCCTGGAAGCCGGTCAAAGACTGGTGCGATTTGGTCGAGATCATCGGGACGGCACTGGACCGTCTGCCGGATGCGGAGTCGGCCCGTGTCGAAGTGTTTACTGACGCTGACCTGCCGATGGTTCAGGCAGATTACACGCAGATCGCGCTGGTGCTGACAAACCTGCTGGAAAACGCGGTCAAGTACACGCCGCCCGGTACGCCGATCCATCTGACGGCGGCGGCTAAGGCGCAAAGCGTGACACTTACCGTGCGCGACTTCGGTCCTGGTCTGGTGCCTGGCGAAGAAGCGCAGCTTTTCGAGCGGTTCTACCGGGGCCGGACACATCAGAACAGCGTTGTTCACGGGACAGGGTTAGGGCTTGCGCTCTGTCAGGCGATTGCGAAAGCGCATGGCGGGTCTATTCGGGCATCGAATGCGCCGAGGGGTGAAGCATCAGGCGCAGTGTTCAGGCTGACTCTGCCGGTGACGAGTGCCTGATAAATATTTGCAGGCGGGTTTGTTTACCAGAGCAGACAGGACGAACACGCGGAAATAGCACTGAATTAGGAGGCTGGACGGAAAGTGAATTTGACTGATTACTACCCATTGTTTATTTGCATCGGTGTCCTTTTGGGCAGTATCGTCTTTCTCCGTGCGTTCTTTACTTTATGGGGGCCAATCCATAGTAAGGTAAGTGGTGAGGGTGTGCTGGATGTCAGCAAAGACATTCATATTTCGGGACTGAAAGACACTTTAGTCAACGTGCGCTTCAAATCGGGCACTCAATTATTGGATGTAGTTCTTGTCGGTTATGTGTCCACGCACCATGAAGCCCCTTATGACTTTAAGCAATTGTTGATCCTGCGGGACAAGGTTGGAAAGCAATATTTTGCTCGTGTCTCAGAGATTGAGTATTTTGAGCAAGTAGTGGGAATGACGCCAGAGGGCTGAATGAGTAAGAAATTTGTGTGGGCCGTACAGATAGTAGGCTTTCTGATTTTTCTATGGATATGGGGAATACTCAGTTATTACCTATTCCTAATATTTGCCGGAATCATTAGTGTGTTCGGCGTTCCCGATGACAATGCCCGCGCAGTATCAAGCGTTTTGGTATGGGCTATGCCTCTCTGTGTGTTCGCAGTTTGGATGATGCGGCGTTTGAATATTGGAAAGCCGCGAAAAATCAAAGAAGAGATTGATAAGGTATCAACGCCGGAGGATTGAGAGGATAGGATAATATGGATGGTAGAGGCAAGCCCTACGCCCTACACAAAGATTGCCATTCTGAGAGAGGCTGGGTCATTCCATTTGCCAGAGGAAGTAGAGGCCGAGGCCGATGAAGAGCAGGGCCGGGGACCAGGCGGCGAGTTCGGGGGGCATTTTGCCGGCGATGCCTAAGATTTTGGTCAGCAGGAGGGTGTTCCAGGCGACCCAGACCATAATGATCGAGAGAAAAATGCCCATGTAGGCACCGGCGCGGGCGAAGCGCAGGGCTAACGGAGGAGCGCAGAGGGCGAAGCCGAGGCAGAGGAACGGCAGGCCGACCTTGGAATAGTAGTTGAAGGAAACGCTGGTGCTATCCTGGCCGGTGCGCTCCAGGGCAGCTTTCTGGGCACCAAGCTGGGCCATGGAGAGGTCGTCGGGGGTGTCTGCGGCGGTACCTGCGAGGCTGTCGATGGGCACTTGCAGGTTCAGCTTGATGGTCCGTCCGGCGGTCTCAGTGGCGACAAAGCCGGTCTTTTCGAAGGTGATGAGATGGGCACCGTGCAGGGTCCAGACATCGTGGTCGTAATCGGCGCTGTCGGCAGACATCGCGGTCGCGAAACCATCGGAGCCGACGGGGTTCTGGAAGATGAGCAGGCCGAAGAGCTGAAGCTTGTCGGCTTTGCCGGTGGGGTCTTTTCGGATCTCGCGAATGTGGAACGAGTAGTCCTGGAACGTGAAGACTTTGTTGGCGGCGACAGTCGGGGACGCCTGCAAAGCATAGGCAAAGAGCTGGCTCTGGGTCTTCTGGAACTCGCGCCAGGCGGGGGGGACGAGACGGTCGCCGACGAGGAACGAGGCGATACTGGACAGCACGCCGACGAGAATGATCGGCAGGAAGAGACGCTTGAGAGAGACGCCTGCCATGCGGATCGCCGTGATCTCCGAGTCCCGCGCCAGCCGGTTGACGGCCCAGGCGGAGGCGAGGGCGACGCCGGGGGGGAGGGTCAGAGGAATGAGGATCGGCAGGTTGAAGACGATCAGCCGGGCGACGATCAGCGGCGGAATGCCCTGCTTGACGATGTCTTCGATGAGTGGAAACAGGGTGTTCCCGACCAGCATGACAACGATCAGCAAGATGCCGCCGACAAACGGCAGCACCATCTCGCCCAGCAAATAGCGGTCCAAGCGTTTGATCATAGGTGTCGGGTATAATTTCTGCGAACAGAGGCCCCTCCGCCCCAAGTTTGGGGAACTTAGAATAGGAGAAGAGGTGCCACGCCAGGGTCTACTGTCCGGTCAGTTGAATGGTCCAGTTCGTGATGTCGAGGTCGTTGGTCGTAACGCCGTCGGACGTAGTGCCGCTGACGATCTCCGGGACGCCGTTGACATACTGGGCGACATCCCCGCTGCCTTCGTTGACACCCGAGGTGCTGTTGGAGTAAATACCCGGCATCAGGGTTCCGTCGACGTTGCGGATAATCAGGTTGACGTAGCTGTTTCCGGCCTGCTGGGGCGGATACAGGGCGTCGAAATATTTCGCGTTGGTGATATTCTGCCCGTTGACCGGGACGATATTGGTCGAGATAAAGTTGACCTGAAGGCTGTTGATCTGGTCGACAGTTGCGGTGGAAGTCGCAAGATAGGCCAGTGGAAGCTGGAATGTCAGCGTATTGCCGACGGCCTGAGCCTGGATCAAATGCGCTTGTCCCAGCGGCTGGGAGTTGAACAGTGTCGAGTCCACCGCGTAGTAGTTGAAATTGGTACCGCCGGTCTGTGTGCTGTTGTACTCCACATAGTTCGTAAACGCCCCTGCCGCGTAGCCATTGCCGTAGGGAGTGGCGACGACAGGAACCGGGCCGGTCACACTCGTATTGCTTGGCCCCGGTGTATTGTTCACATTAAACAGGATATAATAATAGTACGCAGGGTTGATGTTGCCGGAAACAGTCATTGTGACCAGAAGCTGCGGCCCGGACACCGGGCTTGTGCTGCCGCCGCTGGGCGATTTGGCGCAGCCGGCGGGAATCAGCAGAAGCAGGGCAAACAGCGGGGCGAGAAGTTTAGGCAGGGACATTTGAGGCAGTTGCATTCGAGTATTATAGCAGGATTGATGTGCTTTGACAACTAAAGCGCAAGCGGGAGGCCCCCCCGCCCCAATTCTGGGGAGCAATACGGAACTAGGCACTCAAGAGAGCAACAGCCCGCGTCCTCTCCAACTTTGGCTCCCCAGAATTGGGGTGGGGGGGCCTTTCCTCCTCACTGCGTTTTCGGGGCTGCTGCTGGCGGGGGCACTGCCGCATCTGGATTGGGGCTGGCTGGCGTGGATCGGGCTGGTTCCGTTTCTGTCGCTGTTTCCTTTTAAGAACAAGCGGACGGCGTTCGCGCATGGGTTTACACTGGGAGTCTTTTATCTCGGTGTCATGGCCTACTGGGTAGGAGTTTTCGCCGGGCATATCATCGGCCCGGCTTTGAGCGTGGTCGGCTGGGCGCTGGTGACTGCGTATCAGGCGTTTTATCTCGGAGTTTGGGCGCTGGGCGCACAATTGCTGCGCGGGCGCGGGGTATGGGCCTGGCGGCTGGGCGTTCCGGCCTTGTGGGCGATTGTGGAGTGGTGGCGTCAGTCGGGAACGCTCGGGTTAGGCTGGGGTGATCTGGCGTACACGCAGCATCTGGCGCTTCCGATTTTGCAGGTCACGAAACTGACAGGCATCTGGGGTCTGGCGTTCTTGATCGTGCTGGTCAATGTGGCGCAGGCAGAGGTCTTCACGGGGCTGAACCCCCGTGCTTCAAAAGTGCAAGCCCCCGCCTGCGCGGGCGAAGATACGGAAAGAGGTTTTGTGCCCACGAAGGTGGGGAGTCGCTCTTTTAAAGCATGGGGGTTCAGCCCCATGTATTTTCCCGGCGCGGTTGTGCTTATAGTTGCTGCGACGCTGGTTTATGGGGCTGTCACGATCCGCACGGAGCGGTTGAGGCCGACTTTCGTGGCGGCGGCGCTTCAGGCGAATATCAATCAGAATGTCGACCAGAGTCCGGCGTATACGCGGCGTGTGGTGCGGACTTTTACGGAGCAAAGCCAGGAAGCGGCAGAGCTGGGAGCGAAGCTGACGGTCTGGCCGGAGACTGCTTATCCAGGCTTCCTGCAAAACTTCGATGCAACACGGGCACAAGTTGCGGCAGAGGCGGTGCGAGACCGTCAGGTGGCGCTGATCGGCGGGATCGAGTATGATTGGGCGCAGCACAAGAGCGCCAATTCCCTGTTTTTGATGGACCCATTGGGGAATGTGGACGGCAGCTATCAGAAGCGGCAGCTTGTGCCGTTCGGGGAATTCGTGCCGGGGCGGGGCGGAATGCCGTTCCTGGAAGCGCTCCATGTGACGACGTTCGACATGAAGCGAGGGGCGGAAACGCAGGCGCTGCTGGACGGCGGGCCGGATGTCGGCAAGATCGGCGCGACGATCTGCTTTGAATCGTCTTACCCGCGCTTCCTGCGGGAGCAGGTGGCCCGGGGCGCGGGGCTGCTGGTGATCTCCACCGACGATACGTGGTTTGGATGGACAGCAGCGGCGCGTCAGCATTCGGCCATCGCGGCGGTGCGGGCGGCAGAGACGGACCGGTATCTGATCCGAAGCGCGGCGACCGGTGTCTCACAGATCGTCTCGCCGACTGGGCAGGTGCTGGCCGAGGCGGGATTATTTCAGCCCGCCGTGGTCGCTGCGCCGGTGCAATCGCGGACGACGGTGACGCCCTATGTCCGGTGGGGAGACTGGTTCATCGGGTTCTGCGTGGTGCTTGTGGTGGGAACCTACTTCCTTGCCGCAAGAACCCACCTCCTTGCTTCGCAGGGGTCCTCCCGAAACGGGAGGACGAGGAGTAAGAGCCGGACAGAAGAGTAAGTGCCGGACGAAGCATCCTGACCCATAAATATAGGTAAGCCTAAAATTCTTACCCTTCCCGTTTCGGGAGGGGAAGCGAGGAACGAGCGGGGTGGGTTCTAGTGCTCGTGTTCGCCGCGCAGGAAGCGCTCGTAGTTCGGGCCGCTGACACCGCAGTCGTAGCGGGACGCGCCGCGATAGATTTCCATGCCGGTGCGGAGGCCGCCGGGCGGAAAGAAGGAAACGAGACGGAACATACCCTGAGTTCCGGGCAGGAGGGTTCCTGTCGAGACCAGATAGGTGGGTGTCTCGGGTTCATTCAGCGCCACTTGCCAGTGCAGGCGGGACCAGCCGGTCGGGACAGATTTATGCATCCAGAAAGCCGACTCGGGGCCGCCACGGGTCAGATTGAGAAAAAGGGGCTTGGGCTGGTACTCCGGGCGAAAGAAGTAGGGTCCGAGCCGGATTTGAGTGATAGCGGGCTTGCCTTCGTCGGCACGCAGCAGCAGCTCATAGACGAAGCCGTCGTTGTTCGCGACACAGGTCAGCATCGGAGCGGCTTCCGGGATGATCATAGAGTCCTCCAAAATCGGCGATGAGATAAAAGTTTTACGAAAAGTTTGTTGAAAGTACTTTTGTTATTATAGCACAGAAAATTGACACTGAACGAGAAATTGACGGTGAACGAAGACGCGATGCAAAGGAGCTGATAATGGAACCTTCTGAAATCTGGGCACGAGCCTGCGACCGTGTCCGTCACGAGATTGCGGACCCGACAGTCTGGCTTGCCATGCAGGCGGCGCAGCCGCTGCTGATTGACGGCAGCTATTTTGTGACGGCTCTGCCAAAGCAGGAAGAGTATCTGGCGACTCATTTGCTCGGCATTCAGGCGAACATAGTCATCGAAGAAGCTCTGCAGGCTGTCGCGGGCCGAATTCTTGCCTTCCGCCTTATTATCGGCAGTTCCGTCGCAGACTGGAATGCGGAGAAGTCGCGCACGGAAGCGGCTGAAGCGGCGCAGGCCTCGGCTGAAAACTCCCCTGCCGAGCCGCCGCCTGCCTTCTTCCGGTCGGAAGCGACGCCGCCACCTGCGGAGTTACAGCCGTCAGTGAGCCGCCCGGTTTCTGCCGAGTCAAAGCGTGAAGTCAGTGTGTCTTGGGAGAAGCTCTCCGACAGGCTGAACCAGGGATACAAGTCGGCACCGTTCATCAAATATCCGCATGGACAGGCCCAGTATGTGCTGACGGCGGTGAAGATGATCTCGGATACGATAGATGCGCTGATGCCGCCGCCGGGTGCCCCTCGGGAGGATGCTCAGGAGCGGTTCCTGGCGAAGTGTATCGAGCGCCTGAGCGGCATTGTCAATCTGGACCCGATGTTTATTGCGCTGGAGCTGCTGCGCTACCGTGAGATGCACGGCAAAAACACTGACATCGTTTTGTAGAAACAGCCACTTTTTTGAGGGTGTCGGTGTCTTGACATCGCAGCCTGGCGTATGCTAAAATATCTTTACTTGCGGGGCTATGGCTCAGTTGGTAGAGCGGTTCGTTCGCATCGAACAGGTCAGCGGTTCGAACCCGCTTAGCTCCATAAGTAGACTATTCGTAGAAAAGCCACTTTGTAAAGAGTGGCTTTTTGCTGTTTTAAGCTGCTTAATTATTGTGTTCAGTGATTGCGTTCATATCCAGAGAGCAGAGCTACAACTTCGGAGTTGTCATCGCCCACAGTTCTCGCATTCTCCAGTGCTAAATCCAGTGCCGTTTTGCCTTCGTCATCCTGCTGCTCGGGATCAGCACCACGTTTGAGAAGATGTTGGACACATTCTGCCCGTGCGTGATAGGCTTTCGCCAAACGCGCCGCTTTGTTCTCAGGGTCCCAATTCGCCGTGTTGGCACCGGCATCATGAGTGCTTGCTTCTCGCCCGAGGACACCGATTACACTCGATTTGGGAGCTTCCCCGGCAGCATACATCAGGGCTGTTCTGCCGCGCAGGTCCTGGAGCCAAATGCTAGCACCGCCGTCCAGCAGAATATCGATGAAGTTTCGGTGTGCGTTCAGCGCGGCGTACATTAGTGCAGTGCGGCCGTCGGCATCCTGGGCATTTACATCTGCGCCGCGTGTCAGCAGCAGCGCGGCCATATCGCCGGAGAATCCCATTTTCGATACGAAGATCAGCGGCGTTCGTCCTTGAGTATCACGCGGATCTAACTCAGCCCCATTCTTCAGCAGAAAGTCTACCAGGTCGCTTCTGTTCGCGACTGAGGCAGAAAAGAGAGGCGTCGTATTCCACTTGGATCGTGCGTCTACCTCAGCTCCTGCGGCTAGCAGAATGGAGCACAGATCTATGACGATTTTACGATGGGCGTGGGCTGCTGCCAGGTGCAAAGGGGTGTGACTACCAAACGTGTCATGTGCATTCACGTCTGCTTCAAGACTGATTAGGAGTTTCGCAGCGTCTATTTTGCCATAAAGTGCAGCCTGGTGAAGCGCAGTCATGCCGTCGTCGCTGATCGCATGCAGATCAGCCCCATGGTCAAGCAGGAGACGTATACAGTCCAAGTGGTCTTTGGTGACGGCAGTCATCAGAGGCGTCCAGCCATAGCGGTTACGCTCGTTAATATCTACCCCGCCCCGCAGGAGAACTAAGATGTTTTCCTGATTACCACTGAAAGCAGCATCATGTAAAGGGCTTTTTATTTTCGTCGTTCCCATTTTTAGTCCGCCCGGCATAGTTCGACTACCAGCAAACGGAGGTTGGAGGCGGGGTCGTCGGCTGGGGCGGTGGCGTTGAGGGTGGGACCGGAGACGATGCTTTTCATGGCGAGGTCGCTGGCAAGGATGCGGCGCAGGCCGCTTTGCAGGGAGGGATAAGTCCAAGCGCGGGCCTGTTCCTGTAAGTTTTTGAGCAGGTACGACTGACGCTGGGTGATGCCGAGCATCTCGCCGGACAACAGCGGCTGGACATCGGGCGGGAGGCCACCTTTGATGTTGAAGCCGTTGAGGCGCTGATCGGCCAGATACTTCGCGCCCCAGAGCTGACGCAGATGACGGGCCAGCATGACAAAGGTCCGGGCCGCGACGCCGTCGGGCTTGTCCCCGGCTTCCAGCAGGTGATCGGCTTCGTCGAGCGCCCGGCGGGCATCCCGGTGGCCGATGGCATCCATCAGGGCGAAGATATTATCCTGCACCGTTTCTCGCCCGACCGCTGCGGCGTCTGCGCGGGTGACTAAAGGCCGATCCCCGGCGTAGGCCATAGCCTTTTCAAGCTCGCTGACCAGCACATTGATGTCGCCGGTCTTGCCGCCCCCACCCCGCTCTGAGGCAGTCGCTTTGGCCCGGTCGAGAATGAGCGCTAGACCTGCGGGCTCGATGGTCTTACCGCGTGACTTAAGCAGGGCATTGGCGCGTGCCTGTAATCCGCTTTCGCCGGGGGCGTCACACTGGACAGTCGCACCTGCTTTCCCGATGGCGGTCAGCAGCTTTGTCCCCAGTGTCTTCCCTTTGACTTTGCCGGCGTCGAACTCGGTTGCGCCTGCGACGAGAACCAAACAGGTCAGCTCGCCCAGCTTTGGCAGACCGGCGGCCAGCATCTCCTGGTCTTCTTTGCCGAGCCGCTGGACATTGGTCACGATCACGACCCGCCGCTCCGACGCCAGCGGCACGCCGCCTGCTGAGGCAAGGATCGCGCGGCCTGCTTCGCCTGCATCGCCGGTGACAGTCGGGGGGATATCGATCTCTTCCCGGTCGAAGTCAGCAAACGACGAGTCCAGCAACGGCTCCGTGAGCTTCAGGAGGGCTTCGCGCTTGAGGGCATCGTCGCTACCGAGCATGAGATAGATGCGTTCGAGGGGCTTGGGGAATCCCTTCGCAAGTTTTGAGTAATCAAGTTCCATAAATCAAGTTCCATAAGAAGCAACCATGACATAAATGTCACGGCTACACGGCGCGGACGCCAGGAAGTCCCGCTTCGCGGGGCTGGGACAAATAGGAGTGGAGGGTAGGGGCAAGCCCTACACCCTACGCGGTGCCTTTCTTGATGGTTTGTTCGGCAGGGCGCAGGGTTGGATGGGTGACGCGGTGCCAGAAGCGCTGCCTTGCGACGCGGCGGGCGGCGGTCTCAAACTCGGTGAGGGCACTGTCCCAGGGATGCGGACGCGGGGGCGGCAGGGCCGGGTCGCTGTAGAGGGCCTGGGTATAGGCGTCGGTCAGAGCGGTCACCAGAGAGGACGAAAGCGTCACGTTCCATTCGCGCTCGATGGATGGCAGGAGCGGCAGGACACGGGCGGCGTACTCGGTGGGAGTTTCCGCCGGACGTCGCGGCAGACCCAGACGGGTAAGTGCATGACTGAGACGCCCGTAGGGGTGACTGAGATCATGAAGAGGCTTCAGGAGAGGGGGGCCGCCAGATGCAAATCCAAGCTTGCGGCGTGTACGCCAGGGATCATAGAGCTCTGTCTTGACGACATACGCGGCAATGGCGAGGATGCAGAAGACCAGAAAAGAGATGATCTTTGCATCGCCGCCCAGTGCGAGTTTCAATCGGCTGAGCCAGGATGTCTTTGAGCCGAAGGTCGTCGTGGGAACAGTGCCGTCGGTGGCGGAGCCTGCCGTGGCGTCGAACTCGATCCAGCCGGTGCCGGGGAAGTAGACTTCCGTCCAGGCGTGTTTGTCTTCGGCGCGGAGGTTAAAACTGCCGCCGTCCGGGTCGCCCGGTGCGAACCCGACTGCGAGGCGGGCGGGAATACCGGCAGCCCGGCAGAGGACGGCGAGGGAAGAGGCAAACATATCGCAGTAGCCGCGCCGGGAGTCGCCAAGGAAGGCATGGACATGGTCCGAGTCATCCGGCAGACGCGGCGGGGTCAGGGTATAAACGCAGCGGTGAGAGACCCAGTCACGCAGGGCCAGGGTCTCATCCAGCGGATCGCGCCGGCCCACAGGCAGGCTTTGAAGAGCCTCGGTGACAGACTGCTGGTAGAATGCGAGATCATCAGGCAGGGCGCTGCTGCTCTGTGCCAGGTAATGCGAACGGACCACCGGCGGATAATTCGTTCCTGCCTGCCTGAGCAGTGCGGCAGTGCCGGGCTGGTTGATGTCGGGAGGCAGTGAAGAAACGATTTGATAGGGAAACCGGACCTGACTGCCGTCCTTCAACCCCAGCCGCCCGTCATGGCAGAGCTGAACTCCGTCTGTGCTGTGTGCGTTGTTCGGATCGAAGATGATCTGACGTGGGGAGTCGGCATAGTAGAACTGGCTGGTATCGCCTCGCACCTCAAAGGCCGTCGTCAGGAGCGGATTTTCAGGGGGACGCCCCAGATCGCCGAGGGTCAGATCAGGCAGAACGGGGTAACTCAGGCGATTATTCGAAGCCGCATCGCCAACCGAAATGTCCTCATAATCATCTTCCAGCGAGCTTTGCCAGCCTTCCCCTGTGTAGACGTCGTAAGTAAGCCCGCGCCAGTAGTGCGGCTGACCGTCGCTTGGCGTGACGCGCATGACAATTTCGGTACTGGCTGACCAGGCATCGCCGGTTCCAATGGCAAGATTGTCGTCGTCTGAAAAGTGCAGGCTTGCTCCGGTGGCTCCGGGATCAGGGCGGATCGAAGCCAGATGGCGGATCGCCTGGGCCAGAGACAGGTGCGAAAAGACAAGCTGAGCCGGGACAATCACCAGCATCCCGGCCAGCAGGACGACCAAAGCGCAGAGACCGGACTGAAAAAGCTGAGCCATCAGCAGGCGATGCGGCAGATTGTCCGGGACTTTGACTGCGGCGCGGAGACGGTTTTGCAGGTAATTCTGATGGATCAGCAGAAAGATCACGGCCAGAATAAAAGCGCCGAAGCAGACCAAAACAGGTGGGTTGACATCGATAGTCGCCGCCATTCCTAAAACCGCCATGGTTGGGACAGCCGTTCCCACGACCCGGTTATCACTTCGCAGGACCCAGGCCCAGATTGTCACGCCCCAGGCCAGCCCGGACAGCAGGCGCAGGTCAGGACGGTCCGCGCCCGAGGGCAAAAGCTGCTCAGGCGAAATCATATGAGCACCGATTCCAGCCAGAAGAATGACCACAAACGCCGCGAAGCCATAATCTAAAATACGCGGCGCGATGCCGAACTGGCGAGCACCATAGGAAAACAGAAACCCGAGGCCCGCAATCATCAGCACGTCGGTCAGCCAGGCATAATCCGGCTCTGGAAGCGCGAAGTTCGCCGCCAGAATACCGCAGAGTGTGATGACGGCCCCGGCAGCATAGAGCGGCAGGCTCGGCGCGGTCAGAGCCGGCTCCGGCACAGGGGGTATGCCTATCAGTTTATCGAGTCCAGCCATGGGCCTCTCTTTCCAGAAGGGTCGCCAAGTCGTCACCAAGCCGGACCAGACGCGTGTTTGGAGTGCCAAGAGAACTCGGCAGTCCAGGCATCCCGGTACGGAACGAGGCGGCATCGAGGGCAAATATAAAGCTCTGGCCGCCGAGCATGTCTCGATTTTGAAGCTGGTCCATGAGACTTGGGTTCGGCCATTCCGGCGTGATCGCGATGAATGTGGCAGGCCGCTGACTGCCTGTTTTGTCTTCTGCGAGAACGTCTGCCAGAGTCTGCAAAGAGTCTGATTGGACACGGGCCAGCAGCTCCAAGAAGCGTGGAAGCTCTTCCGCGCTGCGGGCTGCCGAACCGCCCTCCCGGTTCCCGGCAGTCAGCAGGCGCACCGTGTGCCCATGACGCAGCAGGTCGCCGATCAGAGTGGCCGTGAGTGTGACGGCGTATTCCAGTGCGCTCTGGTCATCGGTTCCTGTGCCTTTGTAGGCGGCCATTGACAGATCGAGTGCAATGGTGACATCCAGCGTGATTCCCTGTGCATATTCCGCTACGGCCAGCTTGCCGGTCCGGGCAGTGGTCCGCCAGTGGACCCGGCGCAGCTCATCGCCCGGCCCATACTCACGCACTCCGTAAAAATCGTCGCCGTCGCCGCGCACCAGCGCACTGGCAGACCCGCGCCAGCCCGCCGCCGCCGCGCCGCGCAGCCAGGAGTCGTGAAGAGGCAGCACGGCAGGATAGACAACCAGCTCAGAGACGGTCGGCATCTTTTGCGAGAATGTCTGCAGGCCGAGGGGATCAGTCGAGAAGACATTTGCCGGTCCGAGTGAGAAGACACCACGCCGACGCACTTCGACCAGGCACTGCGTTTCACGCTCCTCACCCGGCCAGATGCCGAGTATCAGCGGGGGCGGGCCGTTGACCAGATGGACGCCGCGTGGCAACGTATCCCGCACCAGCAGGTAGAACTTGGGCAGCCGTCCCTGGTTCGCAAGCGTGTATGTCAGCAGGACCGCCTCACCAGCCGTTGCTGACAGCGGCAGGGAGCGCTCACTGGCAAGCCCGCCAAGCATGAGCCAGCCCATGAGATAGGAAACTGCAGGGATCAGCCAGAGAATGGCTGCCATGAGATACAGGCTGGACAGCCCGAACAAAACGGCAACAATCGCCACAAAGAGGCCTGCGATATTGAGGACAAAGCGTTTCATGGGTGGGTTATGAGTATTGTACCCGAATAGGCATTAGCCGTGGGTATTGGCCGTGGGTATTGGCCGTGGGTATGAAACCCACGGCAGTTAAGTGCTGACGCCCTTCGGGCTGAAGAGTCTGTTATCTAGCCCTCATCCACAGCCTATTTCTACAAAGTTGTCGGGACGGGGATACGGCTGAGGATCTCTTCGATGAGGGCAGAAGCGGTGATATGCTTGACACGGGTTTCCGGGCGCAGGATGAGGCGGTGGGCAAGTACAGGGGTTGCCAGGCGCTTGATGTCATCAGGCTGAACGTAAGTGCGGCCCTGGACGGCAGCGTAGGCCTGGGAGGCATGAAGAAGACCGAGAGAGCCACGCGGGCTGGCCCCGAGGGCAGTCATGGGATGGACGCGGGTCGCGCCGACAAGGGCAACGATGTAGTCACGCAGAGCAGGGGCGACAAAGACGGCACGGGCTTCTTCCTGAAGGCGTAGAATCTCTTCGCGATTGGTGACTGCCTCCAGGGAGTCGAGCGGTTTGAGACGTGTCTGCTGGTCTAAAATGCGGCTCTCTTCCGCAGCATCCGGGTAGCCGAGCGAGAGGCGCAGCAGGAAACGGTCAAGCTGGGCTTCGGGCAGGGGGTAAGTGCCGTGGGACTCGATGTGGTTCTCGGTGGCGATGACAAAGAACGGGTGCGGCAGAATATAGGTGATGCCGTCGGTGGTCACCTGCTGCTCTTCCATGCATTCCAGCAGGCTGGACTGGGTTTTGGGGGTGGCCCGGTTGATTTCGTCGGCCAGCACGATGTTTGCGAAGACAGGGCCTTCGCGGAACTCGAACTGAGCGGTTTTTTGGTTGAAGATGGTCGTGCCGGTGATATCGGCGGGCAAAAGATCGGGCGTAAACTGGACACGCTTGAAAACCAGGCCCAGAGCACGAGCGATGGCTTTGGCGAGAGTCGTTTTGCCGACACCGGGAATATCTTCGATCAGCACATGACCGCCGGCCAGAAATGCCGTCAGGGCCATTTCCACCGCAGGCCGCTTGCCGACGATGACGGTTTCGATCTGATCGGCAACCTGCTTCATTGTCTCAGCAACGGCCAAAAAGTTAGGGGAAGAAGTCTGCACAGGGGATTGGGTTGTTTCCACGTTGACAGTATACCCGGCGTGTCAACAAGTGAGTTCCAGGTGATCGACAGATTTCAGGCAATCGACAAGATTTCGTACTTATCTACGCCGGCGGGGGTCTGCACTTCGATCACCTCGCCCACTTTATGGCTCAGCAGCGCTTTTCCGAGGGGAGACGTATTGGAAATGCGGTTTTGCGCGGTGTCGGCTTCCATCACGCCGACGATCTTGTATTCCAGGTCTTCTTCGTAGGAAATATCGTGGATCTTGACCGTGGAGCCGTAGACAACGACGTCGCCGCCGGTTGCATACTCGGCGATCTTAGCCCGCTCCAGCATCTGCTTGATATTGTCGATCCGGCCTTCCAGAAATCCCTGCTGGCGCTTGGCATCGTGGTAGTCAAAGTTTTCACTCAGATCCCCCATCGCCCGGGCGTCCTTGATCCGCTCGGCGATTTCGCGCCGCCCGGTGGTGGTCAAGTGCTCCAGCTCGTGTTCCAGCTCTTTGTGCTTGGCCGGCGATAAAATAATTTCGTCATCTTGCATGATCGTCTGCGGTGCCTTCCTCTTAAGAGTATCATACCACAGGGCACGGCGGCTGTCAATCGATCCTAAATGCAGGGTGGAATCAGAAAAACTCCTAAATTTGCGTGCAGAGAGGCCTCTTGGCATGAATTATGCACAGTAGCAAGACAGGGAAAGTGAGGAACCGGACTTGAGAAACATCGTCAGAAACGCCTATATCAAATTTTGCACACCGGAAGACCGGACTCAGGGATGCAATGAGCTTCTCGCCCAGTCACCGGTGAGCCGGCTGTCTAACGACATCTTCTGCATCCCCTGGAAAAGCCTGGCAATTCTTGATGCCCAGCAGGTGGAGTACACATTTGCCAGCCAAGACGATCTTTCCAACGCTCGCCCCCTCTGGAACTTCGCTGCTGCCCGCTGATTTAGTGTTATGTCAGCTTCTGCGTATCATATACCGTTTCTCCCGGTGGATAACAGATCAGCTCAATCTGGTTATTGTCCGGGTCACTGATATAGATACCTCGTGTCCCATCCCGATGCGAGTCAATCGCCTTCCCCGCCTCTGCCGCCGCTTTAACTAGCGCCGCGTCGTCCACCCGAACGGCAGTATGCGGCGGATGCTGCGCCGGAGTCACCAGCGCCAGCTTCCCCTGCCCCAGTTTGAGAAACGCCCAGGTGCTGTCTTGATACAGCACAGTCGCCCCCAGCGTTTTGACATACCATTCCACCGAAGCCGCAATGTTCAGGGATGGCACCGCCACATGATCCAGTTCCAAAGTGAGTTTCTTTCTCATTCTCAAGCCACCGCATATCCGGACGGCGCACGCAAAGAAATAGGGCGGAATGCCAAGACGATATGATCTTTGGAAACGCCGCCCGCCGTCAGTTCGCCAGCCACCCCGTCTTCCGTTCCATGGTGCTGAATCCAGAGCTTGCCCTCGCAGATGTCGATATGCAGCAGCGGGCCGTAGATGCGATAGCCGTTCTCCCAGCCGATTTCCACCAGGAGGTATCGGTCACGGACACGATCAAATACCGTCTCGCAAACTATTTCCGCGTCGGTTGTCAGAAAATGCGCGTACTCAGTCAATACCCGCTCGATTGCGGTGCGATAGGCTTCTAGATTCCCTAAGACATCCATTGAACGATTGCCTCCTGCTCAGGATCGAAAGAAAAGGGACGCATGGCGTCGGCATAATATATTTCAGCCTATTGAATCCGGTCGCCTTTACTTCTGCTGCAAGCCTCGCAAGGCAACTCCCCACACCATAATGTGATCCTGAAAAGCAGAGTTTTTTGGATAAGATTGTGCTATCCCCTTACCCACCCTCACCGTTCTCGCAGACCAGCGCATGGTCGTTACTGTTGGAGTACCCCGTGCAACGGTGACCGTGATGGGCCTGAGTTGTGAGGGTGCGGGGGTTGAACCCGCTCGACGTCGCCCAGAACGCCGACCATCCAACTTAACCCAGTTGGCGGGCTGCGCTCACCCCTGCGGAAACGATTACCAACAGCACAAATTAATCCATCAGATCCGTTTTCCAATTCAGTTCTTGAATAGTAGAGTCCGTTTCACGGTAAGTTTTAGACAAATCGTCTACCCGTTTCTGCACGTCGGGAACACTCCCGGTACTCTTAAACTTGACTTCGGAGCGGGTCGTCCGCGCCTGTACGACAGAATCAGACTTGTCCAGATCTGCATAATTGGTGAGACGTGTCATGAGAACATCCCGCTCTGCAAGTATGTCTGATATACTTTTGCCAGAGTTTACATCT
>JBPBQB010000199.1:0-18576 GCA_050954545.1 Janthinobacterium lividum | reverse complement strand
CGGCAAATGCGGTGACGATCTCACCGATCTCACCAGTTGCCAGTTCTTTAGGAACGCGGTAGTCAGGGGCAAATGCGGCTGCGCTTGGGGCCACCGGCTCCCAGCCGCCATCGGCATCCCGCACTCCTGCACCTTCTTCCCAGGGGCGGGCCGTAGATGCTTTACGGCCTGCATGGGCGAGCTGAATGCCGGCGACTGCCCCATGCTCTTTCAAGAACTTAGTGATACGCGCCCAGGGGGCAATGTGAGCATCTGACCAGATACCGGCATCGCCCTCCGTGATCCGTCCCCGCGCTTCCACCGCAGCGGCTTCGGTGATAATCAGCCCCGCACCGCCCACAGCCCGTGCCCCTAGATGCACAAAATGCCAGTCGTTAGGCACTCCGTTCTCTGCACTGTATTCGCACATCGGCGAGACTCCAATGCGGTTCCGCAGTGTCACACCCCGCAGGCTGAACTCGTCAAAAAGATTCGGCATTTATTCCTCGTATTCCGGTCAAAAACCGTGTTATAATAAACTCCCTGTAACCTGATATTAATCTTGAACACTTTTCGTGAAGACAACACTCTTCGTCAGCAGCGTGTTCCCTGCGCTGTTTTAGAAAGGCATATTATCCGATGCTGGTTTCATTGCTCGTCGCGACCGCTCTTCTTTCGCAGTCTCCGGTCTCCAATGCACACATCCACAAGCCGGCGGCCAAAACAAGTCTGCATTTCACGTTAACTATGCCGCAAATTCCCTCGTTTCAGGCGGATACATTGACAGTAACGCGGAAGCGCCAACTTATTCCCTTGATTGCCACGATGACTTTAGATAGTCGGGAAGAAGAAGCCCGCGAGGAAGATGACCTTGTCGCCGCGATCAACACAGAACGCACATCGCGCGGACTTGATGCACTGGTTTCAGATCCCCTGTTAGTGGAAGCTGCACGCGCTCACAGCCGCGAGATGTGCGACCTGGATTACTTCGATCATTGTTCGCCGACCCACGGGGCGACCACTCCAGTCGACCGCTACCTGGATGAACTTCATGCCTCCGGTGAAAGGCGGCCTTCCGCAGCGATGGTCGGCGAGAACATCTTCTTCGCCAGCGTCACCAATGCCGTTTACAACGCCGGTTATGCCCATCAAAGCCTGATGGCAAGTTTGCCTCACCGCGAAAATATTTTGCAGCCGCGCTTCACCAAAGTCGGGGTCGGTCTGTACCGCGATCCGCAGGGCCGTTTCTGGGTCACTGAGATGTTCCTGCGCGACAACTAGAACTTAGTGTGGGAACCTATCCTGCTCCGACGCGCCCCAGCCAGAGACCAATCGCGAAGACGATCCCGCCGCCGACTATGACCTGTCCGACAGTCTGTGCCAGCGGGCTTTTCATGAAGCGATACCGAATATAGGCGATAGCAAGCAGTTCCACCACGACTACTCCGTAAGCGACATGGAGCGCAAGCCCAAGCGAGGCGATCAGAAAAGGCAGCGTGTGCAGCATTCCGCCGATAGTCGTCGCGATTCCTGTAATCGCGCCGCGTGTGACCGGCTTACCACGTCCGGTCACCTCGCCGTCATCGGAAAGTGCTTCCGACAGGCCCATGCTGATGCCTGCGCCGACGGAAGCGGCCAGCCCGACAAAGAACGCCGAGAGGGACCGATGGGTCAGACCGGCGGCGGCAAAGATCGGGGCAAGTGTCGAGACAGAGCCATCCATCAGGCCGAGCAGCGCGGGCTGGACTTTCTGCAAAATAAACTGGGCTTCGTCCTGGCTGCTTCGGGGCTGCGTGGTTGTTTCAGCGGCCATAAAAAATTGCTTTCTGTATTCGTTAGAGCTTGTATGACTTCTTTTTCTTCCACCGTCTATTCCCTGACACATCGATCCCGCAAACAGTGCATTGCTTTTTGCCTGATGTCGAGCACCGCCTGTTTTGTGCTTATTTCCCTAGCCTCGGCGCAGACGCCCACCAAAATCGTAATTCCGCGTGCCTCGCAAGTAGTCTTCAGTCATACCGGGATCCATACTCACGCGAATTTCGTGCTGTTTGATACCGGTTCGCGCGACCTCTCCGCGATGCAGCACGATTTGGTTCATTACCCTCATCTGAGCTTTAAGGCCCATTCGTCCCTTCCTACTGACCGAGCTTCTCTACCCCCAGACATGGCGGCTTTCAGTGCGCCGGGCGATCCACCTCTGGAAAACCCTTATGGTTCTATTGACGGCGGCTCCGGCAAACCGGGCTGGAGTCTTCAGCCACTGCATCAGAACGGCAAAAACCTGGTCAAAGTGATGGCACCGACCCGCTTCGCCAACTGGCTTGCCCTTCAATCTCCCGCCCGCCGCAAACAATACTTGATGCCTCTGCATTATACATTGGTGATTGCCTGGGATAACCCTTGAAGACCGCCCCCGAGCAAAATGGGTATAGACTCTCGTCTGAATAATCGACGATGGGAGAATACGACATGGAACGGCGACCATTAGGACGGACAGGGCTGGAAGTCAGTGCGCTGGGTTTCGGCGGCGCAGAGATCGGATACCAGAACGCTTCCCTGGAGACAGTGGAGCGGCTGCTTGGGAGTGCGCTTGATGCGGGGCTGAATGTCATCGATACTGCCGAATGCTATGCGGGCAGCGAGGAGCTGATCGGCAGAGCAGTCGGGCACCGGCGCGGCCATTTCCATCTGTTCACGAAGTGCGGGCATTCATCAGGCTTGCCGGGCGAAGACTGGGACCCGGAGATGCTTGGCGAGTCTATCGACCGCAGCCTGAAGCGGCTCGGCACCGACCGGGTGGACCTGGTTCAGCTTCATTCCTGCACGGAAGACATACTGCGTCAGGGAGATGTCATCGCGGTTCTCCAGGCCGCGCGGGATGCCGGCAAGACACGGTTTATCGGCTACAGCGGAGACCGGCAAGCGGCGCGCTATGCAGTCGAATGCGGGGCTTTTGACACGCTTCAGACGTCGGTGAATATCGCTGACCTGGAGCCGATCTCACTTACTTTGCCTCTGGCTTTAGAAAAAGGCATGAGCGTGATCGCGAAGCGGCCAATCGCGAATGCAGCCTGGACAAAAGCCGAGATGCCCGCTGACGAATATGCCTACCCCTACTGGAAGCGACTCAAGGCGCTCAGTTATGAGTTCCTGAACAGTTCTGACGCTGTTTCCATCGCATTGCGCTTCACGCTGGCACAGCCGGCAGTGGCAACGGCGATTGTCGGAACACAGAACCCGGAACGCTGGCTGGAGAATGCCCGGCTGCTGGATGCCGGGCCACTCACATCGGCGCAGATTGAGGCAATTCAGGATCGATGGCACGAAGTGTCCCAGCCGGACTGGGTCGGGCAACAGTGATGCCTAATAATTGACTTCACTTCGGCAAAAAGCTATAATTGCAGCATGAAACAGCCTTCCGGTTCGGGAATTGATCTCCACGCACACACGACGGCCTCCGATGGCAGCCTGAGCCCGACTGAGCTTGTCCGGAAAGCACAGGGGATCGGTCTGGCGGCTCTCGCGGTGACCGATCACGATACCATCAGTGGTCTGGCGGAAGCCGCCGCCGCGGCACAGGAGATGGGCCTCGATTTTGTGCCGGGCGTCGAGCTGTCTGTCGAAGATGCCGGGGGACGTTTTCACCTTTTAGGCTATGGATTCGATCCCGATTTCGCCGAGCTTCAGGAAAAGCTGGTAGACCTGCGCCGGAGCCGGGCGGCGCGGAACAACCAGATGGCGGAGAAGATGGCCGCGCTTGGCCTGCCGGTGACAATGGACGATGTTCGGGACGCGGCGCACAAGCACAGCGAAAACGGGGAAGAGTCGGAAGTCATCGCCCGTCCCCATTTTGCTCAGGCGCTGATTGCGAAAGGCGTCGTCGGGTCGGTACAGGAAGCGTTTGACACGTATTTAGCGTCAGGCAAGCCGCTGTACCAGCCGAAAGAAGTACTCACCCCGTTTGACGCGATTGCCCTCCTGCACCGGGCGGGCGGGGTCGCCGTTATGGCTCATCCGGGTTTAGTGCCGCTGTCTGAGTCTGCATTAGCCGAACGCGTGGGGTCTCTGCACAAAGACATGGGGATGGACGGCATCGAAGCCTACTATTCCCAGCACAGCCCGGCGGAGACTGAACGGTTTTTGGCATTAGCCCGGCAGCACGGCCTGCTGGTGACAGGCGGCTCGGATTTCCACGGGACGCCTAAGCCCCATGTTCCGCTGGGGATTGTCTTTGAAGGTCGGCCAGCCTCGATTGATCTGCTGGAAACGTTGCGCTCCCGATTCGCGTGACACTGAGGATACCCCTATGACTCATATGCTGAATGAGATACGGCAGCAGCCGGATGTGGTTCGGCGGATACTGCGTGAAGAATATCACCATGTCGAAGCCCTGGCTGCGGAAGTACGCCGCCGCAAGATCGCTTATGTCTATGTCGCGGCTCGGGGAACGTCGGAGAACGCAGCGCTTTACTGCAAATATCTGCTTGAAATCCAGCATGGCCTGCCGGTTGCTCTGGCCGCACCTTCGGTGTTCACCCTCTATGATGTCGTTCCGAACTTCGGCGAAAACGCGCTGGTACTGGGGATTTCTCAGTCCGGGGCCGCTCCCGATGTCATTGAAGTGGTTCGGCGGGCGAGGGACTCTGGAGCGCTGACCGCTTCCATCACGAACGAAGCCGACTCGGAGCTTGCGCTGGCCGCTGAGTTCCCTCTGATGATCGGCGCGGGCGATGAGATCGGAGTCGCCGCCACGAAAACTTACACTGGCACTCTTGCCTTGCTGGCTCTGCTGTCCACGGCGTTAGATGACACGCACCCGGAACGCATTGAGCACTTGCGCCGGGCGGCGGAATCGATGGAGCAAGCGCTGGGGCTGGACGATGCCGTGCATCATCTAGTCGAAAAGTACGCGGACCTTTCCGGCTGTGTCATTCTCGGACGCGGTTACAATCATGCGACCGCCACCGAGCTTGCCTTGAAGCTGACAGAGACCTGCAACCTATCAGCCCAGGCCTATTCCGCCGCTAATTTCCAGCACGGCGCGATTACTCAGGTCGTCAAAGGCTATCCGTGCCTCCTATTCGCACCTGACGGCAAAGCCTTCGCGCCGATGGCAAAACTTGCCGAGAAGCTGCGGACCCAGCACCCGGCTTTGATCTGCTTCGCCCACGACGCCGCTTTTCTCGCCGGCAGCGAGACCGCCGTCCGTGTCCCCGGCGCAATTGCCGAGTGGACCAGCCCCCTCGTCTATATCATCGCTGGCCAGCTATTCGCCTACTGGCTCTGCCTCCTCAAAGGTCTTGACCCCGACAGCCCGCGCGGCCTCGCCAAAATCACCCAGACCCGCTAGGACATGTTTAGAACCACCGGGAACAAATTGTAAATCGCCGTAGTCAAGGAAACAGCAAGAGAAATTAAGAAGACAAGAAACAGAAAGCTCTAAGAAAGGCTGATTACCATGACACGAACTACAAAATTGACCACCTGGGGATTGTTCGCCGCCCTCACCGCCGCATCGATCGCTCCGGCGATGGCCGATCAGCAGAGCGATAAAAATAACGCGCGGAACTTCGCGCTCGGCGGAGTCGCCGTCGCCGCCTACGGCCTTCTCACCCACAACAATGCGGCCACTCTGCTGGGAGCCGCCGGGGCAGCCATCGGCGGCAGCCAGTACGAAAATGACCGTCAGCAGCAGTCGCAAGACAATGGCGGCCGCTACTACCACTACGAGAGCTATAACGACAGCGGCTATGACCGGGCTGGTTTCAATCGTGACGGCTACAACTGCGACGGTTATAATCGCAGTGGCTTCAACCATGACGGCTTCAACCGTGAGGGCTTCAACCGCAGCGGCGATAACCGGAACGGTGACAATCGCTATGGCAATGACCAGAACCGAAATGACCAGAACTGGGATAATAGGGGCCGCGATAACCAGGGCCGCGATAACCAGGTCAGCTTCAATCGTGACGACAGCAGCCGCAGCGATAATATCCGCAGCGGCGGGATTCAGGGCCGCCGAAGCTGGAATGGTGACAATCAGCCGGGCCGAGACGGGAACACTCAGAACCAGGGTCGGAACAATCAGAACAACGACGGCAGCGACCGAAACCATGATCGAAACGGCAATCAAAACGATCAGCACAACCGCAACTAATCGCATACCATTAAAAGCCCTGCCTCTCGGCAGGGCTTTTTCTTGTGTCAGTCAAAAAATGCACTCTTGACAGAGCAAACATTTGTTTGCTATAATGCGCCAAGACATTGCAAAGGACATCAGACATGAGAAAGACGCCATTGCCGCTTCCTGCCCCTGCCAAGCCAACCAATATTAAGACAGCCGCCAGCAAGACGGTCGCTAAGCCAACACACGCCGCCAAAGCTGGCAGGACTACTTTGACAGTTCCCAAGCCGCCGGTGCGGACTTTTACCGAGCCGCCCGCCGCCTACTTCGCCGGGGCAGCCGGACGTGCGTGGCGCATGAGCGGCAAGCACGCCGTCGCCTATGTCCACACCGCCGCCCTCGCCGGTGAGCTGCTGGCGACGGAGCCGCGCCGGGTCGCGGGCGCAGCGATGGCCGTCTATTACGACCGCAAAGGCCGCGCTTTCGCCTGGCAGTTCCGCTTTGATACCGCCCGCTGGGCGGAAGTCACCGGGCGGCTGCTGTAACGCTTCCGCTAAAGGCTTTCCCTTTATCTTTGGCGAATATAAAGCATTATGGCATCCGACCTTGAAAATCGATTTAACAGCATCATCCGTGTAGCCATGACTACGCCGCTCACTCAAAATGGATTCCGCAAGCGTGGACGCGTGTTTTCCCGGCAGCTTGACGGACTTGCCTGGCTAATTGAAATCCAGCGTAGTCGCCACAATAGCAAAGAGCAGACCGCGTTTACAGTTGACTGTGGGATTTATGTACCAGGGGTTATGAATCTGTATATAAGAATTCCAGCACCTACGGTACCTACTACTATAGACTGTTGCATCCGCATTGGAAATGAGATGTTGACGGAGGAAAGTGTGAACGGATGGTGGACACTTTATGATCCGCCACACACAGTGCAAGAAGACGCTGAGATCCTCAATGATTTGCATAAGCGAGTTTTCAATCATGTGCTCCCCTTCCTAAACGAATTTCCGTCGACATCAGAGGTAGCACAGTACTTGGAACGGCCCCGCGCCAACGGTGAGCAGCGGATCACCCCAGGCACTTATGCGATGGCTTTAGGTTGCGCTGGTATTATTCGACTTTTACGGGACGAGCGCAAGGCCGCTATTGAAGCGCTCAGTAAGGCCGTTCAGGAAGCTTCTGGTTCTCCGGGCGAACAACATCTAAGATTGCTCGAACGGCATCTTCTATCCGTCGGACCATTTGGTCGATTGGCAAAAACATGGTAAGACCACTTAACCCAGATCACTTGGTCTCTCCACCCTCTCCTTGC
The DNA here is from genome assembly GCA_050954545.1 of Janthinobacterium lividum. Lineage (GTDB taxonomy): Bacteria > Armatimonadota > Armatimonadia > Armatimonadales > Capsulimonadaceae > JANXMY01. Next base: position 11,152 of record JBPBQB010000199.1, on the reverse strand, counting down.
TAAGGAGAGGGTATGCCTGCGGCATTACTGCGTATCGGAACGGAGTTCCGGGGTGAGGTTCTCACGCCGCAGGCAAACCCAGATACCCGCGTATCCAGGGTTCATCAGGGGCGATCACTTTCCCGGCAACCAGATCGGCGATCAGCTTGCCAGCCGCCTCTAATTGTTCGACACCCGGTGTGCCCAGCGTAAATGCCGGACAGGCGGCGAGGGGGCCGAAGTTGTAGGCGACTAGCGGGGCGAGAAGCTGTGCGCCGATGACACTCTCTTCCAGGTCGCGCTTGAGCTTGGCGATGTAGAAGCCCAGTATATTCTGTAAAGTATCCCCTAATTGCCAGTGGGGTGTTCGTGAAGCAATAGTCTACCCAATTCCTCCTAACCCGGTCTGAATCGTCAGGCCGGGTGTTTTTGTGTCTCTGCCCGTTATTCCAACATTAAATTGAGGCCAGCCAAGCATACTTAAAATTATTTTTAGTGTCCAGCATTTACTCTTGTCCTCTTGTTTCCAGATTTAAGTCTCCGTACCTATCAATAGACGCTTTGCCGTGCCTGTGCTCTATCCAAAAAAGTTAATACTATGGGACATAAACCAGTGAAGGATAATATTCTGCAAAGTTCTTCACACGACAGGAAAAACGATGGGAAGGGGAGACGGATGAAAATATTTCTAAGCACAGACGAGGTTGCAAAGCTGCTTGGCATCAGTGCTCGACAAGTGCATAAGCAGTGCCAGCTAGGCCGCTTGCCCTTTGTTCGCAACGGGCAAAACATTCGGATCCCCGTGAAAGCATGGGATGCATTCGTGGAGGCTCAAACTACAGCGGCAATGGCTGCATTGAAGGGAGAGGATAATGCCCACGCAGTTTGATAGCCAGTCCAAAGAAAGTCCGAACTGGGCACTCTTCTGGGAGAGGATATTTGAAGCGCACGATGCCATGAAGCTAGCGCAGATTAAGAAGGTTGCTGAGGTGGATGTTGAAAAGACATCTTCGTAGCCCAGACAAAGTAAAAGCCGGACTCGGGAAAAGTCAGGCTCTTTACTACAACAACACGGAACAAGGATTTGACGGACGCACCTCTATCTTACCACAAGTGGTAGAGACTGTCAATCCTGTTCCTCTCACCAAAACGAGAAGGACACAGATAATTGAAAGCTAACAACCTGCCGCCCGTCGGCCAGACAAAACCTCGATACGATTTTGAGTCAAAGTCTTCCGTGACGACCCACTTCTCAATGGCATGGCTGGGAGGTGTTGCATGAACAACTTCACCTCTCGCTACCCGCTGTCAATGACGCGGATACCAGCAGCTTCCCTGAAGTCAGCGCCATATCAAATTGACCCCAGTCAACACCGAATCAGATTCGCCTTCTTCAATGCTCCGGCAGACACACTCCCAAATGGCCGGGGACGCCAAAGCCAAGTAGCCTGCGTCTGTGCATTTCAGCTTGCCGATCAGGTTCACGGCTGGGCACAGGTGGAGCGCACAGAAGCAGGTCCGCTGCTGGCAGTAGAGGACGAAGCCATAGATATGCTTCAGCAGCGCTTCATCCATATGGATTACAGCCTAAGTGTTCTTCATGGGCTATATCACGAGATGGGCCGCTGCTACCTTTTAGCACAGGCAAGACATGCACAGTACACAGGGAGAAACTAATGATAAGCAAGGAAACTGTGCTGTCGGCCATGTCTGGTAAGTGGGCTGATTTTTACATACAGTACACGCCGCTGAAGCTGATCTCAGGCGAGTGGCGAGGTTCCTGCCCTGTCCACCGGGGTAGCGGCCCGAACTTTGCGGTGGACAAAGACGGACAATTCTACTGCCATTCCCAGTGTCAAGAAGGCGGGGATGTGTTTGCCTTTGTTCAGAAGTGCGATGGTCTCACGTTCCCCGAAGCACTGGCCCGTGTGGCTGCCTTCGCTGGTGTTGTGGATTCTACTGGCAGTTCGCAGCGGCAAACGCCTCGGGTCATACCTCCAGCGCCAAGACCGGCTCCTGTACGTTTTCTGGACCCTGTCATCGCTGACGACCTTCACAAGAATCTTATGAACAATGATAAGTTTCGCTGCTGGCTGTCCGAACATCGGGACCTTACAACAGAGACACTGAAGCGCTTCAAAGTTGGGTTGCTCAAAGAAGATAACGGTATCTACCGCACGACGTTCCCTGTCTTTGATCGGCAAGGAAATCTAACGAATATACGCAAACACTTGTTTGGATACAAGCCAGAATTAACCGACCAACGACGGAAAGAGATGCGGAAAACTCTCCCCTGGGGAGCAGGGCTTCGGGCAGACCTCTTTCCTATGTCGGCACTAGAAAGAACAGAAGAGATCTTGATTGTAGAAGGTGAAGCCGACGCAGCTCTAGCGAATCAATTAGGTTTCTCCGCTGTCACAGGGACACTCGGGGCAGGCAACTGGCGGCCAGAGTGGGCCATTCATCTGCGAGGAATGAAAAAAGTCATTATTCTTTACGATTTGGATGAAGCGGGACAGATTGGCGCTCAAAAGGTTGCAGCCTCTCTTTCTTCGGTTGTGCCAGATGTGCGGATTGCAAAGTATCCGTTCGCACAGCAGGGAGGTCGCTCTTGAAGGACCTTACTGAGTTCGTCCATGATGGCGGAACAAAGGCGGATGTTCAGCGCCTGCTTGACGATGCAAGCCCCTACCTGACACCCACAGAGCCGCCTCATAGTAACGGGGCATCTAACAAGCCTCCAGCCACTAACAAGCCTCCAGCCACTAACGGGCAGGCTGCTACTAACGGGCAGCCGCGTCGGAAGCCGATTTCAGAGCGAGTTGTGGACCTTGCCGATGTGGAACAGCCAACAGAGCTGCCGCTTCTTTTCGGGCGGTATCTGCTCAAAGGCGCGATACACTGGCTCACCGGGCAAACGGGCCTCGGCAAGAGTACGCTGCTGTTCAACATTACCTGTGCCCTGGCAGAGGGAAATTCGCTCTGGGGCATTGAGTGTGAACAAACACGCATCCTCTACTGCGATATGGAAAGCGGCGACGTGGGCCGGGCGCACAAGATCGAGCGTCTTTACCGAGACAGCCCGCGCGTTCGGGGACATCTTCTCTTCATGCGAGAACCGATCAAGCTTCCCGAAGAACTGCCCGAGCTTCTGGCCTATGTAAAAGACGCCGGCATTCAGCTTGTCATCTTTGATACAGCCCGGCGCGTCTTCAGCGTCAAGGATGAGAATGACAATGCTGAAGCCTACAACCGTGTGATCCCAACACTGGATGCGCTCAAGCAAATTGGCATCGCCTCTTTGACCTTGGGGCATCCCTCCAAGGCAGGCAATGGAAGCGCACGAGGCGCAGGCGCACAAGAAGACGCTGGTGATGTGAATCTAAGCCTCACTATGCATAAAGGTGAAGTCACCGATGCTGACGCCGTGATTGCGCTCCGCGTGACGAAGAACCGGCTGCTAGGACTCGGCATCCCTCCGATGTACCTCAAGCGCGTTGGTGATGATCAGTTTGAGCGCGTGGAAGACAGCGGCCACTCGGAGGAGCGGGTATCAGATGCGCCAACGGCAAAAGAAAAATGCGCTCATGACATCCTGGGCTATCTCTTTGAATCAGCACCAGTTAAGCATGGGCAGATTGTCAGAGAGATGGTTTCTCGGGGCCATGCGGAAGGAACTGCCAAGAAAACAATCACATGGCTCCAGTCCGAAGAAAAGTCAATCGAGAATGATATTTTGGCAGGGGGCTATAGTTTAGCGCCCACATTATGATTTAGTTCTTGGTTCCGGTTCTTGGTTCTTCCAGTAGGAACCGGAACTGGTTCTTAGTTCCGGTTCTTCGCAAGCCCTAGGGGGAGAGGAACCGGAACTAAGAACCTAATCACATGGAGATGGATTACGGACGGCCAATTTCTACTTGCTGATTGCACCTGCAACCAGGAAAGAGCAAACACAAATGAGCGACTTTCACCTTAACAAAATGCAACGTGCCAGAACACTGGCGATCAAGTGCAGCCAGAGCCTAGACCCAGGCGTAGCCGCGCATCTCACCCATGCGCGGCTACGCCTGGCCGGAGACCAGATCCATCTTGGCTTTCGTGGTGGAGCAACCCATAACCTCACTCACCAGTGGATTGAGAGCGGCAGTGTCGAGCAGCTAGCAGAAGCACTCTCGGCAATGGCCCATGAAGGCAGCAGCCGAACCAAGTTATGAAGTTCTCAAAACTCCATAACTTACGAAAGCCCCAAGCCTTAATACTATGGGACGTAAACAGATAGGAGACAAGCATGAAACCAATGCGAACTTATCTGCTCATCCCACTGCCACTACTGGGGCTGGGCTTACTGCTTTACCAAGCGCATTCTCACTCACCGGCACGACTAGCAGCGCAGCCGGCACAACAAACTGCACGGGCACTCTTGCCGCCGCTGGAGCAACCAGCGGCATTCTCCGCGCACCGGAGTTCACCGCACTTTGCGGTTCTCATGCCATGCACAATGGGTGCTGGCAAAAAGCCTGAGTCCATTAGACTCAGCAGAAAGAAACGCAACATGGGAAACAACCCAGTCACAGGACAGCCAAATCCACAAGTTGTCATTGGTGGAGCGGCAGCATCAATCAACGGCGCGAACCCCGGCAACTACGGAAGTATCAACCATATGCCATCGGCGGGACACTTCTGCGTGTACGCAACCAACACTACATCGTACATTCCAGATACACCGGTTCCAGCTTCGGGGCAGTCAGTTACGGTCGGAAATACGATCTTTACCAACACCGGGACAACCATCACGACGGCTCACGCGGCAAATCAAGGCGGGGCAGCCTACACGGAAATCGACCAGGTGCTTTCAATTAAAGCGTTGGTTGGAACCGTTTTGCCTGTAACGGACGCCCTGCAACTTATTGTCAACAATGGCAACACAAGTTTGGGCCAGTCTCAGATGTATTACGGGTTCTTCGATGTGGAACCAGCAGTGGTAGCTCCCTCACCGCCGCGCAACCGGACTGTCGGCATCGTCTACGGCTAGGATAAACTAAACTATGGACACTGCGACGTACAACTGGCTGGCCCCAAGCACGGGTCAGCCAGACAGCTATAACTTATATGAAGGGCCGGTCAGCGGAAGCGAAACTCTGCTGGTCAATCTTGCCGGGTCGATCCTGACTTACAGCCATACGGTCCAGCCCGGCAATTACTATGCCAGGATGACGGCTGTTGTCGGCGGTGTAGAGTCGGCCCATGATGCCGAAACCTGGGCCTTTGTCGTTGCGCCGTTCAATCTGCCGCAAGGTTCCACGACGGCGATCTGGCCGCTGGAAAGTGGCAAGCCTGCCAACTGGCGGCTTGGGGCAGTCGACCTGGGACATCTTCTATGAGGGCGCTGTCCTCGTGAACTCGGATGCGCCCGGCAACTGGAACTGCCACTTGGTCAACGGGCAGCTTGTTGTGACTGTGCCGCCTGCTGCTGAGATAAACCTACTCAGTCAACCGTATCTGGTTCGGTACGATGACGGAACTTAATTGTATGCACAATAGAGATTAGTAAGCCCCTAGAAGCCCCGTACAGGCGGCCATATTGCCGAACGCGCAATGACCCGGCGTGAATGCTAGAACCGCAGGGCGAGGCGACAGCGAAGCCAAGCGGCCACAATAACCCATTGGCTTGACTTCAAGTATGAAGTCTCGGGCATCGTGGACAGCTCCCACCGCAACGGATTCGGCGGACTTCTGAAGTTCTCAAAACTTCATAACTTAGTTTTGCAGTTCTCGAAACTTCATAACTTGAAAAGCGCCCAATAGAAATCAATCTATTGGGCGCTTCCTGATTGCACGAACAATTCTAAAGTCAAGCGATAATCTTGGGCCAGTCGGATTCCGTGTACGTCTTGGAGCAAAAGCGGCAACGGAACAAACGCTCAGGGATGGTTTGGCCCTGGGAAGCAGATGCCTTCGGGGCAACGCGGCGGTGGTCCAGATCGGCGTTCGTCAGGGTCAGATGATGGCCGCAGTTGCAGACATAAGCCCGGCGATGCCGTCGCGAGTGGGAAACGCGCTGGTACACGGTCGGCGATGCCTGAAGGAGCTGCTGGATCTCGCTCAGGCTTTCCCCGCAGTCACTCGCAGCGGGAAGCGCGTCGGCTTTGACCGCTTCGTAGAGCTTCACACGCGCCGATTTGAGCGAGCTGAAGACGCGGCTTCTGCATGACCCCAGCGCCTGGCTTATCTCCCGGCCAGTTTTCCCTTCCTCAAACTGCATTCGCAGCGCCGCCCCTTCCTTGGCCGTCAAAAGCGGCGCAACCAATTCGCAGATTTCCTTCGAGCCGCAGCCCGGATAAAGAGCGCAGGCCCAATGCTTCGGCGCATCCATCAGCTCGGCAATCGGTGTACCGGGGAGCGTGTCAGCAGCCTGGCCGGTGTTATCCATGCTAGGCCGTTCGATGGACATCTCGACGCGCTGCTGGTCAAGGACAATCCGCGCTTCGGTACGCAGCGTTCGGGCCGTCTCGGGGTGGTTCTTTGCCAGCCACTTTTCTACGGCGTCATCCGTGATGACCGAGAGGCTGCCGATGGACCAGGACAGGCCGGGGGCAGAAGGGCAATGTGTTGGCGTGTTATAAGCAATCATAATAAGGTTCCTTGGGATCAGCGTGTCAAAAGATGTTCAGGTTGGAGAAGATTCAGGTCAGAAAACTTTGCGGTGGGTGCAGGTCGGCTCGGCTGGAAGACTGTTCCAGCATTCGTGAATCACGATAAAGCCGCGACCGCCGCAGTAGTAGGAATTGGCGACAACCGGAGCACTGCAATCAGGGCAGACGCCGCGCACCCATTCGGGCTTAGGCATTCCAGTTGCGGGGCCGTCGTATGCCTGCCGAGCACTCAGGGCGACTTCCTGCACGGTTTCCAGTGCGACGGCAGCTTCCAGGGCAGCAAGGCCGGAAGCAGTAAGAAAGAAGCGGTCGGTGTCACGGATCGGGCGCGTTGGCGAGTTCAGCGTGGTTTCAAGTCGGGTCATGGTCTGTGTCTCCAATGGAAGGGGGAAGGCCGTTCGTCCCGGCCTGGTCGGCTTAAGCAAAGTTCATGTCATGGGCACTATCAAAGAAGTTTCTCGCTTCTTCGGCCAGCTCGTATTCTTCGTCAGCAGCGGCATCCTCGACAGCTTCCTTCTTCATCAGGTCAATGGCTTCCAGATGCTTGCAGGTGTTCCAATTGAGGAAGCAAGGGCAGGAACAGGAGAAGCCGGCAGTCGCGCCATGCCAGACGCTGTACTTGTCGCCTTTGGGGCTTTCGACAATGTGCAGGTCGGTTCCCGCATAAGAGCGGACTTGATAGCCGTCTTCAATGAGGGTAGATGCGCGGCGGCTGATGTTCGCCAAAGTGCGGGACTCTCTCGCGGCTTTTTGTGCAGCACCGATGGTCTCGGTGTGCAGGGCAGTCAGTTCGACATTCGTCAAAGTCTGTGCAGGCATGGTGTGTATCCTCTTATGTATCTTATATAAGATACTGTGTATCTATTACTAAATACATAGTACCTTCTGTAGATATATATGTCAAGCCTTTTTGTATCTCTTGAAAAGTATATTTTATCGTGCAGTAAAGACGCTGTATTGCAAAGTGAATACAGACTGTGGTATCATATCGAAACTATGGGGAGGGAACAAACATGGTTGTTAGTAGAATGCCGCGCTTGAAGCTGGGCAAAGAGGAACGGGAAAAACGGAAGCTGACTTATCGGGTAATTGCTAGTGAGGCAGGGATAAGTAGCGGCGTTGTGACTCGTCTGATGAATGGGGTACCAGACCGAATAGACACGGAAATCGTTGACACGCTCTGCCGTTACTTTGGCTGCGGAATCGGCGACTTGCTGGAATATGTGCCTGATGAGACCAAGGAGGCTGTATGAACGTCACGCAAGCGGATCTCGATACTTGGCGGGCCTTCACCGAACAAAACCGAACCGACCTGTTGACGCTGCGCCAGCTCATTGCCAGCCGCCAAACAGACGCTGCCGATCAGCTCATAGCCTCGGCGCTTCATCAGACGCTCATCGCCGGGAGAATGCTCGATGACGCCGGAGCCAATCGCCCGGCACACTTGCCAGCACGGCCAGCACCGGGAGTGTATCGAGATGAGGATGAAGAGTAGGCTACCCTTTGCGTGGAAACTAGACGCTTAGGAGCATAGGCGGGCTGACGTTGCCCTACAATTGGCCTGTACGGTTGCTTGCCTAGTCTTTCACGGCACCCCTAGTTCAGAATAGCAATGCCGGGCAAAGAGCGTTTGCCGATACCGACCCCCGATTTCCCACCCCTGGCCGGGATGACGCGGGAGGACGTATGCTCACTCCTACGGAAAATCAGCCTTCCAGCAATTGCAAAAAGTTATCTTCCGTAAGTTGCTGGCCTCTCGCTCCATAGGTGGTTCCGCAAGACTTACACCGACCAGGAACAAGTGATAGCCGCTGACTTAGATGAGAATGAACGAGTATTCCTACTTGGCATGATTTATGCACGGAAGCAAGCAACCGTCCGCTAAGGAATGCTTCACCATGCCCATCTTTCATTTCCATTCGCGCGAACGAAAGCATGGTTTCACACTCATTGAGTTGCTCGTCGTCATCGCCATTATCGCGATTATTGCTGCAATTTTGTTCCCTGTCTTCCAGAAAGTGCGCGAGAATGCCCGGCGAACCTCCTGTACTTCTAACTTGAAACAACTGAGCCTGGCTGTCGTTCAATATCAGCAGGATTCGGATGAAACCATGCCGGTTGTCGCCCAGACCCTACCAACCGGCATAAGTGCCCCTGCCGGCTGGATTGCTTTCGCGGGATATACAGTCGATCATCTCACCCCAACTTCCTTCGATCCCACGACGGGCTCGATCTATCCCTACGTCAAAAGTAAAGGCGTTTATATCTGCCCGGATGATGCCTCGAACCAGGGCAATAGTTATGCGATGAACTCCACGATTACGGGTGTCAAGCTCAGCCAATTCACAGCCCCTTCAGCAACCATTCTATTTCTGGAAGAAGGCGATGGCTACGAGGGTGGCACGGATGATGGCAACGATGCGGCTCCGTCTGTCCTCCCCGGCTATACTGATCCTCTTTCTTTACGTCACACTGGCGGCTCCGTCTTCTCGATGGCGGATGGTCACGTCAAGTATTTCATTAACAGCAAGATCTCTATTCCAACTGCCGCCACTGCTGACCCTCGGTTCCAACTTTGATAGTCATGGCGCAAGAGCAATGGTATTGCCGAGTAGCACCGTGCCGAACTAGGCGATTAGTAGCCTAAATGGGCTGACGTTGACCTACAATCGGCTTTCAGGCTGTGTCCGGCGTCATTGCCCGTTTGCCCCAACGCCTACCATTGTGCCGCCGATTGACGTTTGCCGATACCGACCCCCGGTTTCTCACCCCGGACAGCGCAATGCCAGCGCGTGGTATGCTCACTCCTGTAGAAAAATAGCCCCTCAGCCTTTTTGCAAAATCTTTCGGGGGTCTTCTGCATGGAATGAAGGAAATACTGCCTTAGTACCTAAATATACGGTTGACTGTGCTGGCCGAGAAAGATAAGTGGATCTCGCAGTTAAAAGCATGAACCGAGTTTGCGGAGCAGACAGCCGCTAGAGCACAAATATTGCTGTCTCTCTGGATCACAAGAGCAGCCAAGACCTCCCTGACAAAGGTCGCTTAAAGCATTAACAAAGCCCTAGATACCAGCCTCGGGCGATAAATATTTGTGGTACTAAGGTTGATCTGATATAACCTGATGCTAAGCACGAGGGGGGGCGGCCATGGATCGTGTATTCCAACTTGTTGACAGTAACATTTCAGGTAGCGAATTAGCTGCTACCGATTCGTCCATAGTTGACATTGCTGTGTCTCGAAAAGAGCAGCTAATGGGTTTTGTACTTGGAAACGAGTTGCTTTTACTCAAGTACAAGAATATGACAACATTTCGTGTCAACTGGTCAAACGTCGGTGGTATTAGTGGCCTTAAACTTCTCAAATCACCTCGACCGATTGATAAGGCTCGACTTCAGCTATATTTCGCGGAAAACGGTGACAATCCCTATGCGCTACAGAACATCCTTACGCTCTTAATGGCTGGTCAGCCCCTGGACAATCCTACACAGTTGCCACCATTATTATTTCCTAAGACGGAACAGCAGCAAGCTGAAAGCATCGACAGATTATTCGTGCTAGCTCAGCCATTTGATATTTTCTTCACATTTACTAGAGGAAGTGGCGTATCAAGAGCAATACGATATGTTGATGGAGGGCATTGGTCACACATGGGAGTGCTAGATACTAATAAATACGTCGTAGAGTTCACAACAGGTGGCACTAGAAGGTCTACCTTCAGTCATCTGAAAAGTCCTCTGCTAGATGTGGGTCTTTACCGTATCAAGGATAACCCGGCCCAGAATCTGGATTATGAAAAGATGCAAGCATTTCTTGAGAAAATGCTAATTTCTGGATCGACCTACGATTGGAGTGTGGTTCCTCGCTCACTTCTTAGAAAATGGCTTAGGAAACCCAGCATTTGCCCGATGCTGCCCTCCGATTTTATACGTGGGGATTTTCTAAGGCTAATTGGATATGCATGATACTTTAGTGACTGTCACTAACAAGCTGGGATAAATTGATCAGACGTTGATTTACGGAGCGACAATCAAGCTGGAAGCATTGAGGGGAATAGTGGGCTGCTTAGAAATAAGCTCCACTACACGCCCGCGCACCCGCGCGCAAAGCCAGTCTAACAAGAGACACCCAAACCGAAATAAAGCCGCCTGGAAGCATCTATAGTGCTTGAGGCGGCTTTGTTCGTAATAGACTACGCTTGTGAGTTGCACGGGCAATCAAGAACGGGTCAGTCTTCCTCTTCCGTTTCTGACTCAGGCGCGTCAAGCCGCTTTTTCAGAACCGTGCCATCGGGGTTCATGCCGAGCGCGAAGAGCAGCTCTGCGGTTTCGGCCAGCGCCTGCGGGGTCATGGCAACAATCGGGACCATCGGGCCATCGCCTGCGTTGATGTTGATCTGCGTGAAGTTCGAGCGGGCCAGCACATCTTGAAGCATCTCGTCTTTGTCCAGGCGAAGGAGCCGCCGCTGATCAGCCATGAGCGCCCGTAGCTGCTCGACAAGACGCGGATCGCCGCTCTGG
>JBPBQB010000187.1:0-18758 GCA_050954545.1 Janthinobacterium lividum | reverse complement strand
AAGCAAGTAGGCTGATAAACAATATCCGTAATAGCTGCCTGCTGTTCTAAAAAAGTGCATAACAGGCTCTAGTTATGTCAATGTCCAGGCCGAGCGCCTGCTCTTCCGTTCGCGTGAAGAGCTGCTGGGGCATATCTGGGAGGCATTTCTTAAAGCTGTTGGCGGGACATTCTACCACTTGTATCGCCGGACAAGGTATCTTGATGGATACCACTCCGCAGCACGAGTCGACAGAACGTCTTGCAGCGGCCTACATGAGAGAGAAGCGCTTGCACTGCGCCTCATTGCCGGAATAGATGCCTTCGCTCAGGCAGGTACGCGTGACGATATGCGCCTTTTGGTTTCCGTCGTGAAGCCGCTCATTCCAATATAAGCTGAGTCCATGACGGCTCAGGAGCGAAGACATCACATGGGAATCGTCATGGCAGAACCTGCTCAGTCAAGGTCGGCCCCTGACAGCGCGGACCATTTGCCGTCCAGACAAGCGGATCGATGTGCATGCGCCGACCTGTCATATTTTCATCCCAGGCATGGTACACGACAAACTCTGTCTGATTGTCCGGGCCCATGACAACGCTGCAATGCCCCGGCCCGGTGACTTCATCCCTGTCTCCAGACAGGACAACAGGGCCGCTCTCCGGCTCAGAATACGGACCGAGGACTGAATCGGCAACCGCGCAGCCGACACCATAAGTGCCGCCCTGCCAGTTACCCCCGCTATACAGCATATAATAACGGCCCTCATGGACTCGCACGGTCGGCCCTTCCAGCGTGTACCAGGCATCCCAAAACCGGCCATAAATGAGACGCTGCCGGGCAAAGATCTGCCATTTGTCCGACGCCCGCAGGAGAGTCGTCACCGGCCCGGCGACGGAGATCATGTCATCGGCCAGCAGGACGCCTGCTAACGCGGTGCCGGGAAGTTCATCGAAAAAGTCTTTGGAAAACAGAAGATACCAGTTCCCATCTTTGGGGTTCTGGAACGGGTGGGCGTCGATGGTAAATCCTTCGTCCGGCAGCAGCAGGGAATTGACCTCGCGAAACGGCCCGGCAGGATGATCCGCGACTGCGACCCGAAGGCGATGCTGCTCATCGTCCGTTCCCGGCGCGGCGGAGTAATACAGGTAAAACTTGCCGTCACGCTCAGCGACTTCAGGGGCCCAGTAATAAGCCCGCTCGGGATCGGCAGGCCGCACCAGAGCGCCTCCGATCAGCTCCCACTGCGCGAGGTCATGCGAATGCAGAACCGGAAAAATGCGTCCATCGGCCTGCGGCCCATCCGGGCTGGTTCCATAGGCAAAGTACTCGTTCCCGTGCTTCAGGACAAAGGGGTCAGCAAAGTAACCTGACCAGACAGGGTTTCGATAAGTGATCAATTTAGCCTCATTCTATTAAGCAATCTCAAACGTCTGGCGCAGGTAGCTCAGATAGACATCGTCCTGGCACATGATCTTGCCGGGGCTGTCACTGAGCTTTGCGACGGGCCTGCCGTTGCAGCGTGTCATCTTGATGACTATCGACAGCGGCTCGAACCCCATGTCGTTTGTCAGGTTCGTGCCGATCCCGAAGCTGGTGCGGATGCGTCCGTGGAAATGCCCGGCCAGGGCAATCGCGCGAGGAATATCCAGGCTGTCGCTGAACACGGCAGATTTTGTGGCCGGATCAATCCCCATTGATTTGTAATGCTGGATCAGCTTCTCACCCCATTCGTAAGGATCGCCTGAGTCGTGACGCGCTCCATCGTATGCTTTGCAGAAAAGCTTGTCGAAGTCCTGTAGAAATGCGTCCATTCCGACGACATCGGACAGGGCAATCCCCAGGTCGCCTCGATATTCCTGCATCCAGGTATCAAACGCAAACTTCTGAAACTCCGGCAGGGCTACCAGTGCCTGACAGGCCTGCAGAAACTCATGGGCCATCGTTCCGTAGGGCCTCAGCTCAAACCGCATCGCGGCTGCCATGTTGCTGGTGCCGAGCAACTGCCCTCCCTGAACACCCTGCAAGTTCTCTTTCAGGTACGCGATGACTTCTTCCTGCCAGCTTTGACTATAGCGACGGCGTGTGCCGAACTCAATGAGATTGACGGGAGCCTCGCAAGTGTTTGCCAGCAGGGCGACTTTGGCTTCCAGCCATCTCCTGCCTTCCTCGCGGTTCGCGGCATCGTCCGGCTGCGTGTGACGGAAATAGATCTCGTTGACAATCGCCAGCAGCGGCACTTCAAATAGAATGGTCTGGAACCAGCTTCCGACGATGCGTATCTGAAGCCGGTCTTCAGGCGCTGCCGTGGGATCGACCGTGATCTTTACATGGTCAGGATTGAGGGTCAGGTCGCCCAGTGCATCCAAGTAGCTCGGTTTAAGATAGGCAATGCTTCGGAGAAAGCTTGCTTCGGTTTCCGTCAGCCGCAGGCGGCAGTAAGCGGCCAACTCTTCGCGTATTTCTTCCGCGTAGACCGACAGATCCGCTCCCCGCGAACGGCATTTGAACGCATATTCCACCTGAGCGTTCGGGAAGTGGTTCCAGACGACTTCCTGCATTGTGAACTTGTACAGATCGGTGTCTAACAGCGAGTCGATGATCATGGTTAGTCTTTCAAAAAATCTACTGTCGTTGACAGCTTCATGCCGCGCGTAGTCATCTGCTGCAGGAAGTCACTCTCAAAAGCCTCGAAGCCTGTAACCGGGCTGATCGCATCCTGAAGAAGCACGATCTTCGGGACTAGCCGCTCGTCGCCGAAGTTATCGGCCAGATCGCGGACAGTGTTCGCGACGCAGTGGCTCCCGGCTTCCCCGGCCACCGCAATGATGTCGGCCTGCATCAGTGTCTGTATCAAAGCCGTATTGATCTGGGTGCTGGGATCGGCGGGATCGGGAACATCTGCCTGGATCGCTGAGTAATGCTCTGTAAAGATATTACTGCCCTTGCTAATGTAATCGACCACGTTGTAATGCGCTTCCCACTCCGTCAAAGCCGCGAACAGCGCCGGCATGACTGCATGGCCGGGGCTTCCAATCAAACAGTGCGGCGGCCAGATGCACAGCGGATAACGCCCATTGTTCGCCAGCGCCTGCACATAAGCGGCTGCCCGTGGATACGCCTCCGGCTGCGACGTAGTCCAGCGTCCTGCCTCGACTTCCTGGGCGCTGATGATCGTGAACGGGGCCGGGTGATTGCCGCTACCATCTTTCCAAAAGATCGGATGTGCGATGTCGACCAGGTGATGCGAGTCAAGTGTCACATGAATGCCGTCAAACTTCAACGCCAATCGCTGAACCAGCCGCGCCAGCCGCTCCATATCTTGGTCACCCCCTGCCACCGACAACGCGCCCTGCGGGTCGCAAAAATCCACCTGCGGATCAATAATCAGTAGCCTTACCTGCATATCCGTCTCCCCTTCCCGTGAATACACTCTATCATGCCCTAAAAGTCAATGAATTAATGTACCTTAAATTACGATTGGATGTTCGTATTTTGGGTATAGTGGTAGAAATCTGTTGAGGAGTTCCAATGGCCTATGTCAGTCCAAAATCAATATCCCACGAGAAGCAAGCAGTCATTTGACTGCAATATCGTCTATAAAATCGTGTTTCTTCTCGCGCTTTTTTCGCTTGTCTCTGTGCCGAAAGCTGCCGATGCTCATCATTCTACCCATCAGCGTTCCGCAATCGCCACCTATTACAGCCACGGCGACAGCAATCCTCATCTCGCGAATGGCGACTATTACGGCAGTTCCGGCCCGTGGTTCTGCGCGGTCGACTCTTCACGCCGCCGCCTGCTCAATCACCGCATCCGGGTAGTGAACAAAAGCAACGGTCTCAGCCATATCTTTTTGGTGGCGGATTTAGGCCGTTTCTCGCGCGGCAACATCGACATCTCCCGTGGCGGCTCTTCGCGGATGACAGGTCGCGGCGGCCCCGATAGCTTCCCCGTAGAATGGCACGATCTGGGACTCGATCCCAGGCATAAACGGATGCAGCATCGGCATCGTAGAAATTAGCCAGCCGAATCAAAGACGAGTGACTTCAGTCACTCGTCTTTTTTCTTGTTACTGTGCAGATTGGGCGGGTGCCGTGCTGATGTCCGGCGCAGCCTGAGTGTCGGGCGGCAGATTGATGATCGCACCGCTTGGAACACCGATGATTTCGATGCCTTTGATGTGCCGGAACTTGACCAGCCTCGGTGTCAGCGATGCCGCGATAGATGGCCCGAATACGAACTTCATCGATCACAATGGCATCCGGGTTGAAATGGTCGTTCAACTGCTTGTATGCATACGCCGCCGCCTCTTTTCTTCCGTCGCCGGTCATGTCGTCCGCCGTGTTCTTGAGGCCGAACGCATCCACGACCCGCTACGGCCTTGTGCTCAGACGGACGACGCCCGCAAACCTCAGCGTGACTTTGCCCCGTTCGTAAACCAAATCGCTATACCTAGCTTGCATTCGGGTTGGGTCAGCAGTGCGGCTGAGAACAACGCTCAGAACTTCCCCACTCTGCAGCTTTGGGTTGGCCGTCGGCGGCAGATTAGTGCCTGTGAAGGACTGTCCCCAAGCTGTCACGACAATGAGGAGACCGTGGGTTCTCACCCGCTTTCGCTCAGGTCCTACACTGATATTCGAGATAATGAAGTAATCGCATGGACGTTTTCCAGGATCGGCGAGTGCCGACGCGCCGTGTTCCTGCCTCTGTGCCGCAATCAGAGAAAAGACTGGGACATGAGCCAGCGGAACCGGAGCATATTCGGCCTGAGCGGCGGATGCAGTCAGTGCAGTCAAAGATAACAGTGCCAGAAAATGGTTGCTCATCTCTAGCTACTTATACCCAAACGTCGGGCAATCTCTGGAGGAGCTGGGTACTCCCGCTCCTTCGGCAAAAATCCTTTTGCCTTCGTCGCTTGACCGGACTGGATCAGGCCGTGCATTTTCCGTACCAGCGGCGTCATGTCATCAATGCCCGTAATCCACTCATCCACATACTTTTGGCTGAGGTGGCGACTAAGGCCCACCTGAATACTTTTGTGGTCTAGCGCGGCTCCCCGCAGTGTCCGCTCCGGATCCCATTGCACATACACCGAAGCCGCCTCAAACTGCTGCCGCCAGTCTTCTTCGTTTCGGTACACGCCCTTTTCTGGATGTGTCAGAACGGACAGCGACAGCGCCTCCTCCCAGCCTGCGCGGGTGAGGCGAACGGCCAGGATATGCTCCTGCCCGGCCTTCAGGCCCCAGTTGCAGCGTTCCATCATCTACAGGAAAGACGGCTTGATCCAGGTCATGCGCCCGCAGGAAAACGGCGGGACAAACTTGCCTGCTTTGAGCGCCGCTTCGGCGATGGCCTTTGGGTACGCCTGGTAGACGACAATGGTGTTGGCGTCGAAGCCGGCGCGGATTTCATGAATAGCGGACATTAGCCCTCCTGCGTAATTCCCCTGCCCTAAACGGCAGGACTTGGATAAAGCAACTCCCCGCCTGCGCGGGCATAGGAAATGTTAAAACTCTTTGTCTATGCCCGCAAAGGCGGGGAATTGCCTTTATCAAGCCCAGGGGTTCAGCCCTGGGAAGACTTACGCAAAAGCGACGATATCGACGCTGACAGTAGTCATGGATCGCCCTGCCCTTTATTTGTTCTGGCGGCGCGTGCCTGTAACAAAATCTCGCAGCCAGCATTTGCCATTTTCTCTGACGGCACGACAAAAGCCACCTTTGCACCTGGATACGGCGACGCACTCTCCAATTCGGGCGCGAACTGTTCTCTAAACTTTGTGACTTTGATAAACAGTCTGCTTTCGTTGATCTGCCCGATTACTTTTTCGTCCACATAAACCACGAACTCCCCGAACATCGGACTCATCCGGGCCTCAGCTACAGCCGAAAGAAAGAGCCTCGCAATGACCACTACCGAAACACCCAACGCCGCCCCTAACATTGCCCTGGAACGTGCTTCCGCCTTGCATAGGCAGACGCAAGGGGCGATGAGTAAAAGAGAGGGCCAGACTTGTCACCCCAATAAAGCCTTATATCGAGCAGTTCAACACTGTGCTGCGCCAGGAGATAGGGCGATTGGTGCGGCGTACCCTTTCGTTTTCTAAGATCGATGCACGAGAACTGCTTGCGGCTATTCTTGCACGAACACAACCAACCGACTAAGCGGAAAGTTAAGTGTCAGACCCGCTTGAGCCACTACCCAGTAGTGTATCCATACTGCCATGAAACCATTCCCGCTTCAAAAAATCTTGGGATACAATAGTATACTTTGAAATACTGAAGTCTGCCTACCTGGTTGAAAGATGCCCATAAGTGGTACAATATTTGTACCCCAAGATTTTTTGGGTTAGGCTCTTGCAAAGAACCTTCACCGACCCCCCTGCGGTCGGACCGCCGCAAGGCGAGGAAGTGTTCACAACTGTTTTGGCCTTTCAAATTGATCCGTTTTCTCCTCTCAGTGGTGGGAATGCCGCTTCCCTTTACCAATCCTGCGTCGTTGCCATCGGGACTTCAGCAGGTGGCCTCAACGCCGTCAGCGTGATTCTGTCCGCCCTGCCTGCAAGTTTCCCTGCGCCTATTCTTGTCGTCCAGCATCTTTCACCGGAGTTTCCAAGCAGACTGGCCTCGATCCTTAACAACCTCACCGACCTTCGTGTCAAAGAGGCCGAAGAGGGCGACTGCCTTCAGCCAGGACACGTCTATGTGGCACCGCCTGGCACGCATCTTCTCGTCAACCCAAATCAATTCCTCTCGCTGTCGCTTTCCGCCAAGGTCCACCACTGCCGTCCTTCTGTTGATGTGCTGTTCCGTTCGGTGGCCGTGACTTTTGGATCACGGGCTATCGGTGTGGTACTGACGGGCGGGGATGGAGATGGCGCGTCAGGCATTCAGGGGATCAAAGCGATGGGTGGCCTCACTATCGCCCAGGACCTGGCGAGCAGTCAGCAGCCCAGTATGCCCCGTCATGCGGCTGCAACAGGCGACGTGGATTTCGTAGTACCTTTGCCTGACATTGCGGCCCTGTTAATGACTTTAGTGAACCCTAGCAGTGCGCCTGTGCTCAGCCCACTCACAGATGCGAAAACGGACGCGGACGCAAAACTGGCGGAATGTTCGGAAGCCTTGCTGGTAGCCGAGGAAGCACTGCGAGTGCAGAGCGAAGTAAGCAGGCGTTATCGGACCAGCCGTCGAAGCGCCCAGAATACAAACGTGTCCCCTTCGAGCAACCGCGTGAAGGGCCAGCAGCGGCTGAAAGAGTATCAAAAGCCATGAGCACCCAATTGACAGACGGTCATATAAAGCCACGCCGCTATTATATCTTTCCAAACTTGAACCAGGCAGCGACGCAAGAACCGAGTTTGATAATCCCGATGCTTCCTAGCGTTCCGTCGACACCCTCTTCGCTGCAGACGCACCTGCGGTCGGGCCTGGAACTCTACGCGCAGGGCGAGACCCTGAGCGCACTCTGGGCGTTCTTCGAGGGGGTCGGCGCGGAACCTGGCAATGCGCTGGGGCATTATCTGTGCGGGCTGGCTTTTCAGGCACTGGAGTTAGCACCGGAGGCACAGGCAGCTTGGGAAACGGTGCTCACTTTAACAGCGGGCGAGGAAAGAGTAAGCGCAGAAGCGTTACCAGATTCAGAAATGCCAGATTCAGAAATGCAGTGGGTCCGTAGTATGGCCGAGCGTCTTGTGGGAAACGAGGCGATGTCGCCTTCCAGCAAAATGCCAGCCTACGCAGACTTCCCAAGTGTCAAGCCTGAAGACGCAAGTGCGAACACAAATCGCCAGGCAGAGCTGGAAACTTCCATTCTGGAGGATGTTCGCCTGTATGGAAACTGCTATGTCAAAGATCGGCATATCGCCAATCGATTGGCAGTCACGACAGAGGAGCAGGTCGTCGGCTGGAAGCAGTCCTTCAGTGCGCGGGAAGGACTGGAATGCCATCCCTATCAAAACACACTCAGCCAGAGCAGCCGTCACGAAGGTGTCATCTTTACGCGGAGTGAAGCGTCCACAACTTAGAAACCCGCTTCTTTCTGAGGGAAACGGACTAATACGGAAGGCTTTATAGTGATAAACACCCTAACGCTCCGAGAAGGATATTGGTTAGTTTGGCTGCGGCATGGGATGGCAACGGTACATTATCACGTCGGCGGTAGCCTTCCCACGCTGCTCGGTGTGCTTTTGATGCTCATTGTTGTCATTGGCTGGCTGAATACGGGGGCGCTGGCAGGTCTTGTGACTCACCTTGTCCGCATGACCCGTACTGACAAGATGACAGATAATGTCCGCATGACTGCCTTCCTGAGCCGCATAGGGGTTACTCTAAAGGCCAGTGACATTGCAGGAGAGGCAGCCAAATGGCTGGTACGGCTAATGTTGTTCGACCTGGCAGCCAAGCAGTGCGGCCTTACGCAGGTAACCTTTCTGGTCAATGGCATTCTCGCAATGATTTCTCGAACTTTAGTCTTTTTATTATTGCTTGGCGTCGGTGCATTTCTCGGGAACCTGCTGGCAGGCGTTATCCGCGGCGCGGCATCTGGAGCAAGACGGGGGAAGACTGCTCTTGTGAAAAATTTGACATGGGGAGCAGTAATGGCGTTTGCGAATGTCGCGGCTGTCAGCGTGTCATCCGCGCTTAACATCGTTCACACGCTGACACTTGGCCTCGCCGCAACGGTGTTTCTGGTGTTCGGGTTTAGCCTCGGCATAGACAAACAGGAAACAGCGTCCCGTCTGACGGAACAGTGGATCGGCCAGACTAATTCCTGGATTGTTAATTCCTGGATTGTTAATTCCTGGATTGTTAATTCCTGGATTGTTAATTCCTGGATTGTTAATTCCTGGATTGGTCAGAAAAAATCCAGAGCGGCGAAAGTATCTCAAGAGCCTCAGCTAACCGAGATTAAGCCTTATGCCTGAGCGAATGCTGCCTGCTTGTGTAGAAAAGTGGCTGTCATAAAAGCAGCCATGAAACACACCGGTACTAACAAAAATGCTGCAAACACATCTCTGACTGATACTAAACCTTCCAAGCTAAACGAACAAAGCCCTGCTTTGTCAGACGGCGTTTCTACAGAATTGAGTCAACCATGGCGCGGGCAAAGCTGCTGCTGCAAGAGATCGAGACCTACGCCCAAAATATCGGCGATACCATTCGAGACCCCCTGATCATTTTAGATCGGGACCTGCGCGTCAAGTCCGCAAACCGCTCTTTCTACAAGACGTTCCTCGCCTTGCCCGAAGACACAGAAGGCTGCTTCATCCAGGAACTCGGGAACGGCCAAGGGGACATTCCCCCCCTGCTGGCTTTGCTGCGGGACATCTTGCCGACCAAAGGACACTTCGACGACTTCGAAGTCACTCATGATTTTCCCAAACTCGGCCCCCGGACCATGCTGCTGAACGCCCGCAAGCTGTACCGCCCCGGAAACCGGACCGTCCTGCTCGTCCTTGCCATCGAAGACATCACCGAACGGAAAAAGGCAGAGGCCCAGCTTGCAGCTCTGCACCAGCGCGATAGGCGGATTGCCTCCACGCTGCAGCGGGCTCTGCTGTTCATGCCCGATGAAAACGCCTTTCCAGGGATTGCCGTCAAGATGCTCCATGAATCCGCGTCTGAGGAAGCCCTAGTCGGCGGCGACTTCTGGGACATCTTCGCTTTTGACAGCGGTCATGTCGCTCTCGTGATCGGTGATGTCATGGGTCATGGACTGACCGCCGCCGTGTTCACTGCCGAGATCAGGTTTACTCTGCGGGCTTTTTTGCGGGAGCACGAGCAGCCCGCGCTTGTCTTAGACCACCTCAATGCGTATGTCTGCGAGAGCCACCGCTTGTTTCTGGAAGGCTTGAACGCCTAAGGGGATGATGCGCCGATCTGCCTGGCACTTGCCGTGATCCATGCGGCAACGGGAATAGGGGCGGTAGCCGTGGCAGGAATGGAGCGGCCCCTGCTTCTGCGGGCGGCGGGGCAGGTGGAAGAAATCCCTGTGGAAGGTCTGCTGCTGGGCATCAAGACGGAAGAAAAGTTTGTCTCGGCGGCGTTCCAGCTTGAACTTGGGGACACGATCCTGCTGACCACGGACGGCATCACGGAAGCGCGTCACGGACAGGCATTTTTGGGCAACGCTGGTCTGCGTCAACTGGCGCAAGACGCTCAGTCGCTGGGAACGCTGGAGATGACGGCACAGGCGATCCTCGCAGGAGCACGCACCTTTGCTGAAGGGGTGTTTCGAGACGATGTCTGCCTTGTTTTAGCGCGGCGGCAGTAAGTGCAAAGCAACGAATACGTGAAAAGAAACAGAAGAGACGCACAGAAAAAGAGACGCACAGAAACATGAGTACGCAAAATACCAACACGCAAAACATGAACACAGAAGATACTCCCCAAAAGAGCGAAGACCGCGCCGCCGAAGCCTTGCCACCTCCCGCAGTAACTCTCGATCCGCAAACGATGAAGGAATCCTTGGAGACGATTGCGAATGAGGCGGAGAAGCTGCTTCAAATGGAAATGCCGCACGAAGTCGAGGTCAAAGTGGCGCTGCTCCTCGCCATCGCCCGCAAGCCAATCGACTGCCGTGTTCAAGAAGAAACACGAGCATAAACTGGTGCTGCGGGCGATCTGGGGGCGGGAGCCGCGCACCTTGCAAAATTACATTCAAGAGATGGCAGGTGGGTAGCACGGACGCATCTATAAGAGTAGGAGCATTCATATGATCTTGAGACTTTCCTTAGACCTTCCCGAGGACCTGAGCTATATTCGGACGACACGGCTCCTCAGTCGGACACTCTTGGAGGACATCAAGGTGGTCAAAGAGGACATGGACGATGTAGAAGTCATTGTCGGCGAACTCTGTTCTAATGTGGTTCGCCATGCCCATTCGTCGGAAAAGCACTACCGTGTCGTGCTGGAATACTACGAACCACGGGTCGTCATCACGGTGACGGACAAAGGGCAAGGCTTCGGCCAGAAGGATGTCCTTCCAGCGGGCACCCTGCGCCCCGATGAGGGAGGCGGCGAACGGATCGGTGGGTTCGGGTTGTCCCTGCTGGAGGGGTTGTCTGACAAGTTGAAGTTTACGGCGACGGTTCCGCATGGAACAACGGTGCATGTGGAGAAAAAGCTGCGTTACGAAACCCAGGGAGATGCAGACGAGGCGGCAGAGCGGGATACAGGCAATGGGGTTATTGCCGTGGGCAACACCGAGTGAAAGAGCCTGGCGTATTGAGAGTGGAAAACTCTCTAGGTAGCAGCGCGGTATTGCTTTGGCCCAAACGGGCAGAAGGTGCTATTATGGAACCATTCGGGAGTGATCGCTTTCTGCCCTGTAGCAGAGACGATGAGTATAACGACAGCGACGAATATGATCTCGTCGTGCTGAATTTCTACATCTTCCTGAAGGCGGAGCGCCCGGAAAATGCCGCCTTGAAGCAGCGCATCCTGGCCCACTGGGAAACCTTTCAGCGTCATCGGGATTTTGGCGGAAGGGACCTACACGTCAAAGAAAAAAGCTATTGTTCTATCGACTGAGGGTCAATCGACTGGGGTTTCTGGAAAATGGACTGGCAGTGCCCTGAGAAATGCTCCCACGCAGAGCGGGTCCCATTGGCTGCCTGCACCTTCGCTCAGAATAAAAATGGCCTTTTCCCGCTCCATGCCCTGGCGATACGGCCTGTCGGTCGTCATCGCGCTGAACGCATCCGCCACCGCCATCAGGCGGGCGACGAGTGGCGTTTGCTCCCCCTTCAGTCCGAACGGATAGCCTTCCCCGTCCCAGCGTTCATGATGGTGACGCACGGCGTCCAGAGTGCCTTCCAGCCCGGGAACGGCACCGACCATGACCGCCCCCATCTGCGGATGCTGCTTGATCGCCTCAAACTCTTCGCCCGTTAGTTTTCCGGGTTTTCGCAGGATGGCATCGGGCACACCGATCTTGCCGACATCATGCAGAAGCGCAGCCACTGCCACCATGTGCTGCTCACCTTCCCCCAGACCGAGTTCTCGGACGATCATCAAGCTGTATTCCATCACGTCCTCTGAATGCCTGCGCGTGTACCGATCCTTGTTGTCCACTGCCGTCACCAATGCGTCCAGCATCGAGAAGCCCTGGACGTGAGTGCTTGCGTCCGAACGGACAATCCGAGCCGCTTCTTCCACACCGCCCGTTTTGGTCCAGCGAAGCCGTTCATCGGCTTGATGGAGCACGGCATGATAATCAGCGCTGGCCTCGGAAGCATCGGCGCTGGCTTCTGAGAAGAGGGCGCTGCCCAGGGAAACCATGATGGGGATCAATGCCTCTTGCTCATTTGCACGATACGAGAGGCCCTGAAGAGACGCGTGCAGGCGTGCCTCGACCTCCCCTACCGTCAGGCGGCCAACGTTAGGTAAGAGCAGCGCAAACTCATCTCCCCCGAAGCGTGCCAGGACATCATACGAGCGGCAGGCTGATTTCAGCCTGTCCGCCACGAGGCGGAGAACTTCATCCCCCGCCGCATGGCCGTAGACATCGTTGAAGAACTTGGAGTTGTCCAAATCCAGCATGACAACGCCGAGAGTGGTGCTCTCAAGGCTGGCGCGGGTGGCCTCAGTATCCAACCGATTGTGGAACACGCGGTGGTTAAACAAACCCGTCAGGGGATCATGGTCCGCCTGCTCCAGCGCCTCGGCCAGCGCCTGTTCTCGCTCCGCCTCCTGGCGCTTCCGCGCGGTGATCTCCTGCGTCACGCCGATCAAGTGCGGCGCTCCGCCTGATTCGTCGTAAAGGAGGGTGCCGTGGGCACTGATCCAGTGGAGGCTTCCATCAGGCCAAATCAGGCGATGTTCAGCCTGGAAGCCGCGACGCTCCTCGCTTGCTTGTGTAACGACCTCCCGCACAAGGCTGCGGTCATCGGGGTGAATCATCTTGAATAACGTGCCCAACGAGAACTCTGCGTCAGGCAATAAACCGAAATGCGCTTTGTAGGTATTCGAGACCGCCAGGAACTCACCCGTCACGAAGTCCATCTCATAGGAACCCAGAAGGCCGCTTTCCAGAGCGAGCCGAAGTCGTGCCTCGCTCTGGCGCAGGGCGACTTCGGCAGCCTTACGGTAGGCAATGTCGCGGATATTACACTGAATGACTGAATGCCCGTTCTCGCGATAGATATTGCTGACGAACTCGACCTCACGCCGCTCCCCGCCGCGGGTTTCCAGAGGCAAGTCCTCATAGCGAACAGAGCCTTCTTGCTGCAATACTCGAAATGCCTCCTGGCTTGCTTCCCTGTCTCGAAGCAGCCCGATCTCCCAGAGTTCCTTGCCCAGAAACTCGGCCTGCGTGTAGTCCAGAAGTCTCTCCATGAAGGGGTTGGCGCTGGTAATCCTGCCTGTTTCGGCGTCGAGGATCAGGATGCCGTCATGGGCTGTCTCGAACAACCGCCGATAACGCCGCTCTGACATCTTGAGCGCATCCTCGGCCCTGCGCTTCTCAATCTCGTTCGCCTTACGCTCTGAAATGTCCATGGCCGTGCCGAGAAAACGAGTGACGTTTCCCTCGGCATCGCGGGCGGCCTCGCCCCGTGAGTGTATCCACCGCAGAGAGCCGTCCCGCCGAAGAATGCGGATGTCGAGTTCATAAGGCTCGCCGTTCTGGATTGCTCTTTCAATTGTGGCAGTGTGCAGCGGCAGGTCTTCTGGATGATACCGTGCCCGCATCGCGTCAAAGGTGGGTTCGCCCAGCAGCGGGTCAAACTCGAAGAGGCGATACATTTCGTCGGACCAAGTAAGCCGCATTGCGGGGATGTCAAACTCCCAGCTTCCGATCTGGGCCACGCGCTGGGCTTCGCGCAGGCGTCTCGTGCTCAGGGCCAGGATTTCCTGCGCCCTGTTTGCCTCGCCGAGAAGACGCTCCTGAGCCGCCGCGCGGCGGCGCGTTTCCAGTTGCCGCGTCACCAGACGTGCAAGTGCCCGCAGCGCCGTTTCTTGGTCGGACATCAGGCGGCGCGGAACGTAGTCCATCACGCAGAGTGACCCGAGGGCGTATCCTTCATCGCTGATCAGCGGCATTCCCGCATAAAAACAGATGTGAGGATCGCCCGTGACAAGTGGATTGTCGGAGAAGCGCAAGTCTTCCTGAGTATCTTGTATGATAAGAATGTCAGACCGAAGGATGGTGTAGGCGCAAAAGGCCACTTCACGCGGCATCTCGGTGGCCCGGAGATTCAGTGTTGACTTAAACCACTGGCGGTGGGCGTCGATGAAAGAAATGGCTGCAATAGGCGTACCGCAAGCGAACGCAGCCAAACGGGTTACGTCATCGTAGGCATCCTCCGGGGCGGTGTCCAAGATACGGTATTCGCGCAGTGCAGAAAGCCTGGCATCTTCGTCTTTTAGTAGCAAAGCGTTCATGGTTCGGGTTATGCGATCTACCGAGGCTTCCCGTCGGCGAAGACGTGGCACTACTCTGTGCTGGCATGACGACACTTTGTTTGGGGAGTGGTCGCACTCTGCGAATAGAATAGTTCAGGCAGCATCTTCCCACCTCACCTGAACACAGCTATTATAGCAATTATACCACGGATGGACAGTATTTTATACGTCAGACTGCAGAGCGCTGGCTGTCGAGGCTGTGAGTGCTGAACCCGAGCAGAACGGTGTTACATGGATCGGTAAGACGACAAAGCACAGGCTTTGGGACAGGCAACAAAAAAAGCGGGAGGCTGCTGCCTCTCGCTGTCGTTCGTTTTTGCGAACGTGAATATAGTATATCAGAGATTTGCCCGGATGTCAAGCCATGAGGGAATCGTGATGAACGAGAAATTGGTGATTGCAGCCTCTCGTTTCACACCAGATGGAGGCTTTGCTGATGCAGAATGGTATTACAGCGCCTTGAGATGTTCAGAAATAATCTCATAAATGTTTCAGATTATTCACTGACGAAAGTCTACGATTACCCGTCCCAGCGCCACAGCCTGAACCGTCTCCGCACCCGCTTCTCGAAGCATCTCGCGACAATCTACCAAACTTGCCGCGGGGTCTGCCGCCGCTGAGTGTGACACTGGCTCCTATTCAGTCCGCCGACGTGCTGGAACTCGATGAACTCTGGTCCTTTGTAGGCCGCCGCAAAAATAAGCGCTGGTCTGGAAAAACAAGCGCTGGGTCTGCTAGCACTCTGCCGCCGCACCCGCCAGATCGTCGCCTCTGCTATCGGCAACCGTGATGAAGCCACCTGCTGCCTCTTGGGAGAGCGTGTTCCGCCGTCCTACAAGACTGGTCTGCTTTACACCGACTTCTAGGCCGCTTACGCGGAGGTCTTGCCGCAGGAGCTGCATCGGACGACGGGCAAAGGAGCAGGCCAGACGTGTCGCTCCAATAAAGCCTCATATCGAACGGTTCAACACTGTGCTGCGTCAGCGGCTGGGGCGCTTGGTGCGGCGTACCCTTTCGTTTTCTAAGAAGCGATGCACGAGAACTGCTTGCGGCTATTCTTGCATGAGTACAACCAACCGACCAAGCGCATAGTCAAGCGCATCAGACTCGCTTGAGCCACTACCTTTTACAGTATCACACCTGGTTAAACGGGACTTGCAAGCAGGCAAGCATAGTGACGCAAAAAAGCCCCGAAACAGAATCTATCGTTTCGGGGCCTTAGAGTAGATGAGTCTTAGAAAAAAAGCCGACACGCGGATTCGAACCGCGGACCTGCTGTTTACGAACAGGTAAACATACTAGGCTGTGCTTCAAAAAACCCGCCTCGGCTTAGCCGAAGCGATGGCAGGCAATTTCCCATCAAGAAATCAGCCCAATGCTAACATCATACCCCCACCCCGCCCGGATTGCAAGCCCTGAACATCTGTCCTATCAAGCCAAGGGCAGAAAGCCGAACAGCAGGGCTTTTTCGAGGCAATCAAGACTTTCTCAGCGCAAGCTGTATCGCCGTGATCAACAAGGCGTCTTTTTGTTCATTCGTCATCTCGTCGAAAATTGCGTTCAGAACAGGCTTTCGGACGTCGTCCGTGTAGCTTGTCTGCGCCAGTATCCTCTCTGCCACCTGCGAAACCCCTTCTCCGACAAAGTAACCACGCGTCGTCTTTAGCGCTTCGGCGAGCCTCGCGATGTCGTCCGCCATTACCCGTGTCCGATTGGTCTCCCACATCCCTACAAGGCTATTGCTCACATCCAACCGGTCTGCGAGATCGCTCTGATAAAGGCCCAATTCTAGGCGGCGGGCGCGTATGCGCTCGCCAATTGTCGGCGGGGCTTTTTCCCCTTCCGCTGCTTTGACAACCGGGGCAACCTTCCCAGCTTTCAAATCTACAATTTCCCGCCCAGAATCAGAGAGTTTGACAGTTTCCAGGGCTTCCTGCAACTGTTCTACGGTAATCTCATTGTCATTACCGTTGACCAGATCAAGTAAGTCGGACAAGTTCAACCCTGTGGTTGCCACAAACGCGTTCTGGCCCATACCCAAGAAATCAACGCGGACAAGAATGACTGCAGCAAGTTGGGCTTTTGACATGATTTGGCTCTCGGACACTTCCCCAGTATACCCGCCACCGTCGCCGCACGCAATTCCCTGCACCTTATCCTGCTTCACGCCTCATCCATAAACGTATAAACCTCGCTCGGCTTGTGAACTCGATCCCCAACAACGCGCCGCGTGGCATCGTCACTTTTCCAGCCGAGTCGCATTTCAAAGCCAGCGGCCCGAAGCCCATCACGCACGCGCCAGACGTCGGCCTCATCGTTTGAAGATGTGTACACGCAAATTACGAATGCCGCCTCGGTGCTGCTTTGCGACGGTTTGGCAGTCGAGACTTTGGCCGTTGACCCTAATCGACCAGCTTCCAGGGCCTCCACGATCCGTGCCCAGGCTTCGTCGACTTTCTCATCGATAAAAATCAACCATTTTCCACCCCTCAGCGTGTGCTCAGGGTAGCCGTGGTCAGAATGCGCCTCAAGCCAGTACGTCTTTGTCGTTCTCGATGGTCTTTTCGGTCGAGTGGGTGTCGTTGACATTTTCCAATAATACCTTATCACTCCCGGTGACGGGCAATAACCTCGTCATTTCCATTCTTATACGGATGAAGAAAAGACTCTGTTGCGAAGTCAAGTTTCCCAGTTACCTTATTCTGCAATATTGACTCGCCAGATCGACCCATATCGAAAATTATTTGATCGATTTTTCCGCCGCTTAGGGGCCGAGGCACTATCACGGAAGGAGAGAACAACCTACTGCTAAATTTGGCAGCCCGCAGGGCAAATATTACCTAGCCCTGCGGCAGGGTGCTCCTACATAAGGAACTGAGAAATGATTACCAAGACGATCACGGTGACGGCAGCAATCACACGCAGCCGTGACTTCCAGACGGTCCGCTACGAATTGACAGAGGGTCTGGAGATTGAGCCAGGCGACGACCGCGATGAAGTCATCGAAGCGACGCGGAAGCGGCTGTTCGCTGAGGTCAACGACTTCACCGACCGCGCCATCAGCCATATCGCAGGTCAGAGCAAAGGGGCAAAATAATGGCAGCCAGCAGTAATGAGCCGAATCCCAGCTACGAAGTGACGAAGCCTGAGGACATCGCCCGTGTGCTTCGCGTTATCCAAGCAAATCTTGCTCACGCCGCCGAAGATGTCGAAGCCCTCAAAGACCTGCTTGTGGATGGATACCGCAGATTGCCGCTCGGCCAGCGTGTTTCCAAGCCAAACGGAGAATTGGAAATACAACTGAAAGCAATCACTGCCCTGCTGGGCACCGTTCAATATGCGGCGGCTCTTTCTCTGTCTGGACATGTCAAGGGTCAGAATAATTTCACGATACTGTAAGCAACGAAAATGTGGAAGCGAAAAACTTGCTTCCACATTTTTGCAGGCTCCACATCACTGAACCCCGAAACAGTCATTGTCACAGCCGCAACCTTGCAGCGTGAGAAGTCGAATCATGGCATGAAACTCAAAAGGATAAAATATGACCAATCACAATGACCGCTTCACGTTTCCACCCAAAGGAGCCTTCGCTCGCCCTGGCGATATACGACGAGGCCACCGCGCCGTCAGAGACGGTCTCGCCAATCTTGTCAGCGACACCGAGAGCTATTTCGACGTGTTGAAGGCATCTTATGAGGACTTCTCGGCTCAGGAGCGTAGTTCCGCGCAGGGCACTGCCATCAACACAGCTATGGATCAAACGTGGGTGCTACTCGGCGTCCTCAAAGGAGCATTGTCCCTTTGTCCGCGGGAATTGCTCGTCAAGCCAACCACCGATCATGGTCAGTAGGATTGGTAACAAGTCCAACAAAAAAGTGAGATCGAATAGTTTGCGGCCTGTCCCCGGTCCGCTGGTGCAACAAACAGAAAGGGCGCAGTGCAGAATTCTCTGCGCCCTTTGGTTACCAATTGATCACCCCGTCTGCGCCAGAGCGTACCAGCCGTTTCCATGCCGTCTGTCTGCCACTTCCACAGATAGACCACTCAAACGCCACTCAGGCCCCGCCATTGCAGACGTCTTCTTCTTCGTGGGCTTATCGGCATCAGCACAATTTGCCCTCATCCACTGGAGGAGCATCCACATGGATTTGGAGTCAATTTTTAAATACGCGCCCAGCAGATCGTACTCCCGCGTCTTCAGAGGCTGCTCCTCATCGTACATCTTCCACCCCACAACGGCAGCAGCAGCGCCGTCCCCGAGTTCCGTCGGCCACTCCACCGCGTAATCGGGGGCGATTTTGCTCAAGGCTTTGACCAAAGGTTTCAGCCCAATCGACCATGCGCCTGGACATGCGAATGGCAAATCCAGCACCG
>JBPBQB010000174.1:0-19048 GCA_050954545.1 Janthinobacterium lividum | reverse complement strand
CCGTCCAGTGTCAATATCCTCTCGGACAGCTATCTCGTCGAGTTGGCACGCGGGATCGAAGTAGTCACAGGCGCTCATGGCTACGATCTGCTGCTGCATCTGGGAACGCGCCGCTCAGACGGTGCGACGGCTCAGGATGTCGACGGCCTTATTATTGTCGCCGGGCCGGAAACTACCTCGGAAGATCTTCACAGCCTGACCCAGGGCGGTCAAACTCCGGCGGTTGTCATTGTCTGGGCGACCCCGCTGGACTTCCCCCCCGCTTCTTATGTGTGCCTGGACACGCTTCCCGGAGTCCGCGAAGCGTTTGTCATGCTGGCAGGGCTGGGGCACCGGCGGGTCGGCTATATCGGCAGTCGTCAGCCGGGCCCTGGCTTGCAGGACGCGCTTCCCCAGCTAATGGCGGACACGGGCCTATCCTGGGACCCGGCGCTGGCGCGAGAAGCAGGGGTCACTCCTGACGACGGACGCCGGGCGGCACTGGATCTGCTCCGTCTTCCCGCGCCGCCGACCGCGCTGTTCGCCCGGACGGATGTCCTTGCCAGCGGGGCGGTGCAGGCGGTCACGCAGATCGGTAAGAGTATTCCTCGCGACGTCTCGGTCGTCGGTCATGACAACATCGAAGCGGCGGCGCTGGTCAGCCCGCCGCTGACCACGGTGGCGATCAATATCCCAGACCTCGCGGACATCGCGGTCCGAACTCTTCTCGCGATGATCACGGATAAAGCCGAGCCGACGACTCAGACTGTCGGAACGCATTTAATCACCCGTCAGTCCTGCGGGCCGGTGGCTTAGTGAGCTCCCCCCGCCCCCAATAATGGGGGAGTTCGAGAAGAGATTCCTACTCCTGTTCCCCCATTATTAGGGGCTAGGGGGTCTTAAACCGTCCGCATCAATTCCCGATCCTGCTGTGCTTCTATTTCCGAGGGCCGTTCAGCGTAGGCAGCAGCGGACGGCCACTGGATCTGCTGGAACTGATGAGTGGCTGCGGACTCTTTGGCTTTCAGGCACATGAGCGCATTTGTCAGGCCGTTTTCCAGCGGGGACACCGAGGGGGCTTCGCCTCGGATGACTTCTAGGAAGTTTGCGGCCAGCACGGCATCTCCGCCGCCGTGACCGTCTTCCGCCTCGAACTCATGTGTTTCGACATGGGCATCGTGGTGCATGAACACCTTCAAAGTCTCGGGATACCAGTCGAGCTCAATGGTGCCGTTATAGCCGATCAAAGTCGCGCCGCGCCGGGCGGCTTTTCGGCGGGCGTAGAAGTTCTGGCTGTAGGTGACATGCATTCCTGAGTCATACTGAATCAAAGCGCTGCCGGAGTCTTCGTTGCCGGTATCCACGGCAAACGCGCACATCTCTTTCGCGGGCTGGTTCAGCGGAATGGGCAGCGGGCGGGAGGAGTGGTAAGGGCTCTCGAAGCAGACTTTTCGCTCCGGGCAGTCCATGCAGTGCAGCCCGGCAGGATGACTGCCCCGGAAGACACGCTTGGAAGTCATGGCACTGATGACACGCGGCTGATTGTCACCGAGTAAGTAGTTGACATAGTCGAAATCGTGGGTCGCTTTTTGCAGGAACATGCCCTGGGTTTCGGCTTCGTCCCGGTACCAGGTCTGGTAGTAGACATTGCCGTAGGGGACGTTGTTCCAGGCCTGCACCTGCTCGACCGTGCCTATTTTGCCGGACGCAATAATCTGGCGGGCAAGCTGAACCACGCGCGACATCCGCAGTGGAAAGGAAACGACCACGCGCGGAGATTTCGCGGCACGCAGGGCCAGAAGATCATCCATGGTTGTCGCGACCGGCTTCTCTAAAAAGAGGGCGATATCACGCTGCAATACTTTGACGGCCATCTTCGCATGGAGGCTGCACCGGGTGCCGATAATGACGCCGTCGAGAGGCTCCTGGTCCAGCATCTCGTCGGCGGTTTGATAAAAGACCGGCAGGTCCATGTCGATCTCAGCGGTACGCATCTGGTCACAGATCGCGTCCCCCTGCGGGTCGGCGATTGCGGCCAATCGCACATCGAGGTCCTGGGTACGCATGAGCTGAACCATATGCCGGGCACGCTCACCATAGCCGATCACGCCCAAGCGGATTTGGGAAGACATAACTGATATTCCTGTCTGTCGAGTTAGCAGAGAGCGAGTGACTGAAGTCACTCGCTGGAGGGCGAAGCGCCGCGCGTCCAGGGGACGCAAATGCCAATTGAATCTGGGTTTATCTTCTGTCCCCTGGACAGGCGGCGTTTCTGAACGCCCTCCAGCGAGTGACTTCAGTCACTCGTGCTCGGTTTGCGCCCTAAAATCGCATCCATTGCGCGGGACGTGTTGGCGATCCGAACTTCGGGGAAGTGACGGTAGACGGGGATCATCTCGGCGGCGACCGGACCGGAGTAACCGATCTCGGCGATAGCCTGAGTGACGGCGGGCCAGTCGACATCGCCTTCCAGCAGATCGACAAAGCCTTCGATTGTCCCGACTGCCCGCCGGAAGTCCTTGAAGTGGATCCCGACGATGCGGTGCCCCAAAATCCGCAGCCACTGCTCCGGGTAGCCGAAGGGCAGGACATTCGCGACATCGAGATATGCGCCGATGGCCGGACTGTCAAACTGATCGATAAACCGGGCCATCTCCAGCAGGCTGAGAAGGAACTTGTTCCAGACATTTTCGATGCCCAAGCGTACCCCATACTTCTGAGCCGTCGGCAGAACCCGCTTCAGCCCTTCCGTGGCACGGTCCCAAACGGTATCATAGGGAATCACGCCGCTGTCAGGAATAAAAAAGACATCGACCGCACCGGGAATTGTCAGCAGGGTCTTCGCGCCCAGCCAGCTTGTGATCTGGATCATCTGCTCCAGCGCCTTGACGGCACGTTCGCGGTCTTCGGGGGCATCACTGGCGAGGGCATAATTCCAGTAGAGACCGGATGCGACGCTGGCAACTTGAACACCGAGCTTTTCCGCCTGTGCTAAGATCGCCTGGCACCGTACTTGATCCGTGTCCAGGCCAAGTGCGCCTGTTTCGCCGATGCACAGCTCGATGGCATCGAAGCCATATCGCTGTGCTGTCTCCAGGGCAGCCTCCACGGGCAAAGTGCCGTCGAGACCGCCAGGAAGAGACCAGTAATTAAGTGACTTGAGAAGCATACTTTGCTTTCTAGGTGCATTCGTGAGCTGTTCCCGCCCTGAAGGGCAGGTCTGGAGGCACAGACGCCAACCGCACG
Organism: Janthinobacterium lividum; assembly: GCA_050954545.1. Classification (GTDB taxonomy): domain Bacteria; phylum Armatimonadota; class Armatimonadia; order Armatimonadales; family Capsulimonadaceae; genus JANXMY01. The sequence continues at coordinate 15,823 of JBPBQB010000174.1, read as the reverse complement.
GTGTGCGGAAATGCCGAAGGCGTCTGCTTGCTTGTTCTTCCGGGCACCGCCCGGTTGGCGTCTGCGCCTCCAGACCTGCCCTTCAGGGCGGGGAAGTCCGCTCTTTATACACACTCTCCCCATCCTAGTTTTACAGGCTGAACGTCGCCGCGATGGTGCTGTCGGAGCACTGAGTTCCGGAGGCGGTTGGGTAGCCGTCTGATGTGGTGCCCGAGCAGGAAGTCTCGTCAACCGCCTGCTGTCCCGCCGACACGGCGCTTGGGCGGAACCATTTTGCGTGGTCATCGGCCATCAGGTAATTCGCTCCGTCAGTGTGGCGGCCAGTGGCGGCGGCATAGCGGACTTGATCGCCGGCGGGAACATTGCGGAGGTAGCCAGTCGCCATTTTTAGCGTGACCGGAGTGGTAAATGATCCTGCTCCAGCCAGCATCCGGGAGTCACCGAACCCAGCAACCGATCCCCATCCGGCGGGGCTTTTGCCGCCCTGGCCTTTGCCATTCGTAGCGGACACATCGGTGTCCTCTGTGGTGACATCTATCCCACTGCCGTCAGTGTTGCCTTGAACTTCAAACAGCAGAACAGTTTTCGCAGGGGAGTCGTACTTGGAGATCGCATAGCCGTCACTACCGGTACCATTGCCCGAAGCGGGATCAACGATAATTTTGACGTTGTTGCTGTCGTAAGCATACGAGCTGACAATGCCTGTACCCGTGTCATCAGGGCAAATAAATACTTGTTTGCTTTTCACATAGGTGTAAGCCTGGCCGGCCCAGCCCTGACCGCCGGGGTAGGACCAGTTGACGCCATTTGGGCCTTTCTCATCGGCGTCCTGGTTGTATTGAGTGACCGCCAGGCCGAGCTGCTTCATGTTGGAAAGGCAGGAAGTGCGTCGCGCATTTTCGCGAACTTTTTGGAAAACAGGAAAAAGGATAGCCGCGAGAATCGCGATAATGGCGATGACGACGAGTAGTTCGATGAGAGTAAAGCCGTTGCTTCGGTGGTTGCGTTGCATTTTCGTTCCCCTTTATGGTGGCGAGTATCAGAAAAAACTCTAAAACGCTTGAGGTATTTGTTCGCTGCGCTTGCCTTTAAAGACACAATCGAGCAAAGAAAAGGCAACGCTGCAACTTTTCCGTAAACCTTTACGGTAACTGATTTCTATTATATGTTAAGCCATTCTATTTGTCAAGGCTTTTGGTGAAAACTGGCAGATATTTATTTTGGGATTGTTTCTACGATTGCTTTTGACCTACCACCTTGCTTCGCAGGGTCCTCCCTAAAGGGAAGATTAAGAAAATGCAATTGGGATGGTACTTGCAGGGGCGCTGCCTGCTGCGCCCTCTGGCTCTCATCTTGACTTATCCGCATCTTCCCTTTAGGGAGGACCCTGCGAAGCAAGGTGGTAGGTCAAAAAGCCCAATAACATATTCCCTGTTGACCTGCACTGGCATCGGTCGCGTAGGGAGAGTACCCGTGAGCACGGCTGGCGGCATAGACGGCCTTCGCCCCTTTGATGTTGGCGCAAGTGCCGACGTAATCTTCAGTGCCGATCCAGAATTCCCGCCCGCCTGAAGAGATTTTCATCTTACGCCAACTGTCGAGTTCTTGCTGAGCCTGCTCATCCGAGTGCGGGGCATATACTTCTTCGTGGGAGATACCATCTAACAGACTCGGAAACGCAATGCCCCCAGTGGTTCCCAGACGCGTGACATCGCTGGTGGCGTTCTGCATCACGATCAGCAGGTTCGGGTACTTCTCGCGCAGTCGGCGGATAAGGTCCAGCCCGCCCTGGCGGCAGGCGGCATTGCAGGGGCCATTTTTGTCGTGCGGGCCGTGCTCGACCAGTTCCATGTTGTCCAGAAAAAAGCCGTCTACCCCCTGCGCGACTAGACGCGGGGCAACGTAATCCACAATTAGATGCTGATACGCGGCATTCCCAAGGTCCATCCAAGTTTCGTCAGGGTAGCCTTCATAGGTGCCCAAATGGGCGGCTTTATTGTCTTTGCCCGCCGTGAAGCCGACGGGAACATGGGTCCAGTAAGTCCGCGAGGCTTCCATCGAGCCGACATCAAGGTAACTGAGGATCCGGTTCTGTCCACCTACTTTGAGTTGAGTAATCTGCTTGGGGGTGAAGTTATGGCCGCCGGGGTCGGCATCAATGTTGATGATGCGGAACGTATGAGCCACTTTGGTTAAGTCGCCCATGTTGGCAGCGGAGCCGTAGCAGGAGACCCACGGAGATGATGAAGGAAATCCGCGTCCTGCGGCTGATATGGGAGCAGGATCGCTGAAAACGCTTCGGCAGCCAGTAAACAGCAAACAGCAGAGCAGTCCGCCGGTGAGCGCTGAGGATGCGAGATTGGACGAGATGGATTTCATGCTAGAGCCTGTTACACAAATGAGGATAGATGACAAAAAACCGTGGGTATGAAACCCACGGCAATGAAAAGCAGACGCCCTTCGGGCTGCGGACTAGGACTCTTCAGCCCGGAGGGCGTCTGCACTTCACTGCCGGGCGTTTTATACACCTGGTCTTTCCACACTTGGCCCGCCCGCTCCGACACTGGCAGGAGTTGGTTCTACAAGGACAGGGGGCGAATAATCGCGGTCGTCTTTGTGGAAGCGACGGCCTAAATCATCGAACAGCGTGTAGACGGTCGGGATGACAAAGAGCGTCAGGAAGGTCGAGGTCAGCAGGCCGCCGATGACGACCGTCGCCATCGGAGCATTGGTTTCAGAGCCTTTGCCGATTGCTAGGGCAATAGGAATCATGCCGAGAATGGCGGCACTCGAAGTCATCAAAATCGGGCGCAGACGAGTCGGTCCGGCCCGCTTGACAGCATCATCGCGGGCCATGCCCTGGCGTCTTAGTAGGTTTGTATAGTCAACCAAGAGAATCCCGTTCTTGACGACAATGCCAACCAGCATCAGCATTCCGATCAGCGCGGTCAGGCCAAAGTGACGGCCCGTGAGGAACAGGGCCAGCAAGACACCGACGGCGGAAACGGGAACGGAGCAGAGAATCGTGAGTGGATGAACAAACGACTCGAACTGGGCAGCCAGCAGCATATAAATCAGGCCGATTGCCAGGCCGATAGCAAGGGCCATGCCGCTGAACTCCTGCGCCTGCTGCTTCTGGTTGTAGCCCCAGTCCCAGTAGTAACCGACCGGCAGCTTGACATTCGCCATTTGTTTGGTGATGTCATTCTGCAAATCGCCCGCCGACCGGCCCAGCGGCGTCCCAGTGACCGCAATATAGCGCTGCCGGTCCTGGCGCGTGATCGAAGCCGGGCCGGTCGCATAGACCGGGTGAGCGACCTGCTCCAAGAGGACTGCATGAGTCGTTCCAGTATTGACGCTGGGGAAGACCGGCAAAGTCGCAAGTTGGGTTGTAGTCCTGCGCTGGTCGGGCGCGACTTCAACTACAATCGCGTACTGGTATCCGTTCTCCTGATAGTAGGAAGCCGTCGTGCCGTTTGTCGCCGTGTTGATCGTATCGGAAACGTCCTGGAACGTCACTCCCTGCTGAACGGCTTTGTCTCGATCAATCCCCCACTGAATTTCAGGCGATGTATCCTGCCAGTTGACATCGACGTTGGTAAGCCCCGTGACTCCCTTCAGCTTGCCGGTGACCTGTGCGCCGAGATTGGAAAGAGTATCCAGATTGGGCCCGTAAATATCCACTTCGACATTGCTGTCGCCACCGGTCAGGATACGTGAGACGACATCGACGACTGTCACACTGATACGCCCGCCGGGAATACTTGCAAGCTGCTTATGCAGGTCCTGAACGACCTGCTGAGTCGATTCTTTGCGGTCGTCTTTCAGCCGAACCTGCAGCGCCCCCTGGTTGCCGTTTAGAGACGCACTGGTGCCGCTCAGTGTCAGATTGGAGCCGGCCGAGGAGAACGCAGTCGAGACATTGGGGTTTGCCAGCGTGATCTGCTCGATCTGCTGTATTAGTTTGTTGGTATCGGCAAGTGATGTCCCCGGCTGCAGCTTCACATTGATCTGAAGGTTGCCGCTATCCGTCTGCGGCAGAAGTTCGGACCCGATCTGCGGGATCAGCAAACAGCTTAAAGCCGTGATCCCGAGGGCAAGCGCGACCACGCGGCCTCGGTGTGCCAGCGCCCAGTCCAATCCATGCCGGTACGTCTCATCAAGGGTATCAAACCAGCGGCCAAACAGGCCGAACAAGCCTTTGTTGCTGCCTCCCTCGGCGTCCGTATCGTCTCCGTCTTTGCGCTCCTTGATCAAACGTGACGCCAGCATCGGCACGACTGTTGTCGCATCCAGAAGCGAGACAAGAATGGAGAAGATTACGACAAGAGCAAACTGGGTGAACATCTGACCGGCCTGGCCCTTGATGAGCAGCAGGGGCAGGAAGACGACGATAATAGTCACCGTAGACGCAATGACCGCCGAGAAGATCTCGTTGGCACCCGCAATCGCCGCTTCGGCAGGACGCATCTTATCCCGGTCAAAGTGTCTATAAATGTTTTCCAGCACAACAACAGCGTCGTCCGCGATCAGACCAGTCGCGAGGGCCAACCCGCCCAGACTCATCGTGTTCAGCGTAAAGCCGCAGACATAAAGCAAGGCAAATGTCGAGATGATCGAGATCGGGATTGACAGGGCGACGACAAGCGTGCTGCGGACATTTCGCAGGAAGAACAGCAGGATCAGCACGGCCAGAACGCCGCCGAGCGCCGCGTTCAGTTTCAAATCGTTGATGGAGTTATCGATATACTGAGACTGGTCGTAGGCCAGCGCGAAATGCAGATTGGGATACCGCTTTTCGACTTGAGCGACTTTCGCTTCGACGCTTTTCGCCGTATCGATCGTGTTGGCGCTGCTCTGCTTGCTGATGATCAGTCCCGCCGCCGGGCTGCCGTTCAGGCGCGTAAACAACCGAGGCTCCTGATCGGAATCGACAATCGTGGCAACATCACCAATGGTGATTACCCGGCCATTCTCTGCGGTAAGCGGCACTTTGGCGATCTGAGCGGGGCTTGTAAACCAGCCTAAGCTTCGGATCGTGTATTCTGTTCGGCTCTGCAACCCGATTCCCGCCGGGACATTCTGGTTCTCCTGGGCGATCCGCGTACTGATCTGATCCATCGAAATATGATAGGCCAGGAGCCTAGCCGGGTTGGCGTTGACTAGAATCGCCCGGTCATTGCCACCGGTCACGACAGCAGCCGCGACACCGTTCGCCGACTCGATAATCGGGCTGATATCGTTGTCAAGCTCAGTCCGCAGCTTGACGGAATCATTCTCACCACTGACGGCATAAATCAGAATCGGCTGCTGGGAAGGATCATACTTGTAGACAATCGGGTCCTGAATGGTCGGGTCTGTCGGGAACTGCCGCCGGGCCTTTTCGACGACTTGCAGGACATCGATAGCAGCCTGCCCAACATCCGTTCCCCAGGCAAATTGAACACGAACTGTGGAAATGCCGTCGTTGGAAGTCGACTGAACCGTCGCGACATTGGGGGCGCTGGAAACGGCCTCCTCGATAGGCCGGGTGATCTGCGACTCCATCTCTTCCGGCGCGACATTCGGCCACAGTGTGATGACAGAAACAGTCGGAATCGAGACATTCGGCAGCAAATCTACGGGGAGCCGTGTCAGGCAGACTGCGCCCAGCAGCACCAGCGCGGCAATCCGCATCACGACGGCCACAGGCCGCAGAACAGATCCTCTAGCGAGATTCATAACTTGACTTTCTTAATGACGTTACGCTGGGAAGCCACGGAATAAATTCCGAGGCTCAGAAATCCAGCGTCCCAGGGACGCAAGATCAGAAAATATCCGAGTCTCGTGTCGCCTCGACACTGGGCACTTTCCAGCCTCGGAATTTATTCCGTGGCTCCGGTGTGGCCTAACTCTGCTTCTTGTGGTGGTGCTTGCCTGTGCTACCCGCGCCGCCTGTTCCACCAATTCCGCCCAAGACGACTGCGGTGCCGTCTTTCAGGCGTGCACCGTTGACCGTCACCACTTTATCGCCTCGTTTGAGGCCTGATAAAATCTGAACCCCATTGTCATCGCGGGCTCCCGTTGTGACGGCCTGACGATGAACTGTCGAGTCAGAGGCAAGTGCCCAGACGAAGGTTCCCTCCGCGTCTGTATGAATGGCTTCCAGGGGAACGACAGTCGCGTCCGAGACATGCTGGGTCACTAATGCCACATGCGCGTACATACCGGGTTTCAGCAAGGCCTGCGGGTTTGACAGAGAAAGCCGGATCGTAAAGTCACGGCTTGACGGGTCAGCGGACGGATCGATCTCGAAGACCTTGCCTGTAAAGTAGCGGCCTGGAATCGTATCCACCGTCACCGCCGCCTGCTGACCGATGGCGACTGCCCCGATCTGCTCTTGCGGCACAGGGACATTGACCCACACGATTTTGAGACCCTGCAAATTGAGAATAGGCGTACCGGGACTTGCCAGCGTGCCGGGGTCCGCTAAGCGGCTGGAGACAAAACCATCCATAGGTGAGCGGATGACAGTCTCGGCAAGCTGGGCCTGAGCCGTCGCAAGGTCTGCCTGGGTCGAAAGCACGTCCGCCTGAAGTCCGGCAATGTTTGCCTGATAGGCAGCCTGCTGAACTGTGTTGGCATTCGCATTTCGGAGGGAGGACTGGGACGTGACTACCGTGCTGCGGGCGGCTTCAATATCGGAAGGCGCTTTTGCCCGCGTGATCGTGTCCTGCTCTTCAGCCGCTCTCAGCTCGGCATTGGCGGACTGTAATCCCGCTTGGGCGACATTGATCTGAGCCTGCGCGACACCGACATTGGCGACCTGGACACTGGCGACTGTTTTGGCATTGTCGACATCCTGCTGAGCGACCGCACCCTGCTTGAACAAAGATGTCTCACGCGCGAGCTGCGTGTTGTCATTTGTTTCGTTCGCCTGGGCGCTGACAAGAGAAGCCTGCGCGTTTGCGATCGATGCCTGGGCCGAAGCGACTTTGCTTTTTGAGTCCAGCACGGCGGCATCGGCAGCAGCAATCGACTGCACTGAGGACTCCCGAGTCTCGCGCAGGTTGATTTGCGACGACTTCAGCGCGGCCTTGTTCTGACGGATCAAAGTCTGGATCGGGGTTACAACAGAGATTGTCGAGACTTTGGCCTGCAAAAGCTTGGCATTACCCTCCGCCAGCAGCGCCTGTTCTTTGCGGACCGCCGCTGCAAGCTGAGTATCATCTAGTTGGATCAGCACTTGATTCTGTCGCACGGGATCACCCTCTTTGACCGTGATCGCCGTGATCTGCTCGGCGACACGGGGGGAGATCTTCACCGTTTCCGGCGACTCGATATTCGCACTGGTCGAGAAGATATGAACGATGTCCCGGACACGCGCCGAGGACACGCCTACACTTGTCGGACCGCGCCCCGCCCCGCCTTTTCCACCGCCGGTCTGCTGAAGCGTCTTTGTCGCGGCGGCATTGGCGTGAAGTCTCCAGACAATCAACCCGGCCAGCAGAATAACAGGCAACAACACTGCGACTACTATCCGAAGCGGACGCTTTCGAGGCTGACTATTCACCTGGTGTAAATTGTCCTGTTCATTTTTCGTCATACCTATGAACCACGCTTCCAATCAAATCTTGGCTTTATGCCTTCAGAAAATATAAAGATAGTATGTCCCTTACAAATGAAGATATTATGAACGAGAGATGATTGAACGAATGTCGGGCGACTGAAGTCGCAGCAACAAGTTCGCAAAGTCCACCTGCGTGGACTCATATGGAGTTTGATTCCGAGAGTCTGTATTAATCTGCGAAGGCAGGTTTTGTGCATTTGTTGCCGCGACTTCAGTCGCCCGACGTACTTTAGACGCTCTCACCAAAACAAGAAAGAGAGCGCCCTTGCAGGCGCTCTCTCTGTCGCATTGAAGCTTAGTTCAGCAGTAATCAGCGTCCGTGGTGATCGCCGCCGCCACCGCCGCCCTGGCGTCCACCACCGGAATTCTGATGGCCCCCACCGCCGGAGCTCTGGTGTCCGCCGCCAAAGCTATGTCCGCCCTGGTTGCCGCCAAAGCTGCGGCCGCCCTGATTGCCGCCAAAGCTACGGTCACTCTGGCCGGAACTCGATGCGCCTCGGAAAGTACTGTTACCACCGCCTCCGAAGCTTTGGCCTCCACTGACAGCGTGGGTGTTCTGGCTGAAGTTATGGGTATTACCCCCCCCGAAGCTTCCCCCATTCTGCCTGTAACTCGACGTGCCTCGGAAGGTACGTCCACCGTTATTTTGGCTTCCACCAAAATGCTGGCCGCCACTGTAGTTGTTGTGATTGACCGTGTAGCTGTTGTGGTTTATCTGCCCGTAATTCGACGTCCCCCGGAAGGAGCGGACATTGCCGCCACCGAAACCACCGCCGCCAAAGGAGCGATGAGCGTAGTACGTATGCCCGCCTGCCCCGCCGAACTCATGGAATCCCCCGCGCGGTCGGCCTGCCCAGCTATAAAAGTCGTGCCGGTAGTAGTTGGTGTGGTAAAAGCCAGGGTGCCCCTCATAGTAGCGATGGTAGCCGCCCCAGCCGTAGTAGGGATGACCGCCGAACTCGAAGAACAGACCGATTGTCGGCAGGAAAACACCGCCGGAAATAAACGACGTATTACCGTAGTATCCGCCGTAGCAGTTCATGTCCGGGTACCAGCCCATGTCAACATAATCCGAATAGCTGGGTGCGATCCCGAGAAAGACCGGCTCAGACGGATGGAATTCCTGCCCGAATGGGTACCAGTGCGCCCCTGCCACGGTCGCATTCTCCAGATAGCCGCCCTTTGGTACGTAGAGGATCGGATACCCACCTTCGTTCGTGAAGTACATCTGACCGTTAGTCGACTGCGCGAACTTCATCACATACAGATTCTGGTTGGCAAATGGGACAATGATTGTCTCGCCGGCGTTGTCATAAATCTGGTAGCCGCCCTGATCGAATGTGACCCGGTTGACAGGAACCTGCTGGTCAGCGGGCACTTCTTTCCAGTTGAAGACGCTGTCGGCGCTGGTGCTGCTGACATCTGTGACCTGTGAGTCACTGGATCCTACCGGCGGTGCCATCGATGTCGGATCGTCGGCAAACGCCGCAGCGGTCATGAGCGAAAGTCCGCCTATCATAGCCAGGCTCAACGCTCCGCGAGAAATATTTTTCTTTGCCGAAGCAAAGCTGTTCAGAATGTCCATCTCAATTCTCCTTGCTCTAAACACGAAGTTCATAGTCAATTCTCTTTTATATATACGCCAATTTCGCGAATTTTATTCACTGTTTCCAGCAATTTTATCCGTCTTTAGTTACTTGACTAGCATTTTCCAGCAATTGTTCCAGCCCGAACAAGCAAATATTACACTGAGGAAATGAAGAATTTCTGAAACAGGGCAATTGCCCTGTGGGTATAATAAAGCTGCTTGCCCAAAACCCGTTTGAGAAACCATTTTCCTATGCCCCAACAAGTTTTCGCTTCAGTCCTCTCGAACGAAGAGATCATTGCCGACCACAAAGTCTTGGTCTGTGAAGCGCCTGCGATTGCGGCGCTGGCTCAGCCCGGCCACTTTGTTAACGTCCTGACCGCCGAGCGCACCGACCCGCTGCTGCGGAAGCCGTTCAGCATCTACACCGTCGACCGGGAGCGCGGGCAGATCAGTCTGCTGTACTCCATCGTCGGCGCAACGACAATCGGCATGTCCCGCAAACGTCCCGGTGACACGCTCGATCTAGTCGGTCCGCTGGGTGGCCGCATCTTTCAGCCTGACACACGTCCCGGCGCGACTCATATTCTGGTCGGGGGCGGGTACGGCGTCCCGCCGCTGGTCTTTTTAGCGCGTGAGCTGCATCTCGCTCCGACCAAACCTGACCTCGTTTTTATTATTGGCGCACGCCGCAAAGATCTGCTGCTATGCGAAGCGGAGCTGACCGCTGCCGGGGTCGATGCCCGGGCGGCGACTGAGGACGGCTCACATGGGACACAGGGGCGGGTTACGGATGTCTTAGCACCGCTGCTGGCTGTACGCTCAGGCCGCCCGGTGACTGTCTACTGTTGCGGCCCCACCCCGATGATGCGGGCAGTCGGCGACCTGTGCCAGAGTTTAGACGTTCCCTGCCAGCTTTCGGTCGAAGTCGCCATGCCCTGCGGCATCGGCGTCTGCATGGGCTGCGTTCTGGACCTGACCGATGGCAGACGTGTCCGCTGCTGCGTCGATGGCCCGGTCTTTGAAGCGTCGGAGGTAGCATGGTAAATACATCTGTTAAAATCGGAAAGCTGACACTCCGGAACCCTATCATGACCGGCTCCGGCACGTTCGGCTTCGGCCCGGAAATGGCCGAGATCGTCGACCTGAACGCACTCGGAGCCATCGTCGTCAAGAGCACGTCCCGTGAGCCGCGTCTCGGCAACCCGACCCCGCGCATCGTCGAAACGGCGTCCGGGCTGCTGAACGCCATCGGTCTGCAGAACAGCGGCGTGGACGGCTTTATCGCCGAGAAGCTGCCGTTTTTGCGTCAGTACGATGTCCCCATCATTGTGAACCTGGTCGGCTACGAAGTCGCTGACTACGTACACTTGGCCGAGAAGCTGACCGCTGCCGGCGGCGTTCATGGACTGGAGATCAACATCTCCTGCCCCAACGTCAAACATGGCTGCGATTTCGCCGTCGACCCGGTGCTGACCTCTGAGCTGATAAGAGAAGTCCGCAAAGTGACCGATTTGACACTCATCACCAAGCTCTCCCCCAATGTCACCGACATGGTGCCCATCGCCCGCGCCGCCGTCGACGCCGGTTCCGATGCACTTTCCCTCATAAACACTCTTTTGGGCACTTCTATCGACATCAAGAAGCGCAAGTTCCGCCTCGCCAACATCACCGGCGGCCTCAGCGGCCCGGCCATCAAGCCCGTCGCCCTCCGCTGCGTCTGGCAAGTCCACCGCGCCCTCCCAAATGTCCCGCTGATCGGCATGGGCGGCATCATGACCGCCACCGACGCCATCGAATTCCTACTCGCCGGAGCCACCGCCATCGCCGTCGGCACCGCAACCTTCGTTAATCCTACTGCCGCAACGCACATTGTTTCCGGGCTAGAGCACTACTTAGAAGAAAACGACATCAGCGACGTGAATGAATTGATTGGGGCGGTGGGTTAGTCAGAGAGCCATACGTTTCAACGTATGGCTATTGAGCGAGGACGCCACGAAGCACCGCTTCGCGGGGCTGGGAAAAAGGCCTCTGTGTAGGGGCTGGGCTTGCCCCTGCCCTCTTGCTTGACCGCATCTATCTCGTTTTTCGGAGGGTAGGGGCAAGCCCTACAATTACCATTCCGAGTGCCGCGAAGCGGTACTTCTTGGCGTCTGCGCCGTGTAGCCATGCCATTTATGGCATGGTTGGGGAATTATGCAACATCGCAGAATAGGAGATCAAAGATGGAAGCCGCAAAAAGTGTCGCGATTGGTTACAATCGCCTAATGGTTAGGAAGCGAACTTTCTACTTCCTATTGCTTTTTCTTGCTTTTTCCATCGGCAGCATTTTCCCCTATTTCGTCTTATTAGACTTGTTCCGTCATTCATGGATTCCAATTGGTTACGCTCTTATCTTCACTATTTTTTTGGGAGGGACAACTTCAACCTTGCCACCGGGGTGTGGAGCCGTAATCCTGTGCTACTGGCGAAATTTGCCTCATGAGCAGCCTGCTTTTTTGATTGAGAAAAATGGGATACTCGCAAATGCAGCAGGTAATCCTTATGGATTGCTGAAGTGGGATGAAATCACACAAATACGTCCGTGGACTGCAGAATACCGATTTTTTCCTAATCGCCTGTTCAAGACGCCACTTATCTATAAGGAGCCGGGAGTAGCGATCGTTTTCAAGGAAAATATTGAGATCAAGCGCAATCCGGCATGGCGTCGCCTTTATACAAAAAGAGAAGCAAAATCAGGACGTGGAACGTGGCACTTTGTACCTGAAGCATTGCTTGCTGTCACGACGACCGAATTGATCCAGCAAATCAACCAATTTTATGCGACGCAGGTACGTGGACACTAACCACTTATGCTGTCCGGCAAATATTTTGTGATCTGGGGGCTAAGCCGCCTGTCCGTGCGGGTGGCGCGGACACTAGCGGCAGGGCGGGCGACAGTTACGGTGATCCGGCTGCGCGGAGAAACGGAAACGCTGCTGCCGCGTCTCGGTGAGGGTGTTCAGGTCAAGGAAGCGCCGCTGGAAGCGGATGCGATGACGCTGCGGGCTGCCGGTCTGGACCAAGCGGCGTGCCTGCTGGCGCTCTCGGACAGCGATCAGGACAACCTTCATGCGGTGGTCGCCGCGCGGGAAGCTGCGCCGGGTGTCCCGGTGGTTCTGCGGGCTTTCGATGCCCTGTTTGCCGATCAGCTTGAACAGGGCGGCAATGTCCGGCGGGCGTACAGCGTTTCAGCGCTGGCCGCACCAGCGTTCGTGGCGGCGGCCTGCGGGGACGAAGTGCGGGAAACGCTACGGCTCGGCGACGGCGAAGTGCCGCTGTGCCGGATGACTCTTCGGACCGGTTCGCCGCTGTCCGGCCTCAATGCTGCCACTGTCAAAGCCCGTTTCGGTTGCGCGGCTCTGGCCCGGTCTAGCGACGGAGCGCACTGGCAGGCAGTCGCGGGAGACGCCGCAGAAACGCCGTTTGACGTCGGGGAGCAGATACTGATCGGCGGACCGCGCGAGTCGGTATTAAGAGCGGTCACGCGCAATGCAGGCTGGACCAAGACCAAAGGCCGAAAGCAGCGCAGGAAGCCACTCTCGCTGCCGACTCGTCCACCGACACGGCTCTGGCGGATCGCAGCCGGGCTGACGGCGATCTTGATCGCGGCGGTGTTTGTGTTTCGCCATGCACTCCATCTGAGCCTTGTCGATGCCGTGTACTTTGTCATCACGACCGCTTCGACGACGGGCTATGGCGACATCAGTCTCAAAGATACTCCTGACTGGCTCAAGCTTTTCGGCTGCGTCATCATGCTGACCGGCGGGGCACTGCTGGGGATTTTGTTCTCTTATCTGGCGGCGGTCGCGACTGCCGAACGGCTGGACGAGACAATGAGCCGCAAAGCGGGCCGGATGCGCGGGCATATCGTGGTCGCGGGGCTCGGCAATCTCGGGTACCGGGTAGCAGTGTATCTCTGCGATCTGGGTCTAGAAGTCGCCGTGCTGGATTTGGCTCCCCGCCCACGCTTTGCTGAGGCTCTGCGGTCCCGCGCCCCGGTGCTGGCGGGGGACGCTTCCCTGCCCGATAACTTAGAACGCGTCTCGGTTTCCCAGGCGTCTGCGTTTCTCGCGGTCACGAGTGACGACCTCGCCAATGTCCAGGCCTGTCTCCATGCTCGCCGCCTGAATCCACAGGTCACGACAGTAGCCCGTATCTTCGACGATGCCCTGGCTGATCAGATCCCCGTAACATTCGGCATCGATCAGGCCCTTTCAGCTTCCCAGGCCGCCGTCAGCGCCTTTGTCGGTGCCGCGACCGATGAACTGGCCCTGCGCCCTCTCCCACTCGGCGATCTTCTCTTCCTCGCAGGCCGGTATGTCGCCCCCGAGAGGCTGACTGCGGCCACAGTCGGGGGCTGGCGTGCCCAGGGAATTCGGGTGCTCGCCTACCGCCTCCCCAATAGCCTTGTTCAGCCGCCCTCCAGCCTCACTCTGCCCCTGCCTCCTGACTCGGAGATAATTTTATGTGGCCCCGACAGCGCCCTCCGCGCTGTCATGGGAGCCTAATTTTTCGATGCAACCATCTGGTGTCCGGCGTGTCTCAATCAGTGAAGGCAGAACACGAGCGTCAAGGAGAAAACACGCATGGGCATAGTAGATGGGATCGTTCTAGGTTTGCTGGTCATAGCGATAATCGTCACTATCATCAGTGCTAAGCGAAAACGCAGCACACAGTATGGGGATGATGGAGCTGGCAATGCGGATGGATTCAGCAGCGACATCGGCACTGCCGAAACTCACAGCGGGCACACCGGCCACGGCGGCCATGATGGTGGTGGGCATGGTGGGGACTCGGGCAGCGGACATGGCGGAGACTCGGGCAGCGGACATGGTGGAGACTCGGGCAGCGCGGGTGACGGAGGCAGTGGCGGAGACGGCGGTGGCGGAGGAGGCGGTGGGGATTAGTTCACATCCCGGCCCCCGACTCCACCGGGGGTGACGTTTGGGTCTGGGTAGCCGTCGGCGTAGGTCCGCCAGCCGGACATAACAGACGAGCGCAGATACTTGACGTGTCCGTCGGCAAAGAGATAGTCGCGGGAGGATGCCAAATTATTGGTCCACCACCCTCCGGCATTCAGGCCGTCGTGACTGTCGGCCCACTCCCCCACCAATATCTTCTGCGAAGGAAACATGACTTGCGCGAGTGTCTGGGCCGCAATGACCGGCGAGGGGCCGGTGCAGGGTGCGGGATAGAGGCAGTTGATGTCGGAGATGCTGCCGGCATTGCTCAGATAAAACGCTGCGCTGTAGGCATAAGACGTGTTATCGAAGCCGCCGGATGTGTCTGACGGACAATGCAGGAACGCGGCGGTGTTGGGGCCACCGGTCGAAAAATAGCTGTCGGCGGTCTGTTTCTGTCTTAATGTCAGATAGGGCATGAGCGGCCAGCGGAAATGCCGGCCCTGCCAGAGTCCCATATCGCTGGTATCGCAGGGGTAGGTGTCGTCATAATCCTGGGTGTACAGGTCAAACGCCAATCCAATCTGCTTGAGATTGCTCTGACAGACGGCACGCCGGGCATTTTCGCGGACTTTAGAAAAGACGGGAAACAAAAGTGCGGCGAGGATCGAGATTATTGCGATCACGACAAGCAGCTCGATCAGAGTAAAAGCACGGCGTAAAGAGAGTTTCAAGAATAAGTTGTCCTTCAAGCGGATTGAGAATAATAGGCAGTGAACTTTTTTGCGGGGAGTGTCGTCATGGAAATATCGCTGAGAAAGCGGCCCGATCTATTAACAAAGATAGACGAGAACTCGAAGAAAGATGAGCAAACTACTATGAAAATCGATAACATCAAGTGCCTCGTTGCCACAGCGGCATTCGCTGCCGCGCTTCTGCCGATGGCAGCTCAAGCCGACAGCATCAACCAGCGCCTCGCCAACCAGCATCGACGCATCCACCAGGGCGTCGAGAGCGGCCAGGTCACGCGGGGAGAGCAGTACCGGCTCAACCGACAGGATGCCCGCATTCACGCTCAGGAGCATCTGGATCGCCGGTTCGATCACGGTCGCCTCACAGCAGGCGAGCGCCGCAACCTTCAGGGCGACTTGAACCACACCAGCGGTCATATCTACCAGGATAAGCACAATTACCGCGTCCGCTAAGTTGATCATCACTTTATGCGGGTCTAGTAAGAAGCGTTATGCAAAGCGCCACGGAATAAATTCCGAAGCTTGAAAGCGCCCAGTGTCGAGGCGACACAAGATTCGGAGATTGCCTGATCTTGCGTCCCCTGGACGCTGGGCTTTTCTCAGCCTCGGAATTTATTCCGTGGCTCCTCGTTTAAATGAAACTCGCTCGGAGCAAGCTCCGAGATATCTGAGAGACCAGATTCGGATTGCGCCTCTGAGCGCTTTCGGGCAAAACTGGTAACGAAGCAAGCTTCGGGGAATGATACCCGAAGGGATTCAACTCACTTCCCGATCTCGTACCAAAGCGTCTTGTATTCCGGCCCGACTGTGAATGCCACCGAACCATTCGTGTACGTCGTGGGAACTGCCTGGACACGCTTTCCTGTTCCATCGAGTGCCCAGACAGAACGGGGACCGTCCATTTTCAGCGTGACAGTCGCCGGAATGCCCT